>NZ_JAGRRB010000008.1:0-361828 GCF_018223925.1 Klebsiella sp. 10
AGATTCAGAGTTGAGTACGCAATAATTTGCGCAGCAGCAAGGCGACAAGCGACGGAAAGGAAGGAGCATACTGAAGTATGTGACTGACTTTACGAGCGCAGGCAACGCAGCTGATGCGATAAAGAATTGCGTACTGAGCACAAAGAATTTGCCTGGCGGCACTAGCGCGGTGGTCCCACCTGACCCCATGCCGAACTCAGAAGTGAAACGCCGTAGCGCCGATGGTAGTGTGGGGTCTCCCCATGTGAGAGTAGGGAACTGCCAGGCATCAAACAAGTGAAGAGCCCATCCTGTCGGATGGGCTTTTTGCGTTTCTGTCGTCCGGCCAGCGTGCCGGCATGCCTCCCCGGTGGCGCTGCGCTTACCGGGGCTACAAAAGCGTAGCCCGGACAAAGTGCGCAGCACCGCCTTTATTGCTTCGCAAAATAGCGTGACGAATGCTTGTGGCATGATCAACCGGATAGTGAATTTACCGGATGATACAAGTCGGAAAATAATTATCAGCAGCTACGATTAATATTATTTCTTTATTTCAGCACCATTATATTGTGCCCCGGTAAAATAATGATGCGGCCTCTTCCTCCCACAAAATAACGCGTTTACGCTTCAGAAAAAATATTTCCGTGACTGGATACTTCGCTTCCGGATGTATTGTGGCGAACGGTATGCTTCTTCCCTGTTTTTGTCTAAATGAGCTTTATCATTAACACTTTGTTAACTTGATCTGGTTTATATGGCAGCAAATTTGATATACAAAGGGGGATGATTGCCTGTATGGATGCTGCCCGAAATACCTTGCGAGACATATGCTGGTTCTCGGCTGGCAAATGAGAATAGAAATGAAAATCCTGCTTAACTGGTCGCCATTGCGCCAGCTCTTCACTTACATTCAGGAGCGCTTTACCTTTCTGGTGCTGCTCTGCTGGCCAGCGATTATCTGGTTGTTCTGTCGGGTCGGCGTGTGGCTCACCGATAACGTTTATGAACTGCTGGGAAAATCACCAGCCCAGTCCTTCACCGTGTATCTGCAGCCGTTTATGACCCCCGGCACGCTGCTGCGCATCTCCATCAGCTGGGTGGTGTTGCTGTTCATTCTCTTCAGTATGGCGATGGCCTTCACCTGGGGTTTACGTCGCTTTATGAATCGCCATAAATAAACCATTCGGCCGCCGTAAGTCGACGGCCCTTCTTAAGCCTTTATGCCATCTCACCAATAGTCTTACGAAAACGCAGCAACGCGATAGTAAAGAACACTCCGCCGATAGCCAGCAAGGTTAAGAACTGCGGCCAGACGATGGCGAAGCTGGCGCCTCGATACAATATCGCCTGCGCCAGGCTGACGAAGTGGGTGGTCGGCATGGTCAACATAATATCCTGTACCAGCTGCGGCATACTTTCTCGCGGCGTGGATCCGCCGGAGAGCATCTGCAGCGGCAGTAAGACCAGGATCATCAGCAGCCCCAGCTGCGGCATCGAGCGGGCGAGGGTGCCCATAAAAATGCCGATTGAGGTCGTGGCGAACAGGCTGAGCGCCACCCCCAGCATAAACAGGGGAATCGACCCTTCAATGGGCACCTGCAAAATCCCCTGTACCATCAGTATCAGTGACAACCCGGAGACCACCAGCACCACCAGGCCCATCGACCAGATCTTGGCCAGCATAATTTCAAACGGCGTGACCGGCATCACCAGCAGATGCTCAATGGTGCCATGTTCCCGCTCGCGGATCAGCGCCGAACCGGTGAGGACAATGGCCAGCATGGTGATATTGTTGATGATCGCCATCACCGCGCCAAAGCGCTCCTGCTCAAGGTTAGGATTAAAACGCATCCTGACCGCCAGCTCTACCGGCAGCACGCTGTTATCCCGATAGCGGGCGATAAAACTGTTTACTTCGCCGGTGATAATATTCTGGATGTAACCGTTGCCGGTAAAGGCCTGACTCATGCGCGTGGCGTCGACGTTGACCTGGATTTCCGGCTGCCGACCGGCCAGTACATCACGCTGGAAGTTAGGCGGGATGTTGATGGCGAACGTGTAGCGCCCGGCATCCAGCCCGGCGTTCATCTCATCAGCGGTGATCAGCTCCGGCTCAAGAAACCAGGGACGGTAAAAAGCGTTAATAATGCGTGAGGAGAGCTGTGATTTATCCATATCAGCAACCGCGATCGGCGCCAGGTGCAGCGAACCGGGCATCACCGTGGCCGAGGAGTACACCGACACGGTAAACGCAAACACGATCAGCGCCAGCATCGCTTTATCACCGAGCAGGCTGCGCAGCTCTTTGACGCCAAGATTATAAATATTGCGTAATCCGCGCATCATCCCTCCTGTTTCTTCAGCAGCAGCACGCTCAACCCGAGCACCAGCGGCACCGCAATCAGTAGCGGAATGAATGAGCCCCACAAATCGCTAATATTCAGCGCTTTCGAAAAGGTCCCGCGGGCGATAGTCAGGAAGTGGCTGGTCGGGTAGATTTGTCCAATCCAGCGCCCGGGACCTTCCAGCGAGGCCACCGGATCGATCATTCCGGAAAACTGGGTTGCCGGGATCAGCGTAATAATCGCGGTACCGAAAATAGCGGCGATTTGGCTCTTCATAAAGGTTGAGATCAGCAGCCCCAGACCAGTGGCGATGGTGACATACAGCAGCGCCGCCAGGGTCAGCGTCAGGAAACTCCCCTTATGCGCGACGCCAAAGACAAAGACCGACAGCGCGCACAGCAGGAAGAAGTTAAACATCCCCAGTACGATGTAAGGCAGCTGCTTGCCGAGCAGGAATTCGCTGCGGGTGGTTGGCGTCACGTACAAGTTGATAATCGATCCGAGCTCTTTCTCACGCACTACGCTCAGGGCGCTGAGCATCGCCGGGATCATCATCAGCAGCAGCGGGATCACCGCCGGGACGATGGCCGGCAGGCTCTTCACATCTGGATTGTAGCGATAGCGGGTCTCGATGGAGATGAGCGAGGTATCGCGCTGCGGGCTGCTCTGCCGGCCGGCCATCTCCTGCAGCCAGGCCAGATGCATCGCCTGTACGTAGCCGCGCACGGTTTCCGCGCGGTTGGGCATCGCGCCGTCCACCCACACGCCGATTTGCACCGGCGTGCCGCGGGCGATATCGCGACCAAAGTTCGGCGGGATCTCTATTGCCACCGCCAGCTCGCCATCGCGCATCCGGCGGTCCAGTTCGTCATAGCTGTGCAGCGGCGCCTGCTCGATAAAGTAGCGTGAACCGGCTATGTTCTGCGACCAGCCCTGGCTGCTGAGGGTTTGATCGCGGTCGAGGACGGCAAAGCGCAGATCCTCAACGTCCATGCTGATCCCATACCCCATGATAAACATCAGGATCACCGTCCCCAGCAGCGCCAGCGTCGATCGTACCGGATCGCGGCGCAGCTCCAGCGCCTCGCGGCGGCTATAGCTAAACAGCCGGCGAAGACTGAAGGCCTGCCGTGGAGCCGTGTGTCCGGAATACGATGCCACAGCAGACGTGGGTTCTTCTGGTACTGGAGAGGACGGCTGGGCCTCTTTAAGCCAGGCGATAAACGCCTCTTCCAGGCTGTTTGAACCGCGCTGCTCGACCAGCGCCTGCGGCGTATCGCTGGCCAGCACTTTGCCGGCGTGCATCAGGGAGATACGATCGCAGCGTTCCGCCTCATTCATAAAGTGGGTGGAGATAAAAATGGTCACCTGATCCTGCCGCGCGAGGTCTACCATCAGCTGCCAGAACATATCCCGCGCCACCGGGTCGACGCCGGAGGTCGGCTCGTCGAGGATCAGCATCTCCGGGCGATGGATGACCGCCACCGCTAACGACAGGCGCTGACGGATCCCCAGCGGCAGATCGGCGGGAAGCGCGTCTTCAACCTCGGTCAGCATAAAGCGCTCGCACATTTCCGCCACCCGGCCGGGGATTTCGCCGTCCGGAATATGGAACAGGCGGGCGTGCAGCTCGAGGTTTTGCCGGACGGTCAGCTCGCTATAGAGCGAGAAGGCCTGCGACATATAGCCCACCCGCTGGCGGGTGGCGATATCCTTCGGGTCGACCGGCTGGCCGAACAGCCAGGCTTCACCTTCGCTGGCGGGCAGCAGGCCGGTGAGCATCTTCATGGTGGTGGATTTGCCGCAGCCGTTGGAGCCGAGGAAGCCGAAGATTTCACCGCGGGCGATGCGGAAATTAACGTGGTCGACGGCAACAAAGTTGCCGAAGCGCATGGTCAGGCCGCGCGCTTCGATGGCGATCTCTTCCTCACGGCTGTCGCGCGGTGGGATAACTACCGCCCTATGCGCCCGACGCTGTGCTTCTGGCAGCAGGGCGATAAACGCCTGCTCCAGGGTCTGGCTGCCGGTCTGGGCTTTGAGCTCTGCGGCGCTGCCGGTCGCCAGCACCTCGCCGGCGTTCATCGCCACCAGCCAGTCAAAGCGCTCGGCCTCTTCCATGTAGGCGGTGGCCACCAGCACGCTCATCGCCGGCTGGCGCTGGCGAATACTGTCGATAAGCTCCCAGAACTGCGCCCGGGAGAGGGGATCGACGCCGGTGGTCGGTTCATCAAGGATCAGCAGCTGCGGATCGTGGATCAGCGCGCAGCACAGGCCGAGCTTTTGCTTCATCCCACCGGAGAGTTTTCCGGCGGGGCGATCGCGAAACGGCGCCAGCCCGGTACTCTGCAGCAGCTCGTTGATGCGCAGTTCGCGCTCGGCTTTATCGTGGCCGAACAGGCGGGCGAAGAAGTCGACGTTTTCATACACCGAGAGAGTGTGATAGAGGTTTTTCCCCAGCCCCTGCGGCATCCACGCGATTTTCGGGCACACCTCGCGGCGGTGATGCACATCGCGCATATCGCCGCCAAGCACCATCACGTTCCCCTGCTCGATGGTCCGCGCCCCGGCGATCAGCGAAAGCAGGCTCGATTTGCCGACGCCGTCCGGGCCAATCAGGCCAACCATACGCCGTGCCGGGATCGCCAGACTGATATCGCGCAGCGCGATGGTGGCGCCAAACTGCTGACCAACATGTTCCAGCAGGGCGACGGGGGGCGAGGTATCCTGCGGCGTTAGTTTCATTGCGGCAACCTCACCGCCAGGGCTTCAGGCCAGGGTTGTTGTTTATCCAGCCGTACGTAAGCCATACCGGGCAGGCCGGTTTTGACATACTCCAGGTGTTGCGCCAGCAGCTCCGGCGGGATACGCGCTTTGACGCGGAACATTAGCTTCAGGCGCTCGTCGCTGGTCTCGACCGTTTTCGGCGTGAACTGGGCGACGCTGGCGACAAAGCTGATATTGGCCGGGATCACCAGATCCGGCGCGGCATCAAGGACCAAGCGCGCTTCGCTGCCGAGCGCCAGCAGACCTGCCTGTTCGGTGGGCAGAAAAAAGGTCATATAGACATCGGCGAGATCGACCATGTTCAGTACCCGGCCACCGGCGGCCAGGACTTCGCCTGGCTCAGCGACGCGATACTGAATGCGGCCATCGCGGGGGGCTTTCAGCTCGCTATCGTCAATATCGGCGAGGATCCGCCGCTCGGTCGCCTGGGCGGCTTCGACGCGGGTTTGCGCCTGAATAATGCTGGTGCGGGCAGCTTCGATGGCGGCGCGGGCGGCGGAGACCTGGGCTTTCGCCGATTCCAGCGCCGCGCGGGCGCTCTCTGCGGCCGCGCGATCGTCATCCAGCTGCTGGGCGGAGACGGCGCCACGCTGGGAGAGGGTGTTGGAGCGAACATGGCGTTTCGCCGTGGAATCCAGCTCCGCCTGGCGCTGCTTCACTACCGCTTCGCTGGCACGCATTTCACTTTGTCGCTGATCGAGCAAGGCTCTGGCGGCCAGGACCGCGCTTTCCGCTTCCTTGATTTGCGCGGCGGCTTCAAGACGCTGCTCGTTCAGTACCCGGGTATCCATTCTCGCCAGCACCTCTCCCTGGTGCACGAACTGACCCTCTTTGACCAGAATGGTGTCGATACGCCCGGCGATTTTACTGGCAATATCAACTTCGGTGGCTTCGATTCGGCCGTTGCTGCTGGCAAACCCCGCCGGGAGTCCCGGCGGGCGCAGCAGCCACCATGCGGCGGCGGCGAGCACCACCAGTAAGCCGACAAAATACCCTGCCCAACGTTTCTTTATTTTGTCCATACGCGACTCGCTTGATTCCCTGTGCTGAGTGGTGCGCGTGTTTCCTCCGGCGGGCGGAGCGTCCTTCTTGCGAAGGACGAAAAAGTGGAGGGAGGGCCGCTGACGCCGCGCTCTGCCGCGCCGATGCGCAGCCGCTCGCTGGGCTACTTATGTGGTCATCATCAGCGATCCTGGCCTTAATGAAACACGCATAGTGAGAGCTACCGTTAACGCGATAGTAACAGCCGGGGCGATATTGTCCATACGAAAGACAGGGTCTTGTCGGCGTGTTAACAAAATTATCCGCACAGGGAGTATTTCACCATCTCAGAACAGCACAGGCAGACCCAGCCCACGCTTCACCTCATGCAGCGTCTGCTGTGTGAGGTGGTGGGCGCGTTCGCTGCCCTGGCGCAGCAGCTCCAGCAGCATCCCTTTATCCTGAATAAAAGTGGCCCTGCGTTCGCGGATCGGCGCCAGTAGCGTCTGCAGGCAGGTTTCCAGCTCATTCTTACACTGGCGATCGCCCAGCCCGCCGCGCTGATAGTGGGCTTTCATCTCTGCCACCCGCACCTTATCGCTGTGGAATGCATCGAGATAGGTAAACACCACGTTGCCCTCGACATGCCCCGGATCGCTGACTCTCAGGTGCGTCGGGTCGGTATACATCGCGCTGACCGCGTGGTGGATCTCCTCCTCTGTGGCCGATAACGTCAGCGTATTGCCCAGCGATTTCGACATTTTGGCGTTGCCATCGACGCCCGGCAGGCGACTCACTTCGCTGAGTAGCGCCTTGCAGTGGCGCAGCACCGGCTCGCCGGTGAGGCTATTCATCTTGTGGACGATCTCGTTGGTCTGCTCAATCATCGGTAGCTGATCGTCGCCCACCGGCACCAGTTCGGCCTTGAACGCGGTGATATCGGCCGCCTGGCTAATCGGATAGGCAAGAAAACCCACCGGTAGCGAGCGGGCGAATCCCTTCTGGGCAATCTCATTTTTGACCGTCGGATTACGTTCTACGCGGGCGACGGTGACGATATTCATATACAGCGCGCTGAGCTCCGCCAGCGCCGGCAGGGCGGACTGCAGGCAAATAGTGGTGAGCCTGGGGTCGATGCCGACGGCCAGATAATCGGCCATGACTTCGAGGATATGGTGGCTGATTTTTTGCGGATTGCTGCCGTTGTCCGTGAGCCCTTGCAGGTCGGCGATCAGGATAAATTGCTGGTGGTTATGCTGCAGCGCGACGCGCTGGCGCAGCGAGCCGACGTAGTGGCCAAGATGAAGTTGGCCGGTCGGGCGGTCGCCGGTGAGGATGGTTTGTGGATGGTTCATCAGGGACTCCTTATCAGACTGTTCAGCCGAAAGACGTCCTGAAAACACCAAAGCCGCCTTCCGGCGGCTTTGAAAATGGAAACGTGTATCGTGCCGCCTGTTATGCAGGCAGCCACCAACGGCGGGGATAGGTAACGATAACGTTTCTGTTCATAGGGAGTATCCTGCCACGGAAGGGGCTGGAGGCGCAATCAAAAATCACATACTTTTCCTGATGTTATTTATGTGATTGTTTTTCGGTAAATAACGAAGCGGGAAAAATATATTTTCTCTGCGACCCGATCATTATTCTGGAACAACAAACTATGTTGCATTTTTTTGTGAAAAAGCTCACGCCACAGGATTATAGTATTATTATCCATATTTATAGCTGAATATTACCTGTCTGCTGTTACAGCTTGTGTTTATTCTCTTCTAAATTATTAACATTATTACAATTTCTATCTATTTTTCCGCTTTGCGTCATACCCCTGTCTGACTACAACGTATTGAGGCTAATTATTATGCATAAACGTCTGGTCGTTAATATTTTTTCATCATTGCTGTTGGGGGCTGCGCTTATTTCCGCGCCGGTATATGCGGCGGAAAAAACCGTAGTCAATATTTCAAAAGTGGACGGCATGCCATGGTTTAACCGGATGGGTGAAGGGGTAGTCCAGGCCGGGAAAGAGTTTAACCTCAACGCCTCCCAGGTAGGGCCGTCCAGCACCGATGCGCCGCAGCAGGTGAAAATTATTGAGGACCTGATTGCACGTAAAGTGGATGCCATCACTATCGTGCCTAACGATGCCAACGTGCTGGAGCCGGTATTCAAAAAAGCCCGTGACGCCGGCATCGTGGTGCTGACCAACGAATCGCCCGGGCAGCCGAGCGCCAACTGGGATGTGGAGATCATCGATAACGAGAAGTTCGCTGCTGAATACGTGGAGCATATGGCCAAGCGGATGGGGGGCAAAGGCGGCTACGTTATCTATGTCGGTAGCCTTACGGTACCGCAGCACAACCTGTGGGCCGATCTGCTGGTGAAATACCAAAAAGAACATTACCCGGACATGCATGAAGTCACCCGCCGAATGCCGGTGGCGGAAAGTGTTGATGATTCCCGCCGTACCACGCTCGATCTGATGAAAACTTACCCGGATCTGAAAGCGGTGGTCTCTTTTGGTTCGAATGGCCCGATTGGCGCGGGGCGCGCGGTGAAAGAGAAGCGTGCGAAAAATAAAGTCGCGGTCTACGGGATGATGATCCCCTCGCAGGCGGCTTCTCTTATTAAGAGCGGCGATATTACCGAAGGGATCACCTACGATCCGGCGACAGCCGGCTATGCCCTCGCGGCCGTCGCCAGCACCCTGCTGAACGGCAAAACCATTGAGCCGGGATTTGAACTGAAAGAGCTCGGTAAAGCGGAAGTCGATAGCGACAAGCATATTATCCGCTTCCATAAAGTGCTGCTGGTAAATAAAGACAATATTGATTCGCTCTACTAATCCACCTTCCGGGGCGCCTGCCGCCCCGGCTTAACCAGCCAGGGGATGCTATGGAACCTTTCCTTTCCCTTCGACACGTCAGCAAAACCTTCCACGCCAACCGCGCGCTCAATGATATCAGCATCGACTTTATGCCCGGAGAAGTGCACTGCCTGGCCGGGCAGAACGGTTGCGGGAAGTCGACGTTGATCAAAATTATCTCTGGCGTCTATCGCCCGGATGAGGGCGCAGCGATGACGCTGGGCGGCAAGACGTGGCCCAAACTGACGCCAGCGGCCTCTGTCGCCCATGGGATCCAGGTGATTTATCAGGATCTGTCGCTGTTTCCCAATCTCAGCGTGTGGGAGAACATTGCTATAAACCACTATCATCGCGGCGTACTGGTGAGGCGCAGCGAACTGCGACGCAGTGCGGAGCAGGCGATGCGCAGTATTAACGTCTCGCTGCCGCTGGATGCCGCCGTGGAATCGCTCTCCATCGCTCGCTGTCAGCTGGTGGCTATCTGCCGCGCGCTGGCGCAGGATGCCCGGCTTATCATTATGGATGAACCCACGGCCTCATTGACCCATCAGGAAGTGGAGGGACTATTGCATGTGGTGCGCCAGCTGCGTGAGAGGGGGATCTGCATCGTCTTCGTAAGCCACCGTCTGGAAGAGGTCATGGCCGTATCGGACCGCATCAGCGTGCTGAAGGATGGCAATCTGGTCGGCACCTTGCCGGCGGCAGAGGTAACCACCCGCCGGCTCGGTTTTCTGATGACGGGCCAGGAGTTTGACTATCAGGTGCGCGATCTGTGGCAGGGGCAGGGCAGTACGCCGGTGCTGGAGGTGCGCAATCTCAGCCGCAAAGGGGAATATCATAACGTCTCCCTGAAGGTCGAAGCCGGAGAAGTGGTGTCGATAGTCGGCCTGTTGGGCGCCGGGCGAACAGAGCTGTGCCTGAGCCTTTTCGGCATGACCCGCCCTGACAGCGGCGAGATCCTGATAAATGGCCAGCCGGTGCGGTTGCGTAGCAATCAGGACGCTATCCGCCACGGTATCGGCTATGTCTCCGAGGACCGTATGTCGCGCGGCCTGGTGATGAGTCAGTCGATTGAAAACAACATTATCAGCACCGTGTTTCATAAAGTGAAAGGCGCTTGCGGACTATTGAGTGATAGTAAAGCTCAGCAGCTGGTCGCAAGAATGGTCAACGCGTTGACCATTAAGGCGCCGGATACGCATCTGCCGGTGAATACCCTCTCCGGTGGTAATGCCCAGCGCGTTTCTATCGCCAAATGGCTGGCGATCTCTCCTAAGCTGCTGATCCTCGATAGCCCAACCGTGGGGGTGGATATCGCAAACAAAGCCGGGATCTATCATATCATCAGCGATTTGGCTGCCCATGGTATCGCCGTGCTGATGATTTGCGACGAGATTGAAGAGGCGTGGTACCAGAGTCATCGCATCCTGGTGATGAAGCAGGGCGAGTTGACCCATAGCTTCCTGCCGGACAGCAGTACCCAGCAGCAGATAGCGGAGGTGGTCAATGGCTAATCTGTTGAAACGACATGAATTCTGGTTAGGCATGTTCATTATTGCGCTGTGCCTGCTGCTGGGCTGGCGCAGTGAGGAATTTTTCACTTTCGGCAATCTTTACGACCTCGCTAATAACTATGCGATGCTGACCATTCTCGCCTGTGGTCTGTTCGTGGTGCTGATCGCCGGCGGGATTGATATCTCCTTCCCGGCTATGACCATTATCGCCCAGTACGGCATGGTGGTGATGCTGCAAAAAGTAGGCGGCAACTTCGCGGTGGCTTTTGTGCTTGCCGGCGGCATCGGCGTGCTGCTGGGGCTGGTGAACGCGCTGTTGGTTAATCGTCTGCGGGTCCCCTCGATCATTATCACCATTTCTACGCTCAACATTTTCTACGGTTTGCTGCTGTGGTTAAGCAAAGGTGTCTGGCTCTACGACTTCCCTCCGTGGTTTGAAAAGGGGGTTATGCTGTTCAAATATACCGATGCCGATGGTTACGATTACGGCCTGGGGCTGCCGCTGCTGACGATGATCGTCGTGGTGCTGTTGACCGCGTTTATCATGAATTTCACTACCGTTGGCCGCAAGATCTATGCCATGGGCGGCAACCGGGAATCCGCCAGCCGCGTCGGCTTCAGCGTGCTCCGCCTGCAGCTGTTCGTTTATGGCTATATGGGGCTAATGTCGGGGGCCGCAGGTGTCGTGCAGGCGTGGACAGTGATGACCGTTGCGCCGGATTCACTGCTGGGCTATGAGCTGACGGTGCTGGCGGCGGTGGTGCTGGGCGGCACCAGCCTGATTGGCGGGCGCGGAACTCTCACCGGTACGCTGCTGGGGGTGATTTTACTGGCGGTGATGCAGAACGGCCTGAACCTGCTAGGGGTCTCCTCCTACTGGCAGACCCTGATCACTGGGGCGATCATCGTCGTCAGCATCAGCGTAACGGCATGGAGCCAGCATCAGAACCGGAGCTTGTTATGAAAAAATCGTGGCGCAACAACGTTGAGTTTTACCTGATCGGCCTGCTGCTGCTGATGGTTATCGCCTTTAGCATCGCCATGCCAAACATCTTCTGGTCTGTCAGCAATTTCCAGTCGATTGCCTCGCAAATGCCGGTGCTGGGGATCCTGGCGCTGGCGATGGCCATGACTATGCTTTGCGGCGGCATTAATTTGTCAATTATCGCGACGGCTAACGCCTGCTCGCTGGTGATGGCCTGGGTGGCGACGAGCTATCCGCCTGGGGGCGCTACCGCGCTGGCGACGCTGCTGGCCGGCGGAGGGGCGGCGATGATCATTGGCCTGTGCAACGGGATATTGATCGCCGGGATCCGCGTTTCGCCGATCCTGGCTACCCTTGGCATGATGACCCTGCTCAAAGGGATAAATATTCTGATCACCGGCGGCAGCGCCATCGCTAACTATCCGCAGTGGGTGCTGTGGCTGAATCACGCCCAGTGGTTCGGTATTCCGCTGCCAATGTGGCTTTTTGCGGTGGTGGCGGCCGGGCTGTGGGTGCTGCTGGAGAAAAGCCCGCTGGGTCGGGCGATCATGTTGATCGGATCCAACGAACGGGCGACCCATTATTCCGGGATCAATACCCGGCGGGTGTTGATGTGGGTATATGTCATCTCGGCCCTGCTCTGCGCGGTGGCTGCGTTTCTGATGATGTCGAAGCTGAACTCAGCCAAAGCATCTTATGGGGAATCGTATTTACTGGTGTCGATCCTCGCGGCGGTGCTTGGCGGCGTGAATCCGGATGGCGGTAGCGGGCGCATCGTTGGGATGGTGCTCGCGCTGTTCCTGCTGCAGATTATTGAGAGTGGGTTCAATATCCTCGGTATCAGCCCCTATCTGACGATGGCGCTGTGGGGCGTATTGCTGCTGTGCTTTATCCAGGCGCGAGGCATGCTGGGACTGGAGAGAGCCGGGTAAATGACCCGTCCTCGGGGGCGAAGACGGGATAGCCAGTTATTCGCTACGCAAATGCACCGCCAGGCCGCTTTGCCCTGGCGCCAGCTCCGGGCGCAGCGTCAGCGACGGGATCAGATAATCGCCATGATTCTGGCGGCGGAATGGAATGGGCTCGGTTTGCCACAGCGTGTCCAGCCGCTCGGCCAGGGCGGCGCACTGATCGGCGAACTGCCCGGCATCGGTTTTATCCGTGCGGTAGAACACCAGCGGCGGAAGCACCTCAAAGCCGGGGTAGAACAGCATACCGTGCTGAATGGGGAACAGGATGTCGTCGATGGGGCCATTGATCCCGCGCGGTGAATAGTGTTCCGCCCAGCCGCCGGCGGTGACGATCAGCATCGCCCGCTTGCCGACGAAAGTGCCTTCCCCGTAGCGATCCCCCCAGTGGCGGTCGCTGTGCTCGCCGACGCCATAGGCAAAGCCCCAGGCGTACACCCTGTCGATCCAGCCCTTCATGATGGCGGGCATCGAGAACCACCATAGCGGGAACTGGAAAATCACCGTATCGGCCCACAGCAGCTTTTCCTGCTCGGCTGCGATATCCGCACTTTGGGTGCCCTGGGCAAAGGCCTGTTTGGAATCGAGGGTCGGCCGCCAGAACTCGCCGACCGGCGGGGCGCCGCTGTCGTCGGCGTCATACCCGGCCTTCCAGCGCATGGCGTAGAGATCGGAGACTTGCACTTCATGCCCGGCCTGCTGCAGATGGCGGACGGCGAAATTTTTCAGCGCGCCATTGAGCGAGCGCGGTTCCGGATGGGCGTAAATCAGCAGTACTTTCATAATATCACCTCTGGCGTATGGAGAGCTGCAGAGTAGGAAAGCTGACGCTATAGTAGAAATTAATTACTTAAATTCCCGGTATAGTCGTGATTAATTTACAGCGTCTGGATCTCAATCTGTTGCGCACCCTGGATGTGCTGCTTAGCGAAAACAACGTTACCCGGGCGGCGCAGCGGCTGAATCTGTCGCAGCCCTCGGTAAGTATTCAGCTCGCCAGGCTGCGGGAGATTTTCGCCGATCCGCTGCTGATGCCGGGCCCGCGCGGCATGCAGCCCACCGCCCGCGCCGATGAGCTTCGCCAGCCGCTGCGCGCCGCATTAGCCGCGCTGGAGCAGGCGGTGGCGCCGGTCAGCCCTTTTGATCCGGCCACGGCGGCGGAGACCTGGCGGGTGGCGGCGACGGACTATATGGCCTCGGCGATCCTCCTGCCGATGCTGGCTGGGTTACGCCAGGCCTCTCCCGGCAGTCGGCTGGCGGTATTCGAACTGCAGCCGGCGCGGCTGGAGCAGCAGGCGGCCAGCGATACAGTAGATCTTTTCTTTCATACCCGCGAGGGCGCGCCGCCGGGGCTGCATCAGCGCCTGCTGTTTCGCGAACGCTACGTGCTGGCTGGCCGGGCGGAACATTCGGCGCTGCGGCCTGGGCTTAGCTTGGAAACGTTCTGTCAGCTGGAGCACGTGATCGTCTCCCCGGACGGGGGCGGCTTCAGCGCGGCGACCGATATCGCGCTGGCGAACCTCGGACTGATGCGGCGGGTTGTCCTTTCCGTGCCACATTTCCTGTTTATGCTGGAGACCCTGCGCAATAGCGATCTGGTGGCGGTCCTGCCGGAGCGGCTGGTGCGCGGGCAGAGCGGGCTGGTGGTCGTCGAGCCGCCGCTGGCGGTCGCCGGCTTTGAGATGCTGATGCTGTGGCACGAGCGCTGGCACCGCGACCCGGCGCATCAATGGCTGCGTCAGTTCATTGTGAATTCACTGGAGGAACAGACATGCTGAGTGGACTGAATCACCTGACCCTGGCAGTCAGCCAGCTGGCGCCGAGCGTGGCGTTTTATCAGCAGCTGCTGGGCATGATGCTGCATGCCCGCTGGGACAGCGGGGCTTATCTCTCCTGCGGCGATCTGTGGCTGTGCCTGTCGCTGGATCCGCAGCGGCGCGTTACTCCGCCGGAAGAGAGCGACTACACCCATTATGCGTTTAGTATTAGCGAAGCCGATTTTGCTAGCTTCGCCGCCCGCCTTGAGGCTGCCGGCGTAGCGGTCTGGAAGCTGAACCGTAGCGAAGGCGCTTCGCACTATTTCCTCGATCCCGATGGCCATAAGCTGGAGCTGCACGTCGGCAGTCTCGCCCAGCGTCTGGCCGCCTGCCGCGAGCAGCCGTATAAGGGGATGGTGTTTTTTGCTGAGTGAAGCTGTCCTCTGCGCTATGGGGGAGGCTAATCTCTTGCGTGGCCTGCCCGAAGGGGCAGGACCTGCTCGTGGCTGAATTATTCTATATTTGCAGATATTGTTATCTAATCTTCTGTTTTACATAATGCTCTCTACTGGGGGAAGAGATTTATACATTTATTCAGGTATAAGCTTTTATTTATTTCATTAATATGTGAAGGTGAAAATTTTAATATATAAGATAATTCGCAGTATTCTTTTGGGTTGATAATTTCTTTTTCATCTATTATCCGTATATAACTAGATGAATAATAAGAAATAATAATTGACAAAAGAAGAACGATTAAACTGGTTACTTTGTTGTAATATATCGACAAGTAATTAAATGATGGAACTATAAATAGCCTGTATATAAGTATAAGAGCAAGTAATGCCAATATACTTCCTATCATAAGATCAATGTTGCCAAATGGTTGGTTAAAATCTCCAGTAAGTAAAATCCTGTTGATTGCTATGCAAAATAAGAAGAAGATTATTATATTAATAACTGCGTAAGTTTGAATCACTTGAAAGAAATAAACACTATGCAACTCATTTTTTCTTACTCTGGTCGCGGTAGACATGCATAACCAGAAAAAACCACCAAACTTTATAGGTTGGATCATCAAAAGAATGTACCAATAGATTTGATTGAATATTAATTTAAAACTAGTTATAGGGCTTGATTTAATGGAAAGAAAACTGAATGCTGCTATTAATGAACCGACGAAGAGCATCGATTTTAATAAGTTAGCACCAGATTTTTCCAGTGGAGCATACTCGTGGGTACCATCATATATTTCTGGGTGTTTAATGAAAATAAACATTTCCGACAGGAAATCGTATCCCGGAATGACTCTTAATGCATTTGTCAAAAAATTTTTTAAGTTGTTTTCCATATATGTCCTATTAGTTGAGATGATTAATCACTCCATCGCCACCTTCACCGCTTCTCCCAGCTTCACCATCACCGCTTTATGTTTCTCGGTCGGCGGCAGGGCGCAGTTGATCCTGACGCAGTTGCGATACTTGCCCGCTGCCGAAAACAGCGAGCCCGGCGCGACCTGGATCTTCAGCCGGCACAGCTGCTTGGCGACGCAGACCATATCTACCTGCTCCGGGAGCTCAACCCACAGCATAAAACCGCCCTTCGGCCGGGTGACGCAGATCCCGCAGGGGAAAAATTCCCGCAGCCAGCAGGTGTAGATCTCGATATTGCGCTGATAGATCTGCCGCATCCGCCGCACGTGGCGGTGGTAGTGGCCTTCGCGAATAAAATTACAGGCCGCCAGCTGAGTGGAAGGGACGTTGGTCCCGCTGGCGGCGTACTTCATCTGTAGCAGCTTGTCGTAGTAGCGCCCGGGGGCGATCCAGCCGATACGCAGCCCGGGGGCGATGGTTTTGGTAAAGGAGCTGCAGAGCATCACCCGGCCGTCGATATCCCAGGAGTGGATCGTGCGCGGGCGCGGGTATTCGGTGGCCAGCTCGCCGTAAATATCATCCTCGAAAATAACGATATCGTAGCGTTGGGCAAGGTTCAGCACCGCGCGCTTGCGGGCGTCCGGCATGATAAAGCCCAGCGGGTTATTGCAGTTTGGCACGAGGATCACCCCTTTGATCGGCCACTGATCCAGCGCCAGCTCCAGGGCCTCGATGCTGATCCCGGTTTCCGGATCGGTGGGGATCTCAATGGTCTTTAATCCCAGCCCGCGCAGCATCTGCATGGTGCCGTAGTAGCAGGGGGATTCAACGGCGATGATGTCCCCTGGCTGACACACCGACAGCAGGGCCAGCGACAGCGCGCTGTGGCAGCCGCTGGTGAGCACCAGATCGTCGGCAGTTACCACCGATCCGCCGTCGAGCATCAGGCGGGCGATCTGCTCCCGTAGCTCGCGACGCCCGGCCAGCTCGTCATAGTTCAACACCTCAGTGAGGTTGTGCTGGATAGCCCGGCTCAGTTCACGCCAGATGGGCTTCAGGCTTGGCTGCGTCACGTCCGGCGAGCCACCGCCGAAGGGGATGATCGATTTATCGTAGCGGGCGTCAAGCATGGTCAGCACCTGATCCCACTGGGTGATCTCCACCGGGCGCTGGACCGGACGCGACATCGGCGGCACCGGCGGCTGGGCTTTGCGCGGGGCGACGAAATAGCCCGATCGCGGCTGCGGCACAATCATCTGCTGCTGCTCAAGCAGCTGATAGGCCTGCTGGACAGTGCTGATGCTGACGCCGTGCTCCTGGCTCAGGCTGCGCACCGACGGCAGCTTTTCGCCATGGCGATACAGGCCCTGTTCGATGCGTTCGGCCAGCAGCGTAGCGAGATGTTGGTAGCGGGTCATACTGTATCCTTAATTGCCGCCATACAGATGGAATAACCAGTACAGATTGGCGTAAAAATTGGGCTCTGGTGTACGTTTTAGCTAATCTGTATGTTAAAGAAAAGCGTTTTGTGAATCTGTATTCCTTACCCCCAAATCCGTGAAGATAAAGCCTCTGGCAAGGTGAGGAGGTAGAGGATGGAATTTCACGAGAACAGGGCAAGACAGCCATTTATCGGTTTCGTACTGCTGGTGCGGTTTATCAAAAAATGGTGGCTTCAGGGGCAAACGCGCAGAGTTTTGCAGCAAATGAGCGACGAACAGCTGAAAGATATCGGCCTGCGTCGGGACCAGATCAATTAAAACGTGCGGTTTTTTACAGGCAAACCTTCTTCATTATCCCGGTGAGCGCAAAGTGCCGCCGGGATACATTCACGAAATTTATCAATTGATGCGGCACGAGCTTCCGTTTCTTGATGCTTATCCTGATAAGTATTATTTTCTTCTCAATAATGAGAGGAAGACCCGTGACTGAAGACGAACTGTTTGCCCGCCGCCCGCTGGGGATGCGGATGGCTATGGTGGTGCGCCAGTGGCGCGCCATTATTGACTCCGCTATCACCGATACCGGACTCACCCAGTCCAGCTGGACGGTGCTGATGCAACTGCATCAGCTGGGAGACAACGTCTCGGTCAGCGAACTGGCGGAGGTGCAGGGCATTGAACTGCCGCCGCTAATGCGCACCCTCTCATTACTGGAAAAGCAGGGCTATCTGGTGCGTTCCACATCGCCATATGACAAACGCATTCGCCTGCTGACGCTGACCGCTGAGGGGCGGGCTATTCTGGAAAAACTGAGCTGCGTGATCGAGACCTATCAGGAGCGCGTAACCCAGACCATCCCGGAGGCCGATCTCGCTACCTTCAGCGCCACGTTAAATCAAATCGCCTGCCGTTTGCGGAATATCCGCGAAGAAGATAACAAGATCTAACACACTATGATGACGCCTGAACAAAAATTTGCCCGCTGGGTACGGGTGAGTATTGCCGCTTTTCTGGGAATATTCGCCTGGTTTATCGTTGCCGATATCTGGATCCCGCTGACGCCGGACTCCACCGTCATGCGCGTGGTGACCCCGGTTTCGTCGCGGGTCTCCGGCTATGTCTCGCACGTCTACGTGCACAACAACAGCCAGGTGAAAAAGGGCGACCTGCTGTATGAGCTCGACCCAACGCCATTCATTAATAAAGTTGAAGCGGCGCAGATCGCCCTCGAGCAGGCGAAACTGAGCAACCAGCAGCTGGACGCGCAAATCGCCGCCGCCCGCGCCAACCTGCGCACCGCGCAGTACACCGCGCGTAACGATAAGGTCACCCTCGATCGCTACCAGCGCTTGAGTACGATGCAGAACGTCTCGCAGTCCGACCTCGATAAGGTGCGGACCACCTGGCAGACCAGCGAGCAGTCGGTCTCGGCGCTGAACGCGCAGATCCAGAACCTGCTGATCCAGCGCGGCGAGCGCGACGATAAGCGCAACGTCACCCTGCAAAAATACCGTAATGCGCTGGAGGAGGCGCAGCTGAACCTGGCCTGGACCAAAGTGCGTGCGGAAACTGACGGCATGGTCAGCAACCTGCAGCTGAACCCGGGGATCTACGCCACCGCGGCGACGGCTGTGCTGGCATTGGTTAACAACAACACTGACATCGTCGCCGACTTCCGCGAAAAAAGCCTGCGCCACACCGCGGTGAATACCGATGCGGCGGTGGTCTTTGACGCCCTGCCGGGTCAAGTCTTCCCGGCGCACGTGACCAGCAGCGACGCCGGGATTCTGGCGGGACAGGAGGCGGTGAACGGCCAGCTGTCGCAGCCCGAGCAGTCCACCCGCTGGGTGCGCGACGCCCAGCGGATGCGCATTCACGTCGCGCTGGATCAGCCGCTGGACAAACCGCTGCCGACCGGCGCCCGCGCTACGGTGCAGCTGTACAATAGCGAGGGACCTTTTGCCCGCACCTTCGCCGGCCTGCAGATCCACCTGGTGAGCTGGTTGCACTATGTCTATTAATACCCTGGCGCATGTCTTTACCCCGCACGGCAATATCGTCTACACGGCGAATGATTTTCGCCAGACGGTGCGTATCGCCGTGGCCGGGACCATTGCGCTCAGCATCTCCACCTTCTACGACGTACAGTACGGCGTATTTTTCGTCGTTTATCCGCTGATGCTGATGTCGCTGGTACCGATGTTCAACCTGCACGTCGCCCGCCAGTTTATATTTAGCGCGGCGGTAAACTGTGTCGAAATGGTGCTAATTGTCGGCTATTTGTCGCAGTGGCCGGTGATCATGACCCTGGTGGTGTTTGCCCTGTACGTGATGCGTTTCCGCTTTATGAGCCAGGGACCGCTGTTCCTGTTGGGATCGATGGGGGTGGTGTGCCAGAGCACGATGCTCAACTTTATGAGCTATCCCACCAGCAACTGGCACACCCTGATGTTCTCCAATATGGAAGCCTGCGTGATGGCCGTGGCGCTGAGCGCGCTGCTGCATTACCTGATCCCGGACGTCGAACCGCGCAAGCCGCCGCCGCGGATTGAGAAAGACGCCGCCCGCATCCGTCATGAGTCGCTGCTCTCCGGTACGGTAGCGACGATCATCTTTGTGGTGTTTCAGATCTGCGATCTCAGCGACTCGCTGTCGGCGCTGATGGCCGGGGTCCTGATCCTGTTCCCGATGCACTATCGTGGGGCGGTGATCAGCTCGATCTGGCGCGTCGTCGGGGTGGTGCTGGCCTGTCTCTATATACTGGTGGTGCAGCTGATTATCTATGATTTCAGCAACCACATGATCCTGATGATGCCGCTGATTGGTCTCGGGCTGGCCTTCAGCGCCCGCCTCCACGTGATGGAGAAAGTGGGCGCCGGGGTGGGCTTCGCCAGCATCACTACCATCGGCATTATGTTCGGCCAGAATTTGCATCCGTATCAGGATCTGGTGTTCAGCGATCTGTACCGCATCACCTCGGTGACGGTCTCGCTGGTGGTGACGCTGACCCTGGTTTTTCTCATGCACCGCCTGCTGAACTGTTTCGCGGCGACGCGTTTTGTGGTGAGCAACTAACCTGCAGGTGGGAAGGTGGCGAGACAGCGCCATGCTTCCCCGTTCTGCTGATACAGCGCCGCCGTCTGTTCCGGGACGATCCAGCCTCGCGCATCGGCTTCCGTCCCCTCCAGCAGGATGCACAGCCCGCAGCCGCTGCGCAGCTGGCGGGGTATATCTTTGACCTCGAAGGCCACTCCCGCCGCCTGCAGGGCTTTGCGCATCCGCACCACCCCCACCGTGGAGTGAAATAAAAACAGAAACGTTGTCATCCGCGCCTCCGCTGGCGCTGGCCGATCAGCGCCGCGCCGATCGCCCCGGCAAACTGGGCGTCGGGATGGGTTGTCACCGCCATGCCGACATGGCTTTCCAGCATCCGGGCAAAGGCGGCGCAGTGGCTGACGCCGCCGGTAAACAGCAGCGGCCCCTGCGCCGATAAGCGGCCGATAAAGTTCGCGCTGCGCCGGGCCATGGCGTTAATCACCCCCGCCAGAATCGCCTCCGGCGCGACACCGGCCGACCGCAGGCTAATGACCTCCGATTCGGCAAACACCGTGCACATACTGGTAATGGCGTGCGGTTCCACGCCGTCGGTAATGGCGTCCAGTTGTTCGACGCTGGCGCCGAGGGTGCGTGAAATGACTTCCAGAAAGCGGCCGGTGCCGGCGGCGCATTTGTCATTCATCAGGAAGTCGCTGAGGTTGCCCCCGGCGTCCAGCTGGATGACTTTGCTGTCCTGGCCGCCGATATCAATCACCGTGCGGGTGTCCGGCGCCAGCAGGCGGGCGCCGAGGCCGTGGCAAGAGATCTCCGTCACCTGCTTATCGGCAAAATCCACCAGCTGGCGGCCATAGCCGGTGAGGGTTAAAAAAGGCGTCTCCATGAGGCCAGCGCGCAGTGTCTCCCAGGCCTCGTGGATGGCGTCGGCGGGGCGAAAGGGGGTGGGGCAGAGGAAGCGGCGCACGATGACGCCGTCCGCCAACAGGATGCCTTTTGTGGCGGTGGAGCCGGAATCAATGCCAACCGTATAGTTCACGCCAGCTCCTTACAGCATTTCGATAAAGGCGGCGACGCGGGTGCTGAGCTGGCCGAGGTCCGCTGTCGAATAGTCGGTTTCAATCGCCATGTAAGGAAGATCGTGCTGTTGGCGCAGATGGCGTTTAATCGCCAGCGATTCCACGGCATAGGTATGGCAGGCCTGCAAAATGACGTCGATCACCCCGTCGGCCTGATACTCCTCCACCATCTGGCTCAGCAGCTGCAGACGCTGGTCGTTGGGGGAGATACAGGAGCAGCCGATGGCGAGATATTTATCGGTTAAGGCGTCGTAGACGTCACCCTCTTCCGCCACGCAGCGCTCGGTCGCTTTCGCGCCGGTGCAGTTCTCATAGCCGACCACCCAGCCGCCGTTTTCCTCGATGGCGCGGACCACTTTTTCCGCCGCGCCGCCGATCGGGCAGCCGGTGATCAGGATCCGCGGACGAGGTTCCAGCCGTTTACCCTGCTGCCACTCCTGATGGATGCGCTCCGCCATGGCATGCAGTTCATCAATCAGGGCGGTTTTGTCGAAACGAAAAGTGGCGCCGTACACCACTTTCAGGATGTCGCCGCCGCTGAGCGCCGGCGGATTGAGCTGCCCGAGACGATAAAAGTGGGCCAGCGCCCGGCGCTCGCGATTTTTCAACACGATGGCTTCGCGCAGTGCCGCCTCGCTAATCGGCGTGCCAAACCGGGCCTCAATCACCTGCTGCAGGCGCAGGATCTCCGTTTTCCACAGTGCGCGCGAGGCGGCATCGCTGGCGCTGTTCGGCAACTGCATGACGTGGACCGCCTTGAACTCGGCCATGTACTCATACATTTTCTTTTTGCCGTCGCAGGTGGTTTCCCCAACCACCAGGTCAGAGAAATAGAAGTAGGGACATTTATCGGTTTTGCCGAAGCCGTAGCTGCTTTTGATAAGCGGGCAGAGGTTGCGCGGGAGATCTTTTTCCGCTTCCTCGATGGTTTCATCGGAGGTTGAGCACAGCGAGACGACAACGGCGCCCGCCGCCATGGCGATCTCCTGGGGCATAAAGGTGCAGTAAGTGCCCACCAGCGGTACGTTCTGCTCTTTAAGATCCATGACGGTGAGAAAGCCCTTCTGGCGAGCTTCTGAGAACTGGTCAAAAATGGCGGGTAGATCGGTGATAAGCGACATGGTTTTCCTTCCCCGTACACGGGAGATGCTGAAAGAGTCGCCATTATAGCCATGGTGTATGCAGGGTTTTATTGATCTCCTGCGTCTGTACGCGGTGTTAATAGACCTTTTTCAAATCCATCTCTTCCTGGATACGCTCGCTCCATGCCTGATGGGTGCGGATGGCCTCTTCGATACCGGCGTTGTAAAACAGCGGCCCCAGCTCTTTGGCGATAAAGTCGACGAAAAATTCGGCGTCAAACTGCTCCAGTTCGAGGTCGAAGGTCTCTGCGCAGTACTTGCTGAGCCTGTCGCGCAGCAGGTCGCGCTGCGCCTGGCTGAGTTCAATGTCATTCATGATGGGGCTTTCTCCGTAAAAGGGCTCACGACTGCCGGGCTTCGATCACCGCTTGTCCGCGCTGGTGGCGTAACAGTCCGGCCAGGCAGCAGGCGGCGACAATCCCGGCGGCCACCGCCAACAGGTGGAAGGGGAGTCTGCCGCCATGGAACCACAGCCAGCGCGCGCCTTCAATTGATAACGCGCTGACGCTGAGGATCACGATATTCAGCGAGGCGGAGACCGTGCCTTTCGGCAGGTCGTTGGAAAAGAGGGTAAAGCGAAACAGCGTCGGGAAAATCAGCCCGATGCCGAAGGCGTAGAAGCAGGTGCCGACCACCGACCACAGCCAGACGTGGGGCCATACCAGATTGCCAACGATCAGGATGGCCAGGCCGAGCATCTGTACCGGCACCGCGCTGAGGACAAAGCGCGGGCGGGTGGGGTCTTTTACCCAGCGCGCCACCGACAGGTTGGCGATGATAACGGCGCTGAAGACCGGCACCTGGCTCCAGGCGAACTCGCTGGTGGTCAGTCCGCCGGCGTCCATTAAAATCACCGGCGATACCGCCACCCAGCTCATCAGCGGAATATAGCTCAGCGACAGCGTGGCGGCGCCGAGTAAAAAGATGCGGTTGCGAAAGACGTTGCGAAAATCGCGCAGCACGCCCAGGGGGCTGAACGGCACATCGCCGCGGCGCACCGTCTCCGGCATGGTCAACAGCAGGCCGAGCCAGGCCACCAATCCCATGGCGGCGATAATGCCGAACAGCGCTTTCCAGTGGATGAAATGCATCAGCGCCGCGCCGGAGAGCGGGCCGACGATCGGCGCCACCAGCACGACGGAGGTGATCACTGCCATCAGCCTGATCGACCTTTTTTCCTCAAAGGCCTCCTGTACGGTGACGTAGCCGACGGTGGCGATAAAGCAGATGCTGGTGCCCTGCACGAAGCGGGCAATCAGGAACTGCGTCATGGAGGTGGTGAACAGGGTCGCCAGGCATGCGAGGGTGAAAATCAGCGCGCCGGTGAGCAGCACCGGACGCCGTCCTATCCGGTCAGAGAGCGGCCCCAGCAGCCACTGTAGCGCCATGCCGCCGGCCATATACAGGCTCACCGAGGCCGGAGCCAGCGCCACATCAGCATTGAAATCCCGCACCACGTGCAGGATCCCCGGCTGGATCAGATCGGTAGTGAGATAAGCGGAAAAATCATACAGAATTAACGCCGCCGGGAAGAACAGCGCGGCGGCGTGTCGGCTCAGCCAGTGGGAAATCCTGTGCATCATCTCGCCCTCCCTGTGGAATATTTATCAGCGCTATTGTTCGGATAGTATCATTACTAACCAATATGCAGATGCAGCAGCGAGGGGATCTGCGAGAGCAGCCACAACAACAGGCCGATGGTTCCCCCCACCAGGGTACCGTTGATGCGGATGAACTGCAGATCTTTACCGATATTGAGCTCGATCTGCCGCGACATATCGCGGGCGTCCCAGCTCTTCACTGTGTCGCTGATATGGCGGGTGAGGAAGGCGGCGAACTCCGGCGCCACCCGGTGCGCCGCCTGCTCCAGGTGTTCGTTAAGCGATTCGCGCAGCGCGTCGTCGCGGAGTAAGGTTTCACCGAACCACTGCCCCGCCTCGGCGATACGCTGCTTAATACGTGAGTCGTCGCTGCTGATATCGTTTTTTACCCAGCCGCGCAGGTCGCCCCATACTTCGCCAAGATAGTGGTTAAAGGTCTCATCATTTTTTAGCCAGGCTTTGATGTTATCGGCCTTCTGCGCCATATCCGGGTCGGATTTCAGGTTATCGATAAGCTTTTGCACGGCGCGGTCAAAAGTCTGACGGATCTGATGCGTACGGTCGTGAGTCACCTCGTCCAGCAGGGTATTCACCGCGTCGGTGACCATCTCAGCGCTGTGCTCGCCGAGCCACTCGGTGGGTAGGAGTTTGGCCTTCAGCGGGTGTTCGGTCTCCAGCCAGTGTACGATGCCGCGGGCGATAAAGGCGCGGGAGCTGTCGCGCTGCAGCAGGGCAATCAGTTGGTTTATCAGCGAATCGAGCAGCTTTTGATGGCGATTGTCGCGGGTCAGTCCCTCCAGCATCATGGCGCTGGTCTGCGTCAGGTCGACCTTATCGATAGCCTTATGCACCGCGCGTCGCAGCAGACGTTGAATGCGCGCGTCATCGGTCAGTTCGAGAAAACCGCTCATCACCTGCAGCAGGTGCTGGCCGACCCGTCGGGCGTTCTCCGGCTGGCTGAACCAGTTGCCGAGCATCAGGGCTGGCTGATAGCGGCGGATCAGCGCGACCAGCGACGGGGTATCAAGGAACTTTTCCTCGACAAAGCGGCCGAGGTTGTCGGCGATGCGGTCTTTATTGCGAGGAATAATCGCCGTATGGCGGGCGACAAAGGGCAGCGGAATACGGCGAAACAGAGCCACGACCGCAAACCAGTCGGCCAGCGCCCCGACCATCGCCGCTTCGGAAATAGCTTTTAGCGCACCGACCCAGGGCGACGGTGGTAGCGCGAGGGTAGTGATAAAAATGGCGGCTGCAATCAGCAGCAGCGACAGCGCCAGCAGTTTGGCGCGTTTCAGTTCAGCGAGTTTTTCCATATGCTTAAGCATATAGCCTGACGGCGAGGTCGTGCAAAAATCGCCAGATAATCCCCAGGCCGAAGAGCATCAGGATCGCCCCCGCCGCCCGCTCGACTCGCCAGACGATGGCGCCCAGGCGGCGCTGTATCTGTGGCAGCGCAATCGCGCTCACCAGCAGTAAATCCCAGAAGAACACCACGCTGACCATCCACAGCCCGCTCACCGTTTGCTGAAGCAGGGTCACAGCCGGCCCGAGCAGGGAAGTCATCAGCGCCAGATAAAACAGGGCGTTTTTGGGGTTGAGCAGCGATGACCCCAGCCCCAGCAGCAGCTGCCTGCCGAACCCCGGACGCGCTGCGCGAACGCTCTCCATCGCCAGCGTCGCGGGACGGCTGCGTATCAGCAGGCTGCCAATCCACAATAAATAGCCCGCCCCCAGCAGCTCGATGAGCAAAAAAAGCAGCGGCGCCTGGCGCAGAAGCCCCCAGCCGACGATGGCGAGCACAATATACAGCGCATTGCCTGCGGCGATGCCGAGACACAATCCGATGCTGCCGCGGATCCGGTAGCGCACGGCGTAGCCGATCAGCAGAAAAAAATCAGGGCCCGGACTGAGCAGAGCGACAAAGTGGGACAGGGCTAGCGCCGGGAAGACGGCGGGAAAGAGCGTCGATAAGGTATGCATAGTGGCCTCGATAATGGTGCAGAGGCCACCCTACGCCAGGTGGCGTATTACTTATTGTCAGATATTGATCTGCTTTGCGCATACTGCCGCGGCGTGGCGGCGGTATAGCTGACAAAGGTTTTATGGAAATGGCTCTGATCGGCAAAGCCAGCCTGATAGCCAACGTCGGCGATAGGATCCCCGGCGCGTAAGCGCGTTTTCGCATATTCGATGCGCGCCATGTTGATCAAACTGGCAGGCGTCAGGCCGGTATCTTGTTTCACGGCGCGGATAACGGTCTCTTTACGAAGCGCGCTGTCGTGGGCCAGCTTATCCAGCGACGGCGACGCCGGCAGATCCATCGCCAGGCGCTGAAACAGCAGGGCGCTGGCGTGATGTGGCGCCTGCGGCGCGGCGGCGCACAGCGGCAGCGCGTGCAGGAGTTGCGCCAGCCGGGCGGGCAGTTGTTCAAGGCTCCCGCGGTTCATCAGGGCGACAACCTGCTGGAAACTGGCAAAGAGAGGGCTGTCGCGCAGCAGCGGCTGCGGCGAGGTGATACTGGCGCCAGGGGGAATATCCGGGCGCTGCGCGCGGCACCATGTCGCGTCCAGGTAAAGCATGTGATAGCTGCGCGGCCTGCCATGCAGCGGATTACAGCTATGCGGCGCGTGCGGCGGGATCACGATCAGATCCCCGGGTTGCAGCAGGTACTCCTGGCCAGCGCACAGGCAGCGCGTTTCCCCCTCGATAATCGCCCCTACGGAAAGCTGGGGGTGGCTGTGGCGCTTATAGGCCCGGCGGCTGCGCCAGGTGCTGCGCAGCTCCAGCCACGGCAGACGATCGTCTCGCCAGAAGGTTTGGGGAATATCTCGGGTATGGTTCACTGCTTTGGCCTTTGCTGCGGGGATAAGCCGTTTATAGCATGCTGCGCCGAGGCTGTCGCCCGCCTGGATTTGCGTACCGCGTCGAAAAAGGATGTCACGCTTGCAGTCCGGGGAAATATGTTTTCGTAGCGGAATGTAAAATCCCGGTTTCCGGGGTGCCAGAGACATTCATGGGAGGTAGAGTCCCTGCAGGATAAGCAGGCAGGGATGAGCCGATGGCAAAGGGCACCACCTCGACGCCGCATGATGCGGTGTTTAAACAGTTCCTCACTCAGGCCGACACCGCGCGCGATTTTCTGGCGATCCATCTACCGCCTGCGCTGCGTCAGCGCTGCGACCTCGATACCTTACAGCTGGAATCGGCAAGCTTTATCGAGGAGAGCCTGCGGGCCTGGTACTCCGATGTGCTGTGGTCACTCAAAACCGCGTCTGGCGAGGGCTACATTTATGTGGTTATCGAACATCAGAGCTCGCCGGATGCGCAGATGGCCTTCCGCCTGATGCGCTACGCCATCGCCGCGATGCAGCGCCATCTTGATGGCGGTCATACAAAACTGCCGCTGGTGGTGCCGATGCTCTTCTATCACGGAGCGACCACGCCATACCCGTGGTCACTCAACTGGCTGGACTGTTTTGCCGATCCACAGCTGGCGAGTGAGCTTTATATCTCGCCCTTTCCGCTGGTGGATGTCACGGTGATCCCCGACGATGAGATCGTTCGCCACCGGCGCGTGGCATTACTCGAGCTGATACAGAAGCATATTCGCCAGCGCGATTTAATGGGCATTGTTGAGCAACTGACGACGATTTTACTTAGCGGGGACGCTAATGACAGACAGCTAAAAACGCTGTTTAATTATCTGCTGCAGACTGGCAACGCGCGCCGCTTTGGCCGGTTTATCCACGAAGTGGCGCAACGGGTTCCTCAGCACAGGGAGAGATTGATGACTATTGCTGAAAGATTACAGGAAGTGGGCCGCAGAAAAGGCAAGCGTGAAGGACAGCATGCCGAGGCGCTGCGCATCGCCCAGAGGATGCTGGACTACGGTATTGCCCGCGAGACGGTAGTGAAAATCACCGGCCTGGCCGCCGACGAGATCGCCGCGCTGGCGCATTGATAACGCCGGGGCGGCCTGACGGTCGCCCCGGTTAGCCTCGTTATGGAATATTCCGGATATACCTAACTTTACCCGCATCGCCAGCCATCTCGACTACCCTTAATATCCTTAACGGCATTTTTGACTGCCTTAGTAGCGATAACAAGGAGACATGCGATATGGCCTATCAGACGGTGAATCCTGCGAACAATCAGCTTATTAAAACGTACCCGGCGCACAGCGATGCGGACGTGGAGGCAGCGCTGCAGCAGGCGGATGCGCTCTACCATTCTGCTTGGGCAAAAGGCGATATTGAACCGCGGCTGGCGGTACTGCATAAGCTGGCGGATCTGATCGATAGCCGGGCGGAGGAGCTGGCAAAAATCGCCAGCCAGGAGATGGGGAAACTCATTAAGCAGAGCCGCGGCGAAGTGAAACTTTGCGCGCAGATCGCCCGCTATTACGCCGATAACGCCAAATCGTTCCTGGCGCCGGTGAAGTATCCCTCCGAACTGGGTGACGCCTGGGTTGAGCACCATCCTATTGGCGTCTTACTGGCGGTGGAGCCGTGGAACTTCCCCTATTACCAGCTGATGCGCGTCCTGGCGCCAAACCTGGCGGCCGGTAACCCGGTTATCGCCAAACACGCCAGCATTGTGCCGCACTGCGCGGAGACCTTTGCCCATCTGGTGCGTGAGGCCGGCGCTCCGGAGGGGGCGTGGACCAACCTGTTTATCTCCCAGGATCAGGTGGCGAAGATTATCGCCGACGATCGCGTGCAGGGCGCGGCGCTAACGGGGTCGGAGAAAGCCGGCAGCGTGGTGGCGGCGCAGGCGGCGAAGCATATTAAGAAATCAACGCTGGAACTGGGCGGCAATGATGTGTTTGTCGTGCTGGACGATGCCGACCTGGAGCGCGCGGTGAAAATCGGCGTCCAGGCGCGGCTGAACAACGCCGGCCAGGTGTGTACCGCTGCCAAGCGCTTTATCCTGCACGAAAATATCGCGGATGCGTTCCTGACAAAATTTAGCGAGGCGTTTCGCCAGGTGAAAATCGGCGATCCGCTGGATGAAAGCACCACGCTGGGGCCGCTCTCTTCCAAAGATGCGCTGCATACCCTAAGCAAACAGGTGGACGAGGCGGTGAAAAATGGCGCTAAGCTGCATCTGGGCGGCAAAGCGGTGGCTCGAGAAGGCAATTTCTTTGAACCCACCATTTTGACCGGTATCACCCGTGATAATCCGGCGTACTTCGAAGAGTTCTTTGGCCCGGTGGCGCAGATCTACGTGGTGAAAAACGATGAGGAGGCAATCCAGCTGGCCAATGATTCCCACTATGGTCTGGGCGGCGCGGTGTTCAGTCAGGATATCGAACGCGCCAAACGGATGGCCTCCGCCATTGAAACCGGAATGGTTTATATCAACTGGCTCACCGATACCGCGCCGGAGCTGCCGTTTGGCGGCGTGAAGCGTTCCGGTTACGGACGGGAGCTCTCCGATCTCGGCATCAAAGAGTTTGTGAACCAGAAGCTGGTGGTGGTGCGCCGCTAAGCCTATGACCCGGCCATAAAAAAACCTGCCATTCGGCAGGTTTTTTTATGGCTAATGCTCAGCGCACCTTAACTTTATCGCGGGGCGTTGATCATAATCAGAAGGTGACCCCGCCGCCCACATAGGCGCCATCAATCAGGGTGTGGTTCGGGCGACCCTCTTTACCGTCAACGCTCACATGGCGGTAACCCACTTTCAACGTCACTGGACCAATCGGAGACCAGCTCACGCCGCCGTTCGCTTCAACATAGTTTTTCACGCTGTTGTTCAGACCATCCGGCGCGACATACCCTTCGCCAAACACGTGGATGCTGTCGGTCAGGGCCACGTTCACCCCCCCGCCGACCGGAAACGCGACGCCGTTATCGCCTTTTTTCGGCCCGAGGTAGATGGCTTTCGCGCCGGCGTTGAGCATCACCGGGCCCACTTCCAGGTTGTAACCCGCGCCCACGCCGCCGGTCTGGCTACCATCATCGGTATTCTTCAGCCAGTGGCTTTCGGCGTACAGGCCAGAAGAGGATTTACCCATTTCCATATTCAGATTAGTGAAGTTTTTACCCTGTTCAACGGTAAACCCCACCGCCATGGCGGAACCAGAGACCGCGGTCAGGGCTGCAAGAATAAGGATGTTAAGCTTTCTCATGGTTTACTCCTCGTCAATAAAGTTGTCTGAGGGCACCTTAACAAGCGATGTTTACCTCTGCAAATGTGACTTGCGTCGATTTTTTATGCTGGTTTTGTCAGGAAGGTGTTTTGAAAATGTTGTAATGACGTTGGGTTACGGCGAGATCAATCATCAAATTTAGCCTGTTTAGCCGTGGTTTAATTGGTGGGCTAAACAGAAACTGAACAGAGCAGTCATTAATTATTAAGGGGCCTATTCATTCAGTTTCTTATAATTTCCAAAAATGTTTCTACTGTTACTTATTAAAACTTTGCTTTACATTTTTCGACGCGCTGCCGACGTTTGGTCCCTGTTTTTGACGAGGTCTCAGAGAGAAGGGGGCCTGCGCCTTAGGGCGCAGGCGGGCAGGTTAGCGTCGTAACCCGGCAAACGCCGCGCGAATTTCCTCTTCCGGCAACTGAATGCCGATAAACACCAGCGTGCTGTGCGGCGTTTCATCGCCCCACGGGCGATCCCAGTCGGCGCTGTAGAGGCGCTGCACGCCCTGGAACAGCAGGCGATTTGGCTCGCCGTCGATCCACAGCATGCCTTTATAACGCATCAATTGCTCGGCGAAGGAGAGCAGCAGATTTTCCATTACCCGTGAAACTTCACTGATATCCACCGGATAGTCGAGCTCGACCACAATCGACGAGACGTCATTCTGTTTTTCTGCCACAAAATGAAAGCGCGGTGTGGCGCTGACAACCTTCTCTTCCAGCATAAAACCGCTGGTGTTAAACAACTGGCTTAAATCGATATCGCCGTGAATGACGGTATAAATCGGCGCCCGCGCGTTAATGCGCGCCAGCCGTTCACGCAGCTTTTCGGTGTCGCCGGCGACGTCGGTTTTGGTTAACAGGATCCGGTCCGCGTAGCCGACCTGCGACTGGGCGATGGTGAACTGATCCATCTGCTGGTCGGCATGGACGGCGTCAACCAGGGCGATCACGCCGTCCAGCAGATAGCGCTCGCAGAGCACCTGATGGGAGAAAAAGGTCTGGATAATCGGCCCCGGGTCGGCCATGCCGGTGCATTCAATCACCAGCCGGTCAAACTCGATTTCGCCGCGATCGCGACTGTCGAGGAGATCGAGCAGGGCGTCTTCCAGTTCGTTGGAGCGTGTACAGCAGATACAGCCGTTGGTCAGGGTTTTAATCTGCGTGGCGCGGTCGCCGATGAGCTGATCGTCAACGGAGACTTCGCCGAATTCGTTTTCAATTACGGCGATTTTGAAACCGTGCTGCTCATTGAGGATATGGCGCAGGAGGGTGGTTTTTCCTGCGCCGAGAAAACCGGTGAGTAGGGTGACTGCAATCGGTGCCATTATTGCCTCCATTAACAGCAGCGTACGCCGCCTTTGCCGTCGCCGCCGTAGCGGGCCTGCTGGCGTTCGCGGAAGAATTCTTCATAAGTCATGTACGGCTGATCCGGATGGTTGGTTTGCATATGCGTGACGTAGTTGTCGTAATCCGGAATGCCAATCAGCATTTTTGCCGCCTGACCGAGATATTTTTTTGCCTGACCTAAGTTACCAAACATTATAAGTTCCAGATAACGAATAAAGCCGGATGGCGGCTAGCGCCATATCCGGCCTACGTTAATGCGCTTTTGGTAGGCCGGATACGCGTAGCGCTATCCGGCATCAGGGTTAATGATGTGACGAGGTCTTCACGCCGCCTTCCGGTACCGGCACATACGGAGTCTCTTTGTCGGTACGCACCTTATTGTTGCGGACATTGAGCCAGGTTTTGATGCCGTAGAAGATGATGCTATACACCACCACCAGGAACAGAATACTCAGGCCGGCGTTGGTGTAGTTGTTGACCACGATATGGTTCATGTTGGCGATCTGCTGCGCGGTCAGCTCGCCGCCGGCGGCAATCTTCTCTTTATACTGCTGAGCCATAAAGAAGAAGCCTTCCATCTGCGGGTTGCTGCTGAACAGCTTCAGGCCCAGCGCCCAGGTGGTGCACAGCAGCAGCCATGCCGCCGGGATAACGGTGACCCAGATATATTTGGTGCGCTGCATCTTGACCAGCACCACGGTGCCAAGCACCAGCGCCACGGCGGCCAGCATCTGGTTAGAGATCCCGAACAGCGGCCACAGGCTCTTCACGCCGCCCAGCGGGTCGACCACGCCCTGATACAGCAGGTAGCCCCACAGCCCGACGCAGCCGGCGGTACCGATAATCCCGGCGACCAGCGAGTCGGTTTTTTTCAGGAACGGCACGAAGTTACCCAACAGATCCTGCAGCATAAAGCGGCCTGCGCGGGTACCCGCATCCAGCGCGGTGAGGATAAACAGCGCTTCAAACAGGATACCGAAGTGGTACCAGAAGCCCATATCCGCCATCGGGATGATTTTATGGAATACGTGGGCGATACCGACGGCCAGCGTCGGCGCACCGCCAGCGCGGTTCAGTACCGAAGGTTCGCCGATATCTTTCGCCGTCTGCAGGATCTGCTCAGGTGAAATCACAAAGCCCCAGGAGCTGACGGTCGCCGCCGCGTGGACGGTCACTTCTTTCAACTGCGCTGCAATCATCGCCGCGTTCTCACCGCCCATTTCATGCAGGTTCGGCATGACGATGCCCAGGCCTGCCGGCGGGGTGTTCATCGCGAAATAAAGGCCCGGTTCGATAATCGAGGCGGCGACCAGCGCCATGACTGCAACAAAGGATTCCATCAGCATCGCGCCGTAGCCGATAAAGCGGGCATCGGTTTCGTTGGCCAGCAGCTTCGGCGTGGTGCCGGAAGCGATCAGCGCATGGAAACCGGAGACCGCGCCGCAGGCGATGGTGATAAACAGGAACGGGAACAGCGCGCCTTTCCACAGCGGGCCGGTACCATCAATGTACTGGGTCACTGCCGGCATTTTCAGGTCCGGGTTGAGGATAACGATCCCCAGCGCCAGGCCGACGATTACGCCGATTTTCAGGAAGGTGGCCAGATAATCGCGCGGCGCCAGAATCAGCCATACCGGCAGCAGCGCGGAAATGAACGCGTAGCCAATCAGGGTAAAGGTGATAGTGGTATCTTTAAAGGTCAACGCCGGGCCCCAGTACGGGTCGTGGGCAATCACGCCGCCGAACCAGATAGAGGCCACCAGCAGCACGATACCGATAACCGACACTTCACCGACGCGGCCTGGGCGCAGGAAGCGCATGTAGATCCCCATAAACAGGGCGATAGGCACCGTCGAGCAGACGGTAAACACGCCCCACGGGCTTTCCGCCAGCGCTTTCACCACGATGAGCGCCAGCACCGCGAGGATGATGATCATAATCAGGAAGCAGCCGAACAGGGCGATAGAGCCCGGAACCGGCCCCATCTCCTGTTTAATCATCTCGCCCAGCGAGGCGCCGTTACGCCGCGAGGAGATAAACAGCACCATGAAGTCCTGTACCGCGCCCGCCAGCACCACGCCGGCCAGCAGCCACAGGGTACCCGGCAGATAACCCATTTGCGCGGCCAGTACCGGGCCGACCAGCGGGCCGGCGCCGGCGATCGCGGCAAAGTGGTGGCCAAACAGCACGTAGCGGTTGGTTGGCACATAGTTCAGGCCATCGTTATTAATGACCGCCGGCGTGGAGCGCGTCGGGTCAAGCTTCATCACCTTCTGCGCGATGTACAGGCTGTAATAACGGTAGGCGACGAGGTACACAGAAACCGATGCGACGACGATCCACAGGGCGCTGACGTGCTCACCGCGGCGCAGGGCGACGACTGAGAGGCAAAATGCCCCGATGATTCCGAGAATCACCCAGGGTATGTGCTTGAATAGTTTTTTGGTATCCATAGTAAAACCTGGCGTTAATTAGATGAATAATTGGCCGAAGCCGTCTGGTTTTAAGTAAGGGTTGATGGAGGTATTGATTAGCTAGGCTGCCTCCGATCTTGCCAGAACAGCGCGCGCGTAAAGTTGGGTAAATCGGTGAGTGGTTGTATAGGGGGTTAAGCGGTTACTTGCGGGGGTAAGCGGTTAGATATGAGTACGAGAGCGCGTAAATGTGTGATTAAGCTCACAATATTATTCTGCGCATCTCAAAGATATGCTTTCAAACTGAGGATAACGATTTTTATCACCCGCAGATCACTATCTTTATTTCAAGTAGAGGTATTTTGATATTATGCTGACTTTGTCATGTCGTATGGATAGCGTTTAACAAAGGGAATTCGAGTTATGAAATTTGTAAAGATAATGATCATCGCCAGTGCTTTTTACTTAACATATGCTCATGCAAGAGAGATACATCAGGCTGTTGATGAGCCGGCAGCCCCTTATAATTTGCGCTGGGGGATGAGTTACGATGAGGCCAGAAACACGCCTTTATATTCTCTGGAGGTATCAGATATCAATTATGCCGGAAAAGACCCGGATCTGATTATCTCAACGCTGACTCCCCAGGAAGTGGGGGCGTTGAAATATCAGGAGATGAAGCTTTATTTCGATAAGAATAAAGGGCTGAAAAGTGTTTTTGTTAGCGCTGATGTTGATTCCAGTCAGCAGGCCTATAAAGTTGATGATGGCCGGGAAGCACTCGCCTTATATAATGAGGAAGTTAAGGTTCTTGATCGAGAATATGGGCCAGCGACAATCAAAGAAGAGTTCATTGCAGAAAAAGGGAAATTCTATCAAAGTCTTTCCGCCTGCATTGCAAAACAGCAGGAGTGGTATAATAAAAGATTAGATCTGAATAAAATAACAAATTGTTCAACCTGGCAACGTACTTATAAAAAAGGTCGGGTAACCGTTTTGCTATACATCGAACCGAGACAAGTTTCCAAACATTATATTTATAAATAAATTAAAGGACTTAACGGTGAGAATGTATAAGATTTTTTTTAGAATTATTGCCATGGTCATTATGGTTATGATCCTTTCTGATTGTCGTCAGTCGTATTATATTGCCAGAAATACGGGGCGCAATATAATGACCTTATCCGACCATCAGCGCGCTAAATCGGCGTTAAACGCTAACGATTTAAATGCAGCTCAGGGCTACCTGACGGGAGAAAAATACAATAATCGCTACAGGCCTGTTAGCGGTGAGGAATCCTGGGGAAGTTTACAATATCGGGCGGCGAAAATCGTCGCCAACGCCGCGGCGAACGGTCAAAAAGTGCGTGATGATGCGCTCTATCTCGCTTATATCTCTTTGTTTGAAGCAGAAGAGGGAGTGCCCGAACATCCCGATATTATGTTGGGTTACATGCATAAAGCCATGGCGCTACTGTTAGCGAATCCGCAATTACTCGATAAAATCGATTCTAAAAATGTCAGTACTTTACCCAGCCAGTTTACCCTTGAACGCTATGCTGTATGGCAATATTTATACGATGGCGGCGAGATTGACTGGACCAAAAAAGCGCCTGAAGGTGAAGGTTATACAATTGCTGGTGAAAGCTATCAGACCTGGAATATCAAGTTAAAAAAAGCTATCTGGAATCGGGGAGACGCTTTTTTAACAAATATAGGTAAACAACAATTTATTCATGACGCTATAGATTATTCGCAATTCCCGGTTATTGCCTGTACCGCCAGGCGAAAAGGCTGGCACTTAACATTACCTGCTGACTACCGGGAACAAAATTTCCGCGGCGGTGGACGTTTTGATTGGGCTTCATGTCGCGCTGTTGAATAAGGTTGGCGGGTGAGATGACGCATATTAAGCGCCAGGTTTACGTATCGGGCGATAAGTAAACCTGGGCGCGGATTTTAGACTGCCACTTCCATTTCCATCATCACCGGGTGGAAACGGCGTTTAAAGTAAATCAGGCCGTGCCCTTGCGGGCTCAGGGTAATATTGCGGATCTCCACCAGATACACCAGGTGGGTACCAATGGTTTGCACCTGACTAATTTCGCCTTCGAGGCTGGCCAGCGAGCCCTTCAGCACCGGCTGCCCGAGCGCGCCCTGCTGCCAGCCGCTGAGGGCAAACCGCTCTTCCATCGTCACCCCGGTCATCCCGGCGAAATGACGGGCCATGATTTCCTGTTCGTGGTTCAGCACGTTGATGCACAACTTGCCGTTGCCCTGAAACACCGGGTTCATCGCGCTGTTGGCGTTGATACACACCATCACCGATGGCGGCGTATCCGTCACCGAGCATACCGCCGTGGCGGTAATGCCGCAGCGGCCGGCTTCGCCCGCGGTGGTGACAACGTTAACCGCAGCCGACAGGCTGGCCATGGCATCGCGAAAACGCAGGCGTTGTTCATCTAATTGCATTATGACCTCCCGCTGCGAATTACTTCAGCAGCTTATCCAACATGTTGATATCAGCATTATTGTGCAGATGCGGCACCGTCCAGCCGTTCTGGTCGTACTCGGACAGGCAGCGGTCGACCATCGCCATCATTTTGTCCATATTGCCGGAGCTCTGCGCCTGGCGCAGACACTGCAGGCGAATTTCATCCTGGCTACCGGAGTAGTTGATCTCATACAGTTCATGGCGGCCGCCGAATTCGCTGCCGATGGCGTCCCACATCAGTTTGAGGATTTTGATACGTTCAACGTGGTCCATACCGTTGGAGCCGCGCACGTACTTCGCCAGATACTGGTCGATCTGCGGGTTGTTCAGATCGCGGGCGCTGGATGGAAGATAAATCAGGCCGCTGGTGACGTTGCGCTCGATGATGTTCTTGATCTTGGCGTAGGCCATCGGGGCCATCACGCGATAGGTCTGCAGCGCGGCGTGATCCGGCAGCCATGCGCCGTTGACCCACGGCGTCGCTTCCGAGCACATGGAATCGCTCAGCGCCCAGAACATGTTGCGCCACGCCACCACTTCGCCAAGGTCGGCCTGCACGCCGCGGAATTCGAGGGTGCCGGTACATTCCAGAGAACGCTTCAGCAGGGCAGTGATAAAGTCCAGTTTGACCGCCAGACGCACGCAGGCCTGCAGGGGGTACATGCGGGCAAAACCGCCTTCCATGGTCCAGCGACGGCAGCGGTCAAAGTCGCGATAAATTAGTACGTTCTCCCATGGGATCAGCACCTTATCCATTACCAGAATCGCGTCGTTCTCGTCGAAACGGCTGGAAAGCGGATAGTCGTACGGCGATCCGGTCGCGCCGGCGACCATCTCATAGGAGGCGCGGGAGATAAGCTTGACGCCTTCGGCATCCATCGGCGCGACGAACATCAGCGCGAAGTCCGGGTTCTCGCCCATCACCTGTGCGGAGCCGAAGCCGATCATGTTGTAGTGGGTCAGCGCCGAGTTGGTGGCGACCACTTTCGCGCCGCTGACGATGATCCCGGCATCTGTCTCTTTTTCCAGCTTGATGTAGACATCCTTCACTTCATCAGCTGGCTTGTGGCGGTCAATCGGCGGGTTGACGATAGCGTGGTTAAAGTACAGGCCGGTTTCCTGAATGCGGGTGTACCAGTTGCGGGCGTTCTGCTCGAACTGGCCGTAAAACGCCGGGTTGGCGCCCAGCGCGCAGCCGAAGGCGGCTTTGTAGTCTGGGGTGCGGCCCATCCAGCCGTAGCTTAAGCGCGACCATTCGGCGATGGCGTCGCGCTGCTGGCGCAGATCGTCGGCGCTTTTCGCCACGCGGAAGAATTTATGGGTGTAGCCGCCGCTGCCGGTATCGGTGCCCCAGCACAGGGAATCCTGCATCTCCGGTTTGTGCAGCGCATCGTACAGCTGAGCGACGGAGGCCGCGGCATTACGGAAGGCCGGATGCGTGGTGACGTCTTTCACGCGCTCGCCGTAGATATAAATTTCGCGGCCATCCTGCAGGCTTTTTAAATACTCTTCGCCAGTTAACGGGCGTTTCGCGTCGGCGCGGAAATCTTCAGGTTTCATAGGGGCCTCTTCAGTATTTATCGGAATAATGATGTTAAATATATGTTTTGTTTTTGTTGTTTAATTGAAGCGGTTATGGTGCTTGTCGTGAAGGGACGTTTGCGACAACGGCGGGTACTTTTCAGGCGGGAGTGAATTTTGTGATCTCTGCAACTTTTACCGGCTGGCGCGGCGCTGACCCGCCCTACGGTCTGTAGCCCAGGCAAGCGCAGCGCCGCCGGGGTATTACGACACCGGTACTTTTTGCGCCCGGTAGCTGCTGGGCGAGCAGCCGACCTGGCGGCTAAAAAAGCGCGCAAAATAGGCGGGGTCTTTAAACCCCAGCTGCCAGGCAATCTCATTGACCGCGCTATCGGAAAACAGCAGCAGGCGCTTCGCCTCGCGCAGCTGGCGGTCGAATATCAGCCGCTTCGGCGAACGGTTGGCGAAGCGGCGGCAGATGTCGGTCAACCGCGATTCGGTCAGATGCAGCTCCCTGGCGTAATCCGGTACCGTCCAGTGCTGATGGTAGTGGCTGTCGATCATCTGGTTAAAGCGCTGGAATAGCTTCAGCTCGCCGCGCATCCCGCTGGCGGCGTGATCGTCGAGCTTTGCGTTACGCAGCAGCAGGGTAAAGACCGCCTGCGCCAGTAGCGCCAGGGTATGCTCCCGCCCCGGCAACTGGGCGGTAGATTCCCGGCGAATCAGCTGCCAGTAGTGGGCCAGCGCCGCCAGCTCGTCGGGTTTATCCGCCAGCGACAGGCAGATCCCCGGCAGGCCGAAGGTCTCCCGCGTGCCGGGATAAAGTACCTCCAGCAGCGGCCAGATCAGCTCCTCATGGACCGTCAACACATGGCCATCGCTATCGGACTCGGTAATAAAAGCGTGCGGTACCGAGGGCGCCGTTATCACAAACAGCGGCGCCTGCACCGAATAGCGATGGTCATCAAGCTGCAGCTCAATCTGTCCGGTATCAAGGTAGTGCATCTGGAAATAGCGGTCGTGGCGATGCGCCTGCATGTCGCGGCCAAAAAAGGCCGCCATGCGGGAGAACGACTGGTAGTGCACCTCTTCGGTACCCAGACTCTCGTCGTAATCTTTATTGATGTCGATGTTGGCGATGGAATGCTGGCACATACCCGCTCCTTAGTGGCCTTTTTGCGCCGCTAAGCCCGGCGCGGCGGCGGCGTCCTCACGCTGGCTCATTGGAATGCGGGTAAGCACCAGCGCGCCGACGATCAGTAATCCGGCGACAAACCACAGCCCGGAGCTAAAGCTGCCGGTGGTATCGCGCAAAATGCCGATCAACAGCGGGCTGACGGCAGAGCCGACGTTGCCGATAGCGTTGATCACCGCCAGCGCCACCGCGCGCGACTGCAGGCTGATCACCCGATCCGGGGTGGTCCAGAAAATGGCCATCGCGGTAAAGGATCCCACAGAAGCCATAATAATGCCGATCAGTTGGATCAGGCTGTGGTGCGTTGCCGAAGCCAGCAGCCAACCCGCCGCGGCGAACAGGTAGGGCAGGATGGTATGCATCTTGCGCTCTTTGCGGCGGTCGGATCGGCGGCTCCACCAGATCATGCCGAAAATAGTGCAGAACTGCGGGATCGCCGCCAGCAGGCCAATCATGATGTTGCTGCTGCCGGTGTTGAAGCTCTGTAGGATCTGCGGCGTCCAGATATTAATGGCGCTGAGGGTATTGGTCAGGCAGAAGTAGGCGAGGGTATACATCAGCACCGCTGGCGTCAGTACTTCGCGCAGCGTGGAACGCGGCGAAGCCGGGACGATCGCCGCATGTTCCAGTTCGCGATCGATCATCGCCTTCAGCGCCTGTTTCTCTTCGTTATCCAGCCAGTTGGCTTTATCCGGCGTGTCGTTGAGGAAGAACCAGGTGACGACGCCGAGCACCACCGACGGCAGGCCTTCCAGCAGAAATAGCCATTGCCAGCCTTTCAGGTTCCACAGGCCGTCGAGCGCCAGAATATAGCCGGAAAGTATCGAGCCGAGCATCATGGTCACCGGCATGGCGATCATAAACAGGGCGTTGGCGCGGGCGCGATGGTAGGCCGGGAACCACCAGGTCAGATAGACGAGGATCCCCGGCAGAAAACCAGCCTCGGCGATGCCGACCAGCATGCGCAGGATGTACAGCGTATGCGGGCTGGTGGCGAACATGGTGCAGGTCGAGGCGATCCCCCAGACCACCATGATCCCGGCGATCCAGCGGCGCGCGCCAACTTTCGCCAGCATGATATTGCTGGGGATCCCGCACAGCACGTAGGTGACGTAGAACAGCGTCGCCGCCAGGCCGAACATGGTGGAGGTCAGGCCGAGATCTTTACCCATCGTCAGACCGGCGAAGCCGATATTAATGCGATCCAAAAATGAGAAAACAAAGAGAACAAACAGGAAGGTAATCAGGCGGCGGAACAGCTTTTTGATCACCCGGTTTTCTACTTCAACGGCTTTATTATCATTGTGTTGCAGGGTAGAGGTAGTCATGTTGCGCTCCACATTATCCGTTCAATAGACGGATTTATTGTTATCGGTTGTGGTGGTTGCGTTGTGGGTAAACCGGGCCGCCAGCGCTTCTGCGCCGCGGGCCAGCAGGGTGGTATCGACGCCGACGGCGACGAACAGCGCGCCCAGTTCGAGATAGCGTTTCGCCAGCTGTTCATTGGCCATCAGGATCCCCGGCGCCTTGCCGGCCTGACGGATTTGCTGGATGGCATCTTCGATGGCGGCCTGCACTTCCGGGTGCTGCGGATTGCCGCCGTGGCCCATATCGGCGCTGAGATCCGCCGGGCCGATAAACACGCCGTCCACCCCGTCGACATCGAGGATCTGCGGCAGGTTTTTCAGCGCTTCGCGGGTCTCAATCTGTACCAGGACGCACATGGCGTCGTTGGCCCGGTGGATATAGTCCGGGACGCGATTCCAGCGCGAGGCGCGGGCCAGCGCGCTGCCGACGCCGCGGATGCCGGCTGGCGGATAGCGGGTGGCTCTGACCGCCAACCGCGCCTCTTCGGCATTCTGCACCATCGGCACCAGCAGGGTTTGCGCGCCGACATCCAGCAGCTGTTTGATCTGCACCGGATCGTTCCACGACGGACGCACCACCGGCTGGCTGGGGTAGGGCGCAATGGCCTGCAGCTGGGTCAGCACCGTTGGTACATTGTTGGGCGCGTGTTCGCCGTCGATCAGCAGCCAGTCGAAGCCCGCGCCGGCCAGCAGTTCGGCGCTGTAGCTGCTGCACAGTCCAAGCCACAGGCCGATTTGCGGACGGCCCGCTTTTAAGGCGTCTTTAAAGGCGTTATTCATGGTGTTTCTCCTAGACAAACCGGCAGCTGATGGCGCCCATGTTGCCGTAGTCGACGTGGAAGGTATCGCCCTTGCGCGCCGGGACCGGGCGGGTGAAGGAGCCGCCGAGGATAATCTGCCCGGCTTCGAGCTGGACATCGTACGGCGCCAGCTTGTTGGCCAGCCAGGCCACGCCGTTGGCCGGATGATTGAGTACGCCCGCGGCGACGCCGGTCTCTTCAATTACGCCGTTGCGATACAGCAGGGCGGAGATCCAGCGCAGGTCGAGCTCGTCCGGTTTAATCGGCCGGCCGCCGAGGATCACCCCGGCGTTGGCGGCGTTGTCGGAGATAGTGTCGAACACTTTGCGCGGACGCTGGGTTTCCGGGTCGATGTTGTGGCAGCGCGCGTCGATAAGCTCCAGCGCCGGGATAACGTAGTCGGTGGCGTTGTAGACATCAAACAGCGTGCAGTTCGGGCCGCGCAGCGGTTTGGCCAGCACGAAGGCCAGCTCGACTTCAATACGCGGCACGATAAAGCGGTCGGTGGGAATATCGCTGCCGTCGTGAAAGAACATATCGTCGAGCAGCGCGCCGTAGTCCGGCTCGCTGATCTGCGAGCTGGCCTGCATCGCTTTAGAGGTCAGGCCGATCTTGTGGCCTTTGAGCACGCGGCCTTCGGCGATCTTCATCTCGACCCACTCGCGCTGGACGGCGTAGGCGTCCTCAATGGTGATCGACGGATAATCCAGCGAGATCGCGCGGATCTGTTCACGCTGCTTTTCGGCCTGGTTCAGCCGCTGGGCAATCAGGGTACGGGTCTGTTTATCGAGCATAGAGATTCCTGTGGCATTGCATTGCCGGATGGCGCTTCGCTTATCCGGCCTACAAATTCATGGCCGTTGTAGGCCCGGTAAGCGCAGCGCCACCGGGCAATTTGCACATTATTTAAATAACGCGTGCACGTTGTTTTGTTTGTAGTTCAGCGTCGGTTCGAGCTCTTCCATGGCGAACGACAGCGCCAGATAGCGGCTCTCCATTAGCGTCGCGAAGTGGGATTTGATCAGCGCGAACAGCATATCTCCCACGTCCTGACGGCTCTCCAGGCTGCGCCCGGCGCCGATCTTCAGGGTCATATGCACGAAGGCGTAATCCTGCCTGCCGTCGGCCATCTGCCAGGTATCCAGCCAGTGGGCGCGGCTGCGGATCCCGCCGATCGGAAAGATGCCGGTGGCGGCCAGCGCCTCGTTGACTTTGGCGAACAGCCCAGGCAGATCGGCCTGCTCGCGGATGTTGTCGGTACATTCGGCGATAAAATGCGGCATGGGGCCCCCTTACGCCTGCGCTGGCAACGGGAACACGGCGTTAACCTGGCCGGTACCGGAGCTGGCGAATAGCTCGGTGATAAACTCCACTTTGCCGTCGTATTTATCCCAACCCAGCAGACCGAGCAGCATCACCGTGTCGTGCATGTTGCCTTCGCCGTAGCAGTAGTCGGCATACTCCGGCAGCATGGTGCAGAACTCTTTGAATTTGCCCTCGCGCCACAGCTTCACCACCCGCTCATCCATTTGATGGTCAAATTCGCGGGTGTAGCTGTTCATCCCCTCTTCGGCGCGCTGGTCGTCGATAAAGCGGTGCGACAGCGAACCGCTGGCCAGCACCGCCACGGTGCCGTCGTATTTCTCAATGGCTTTGAGGATCGCTTCGCCCAGCCTGCGGCTATCGGCAAAGTCGTGAACGGTACAGAAAGCAGAGATAGATACCACCTTGAAGTGCTTATCGCTGTTCATGTAGCGCATCGGCACCAGGGTGCCGTACTCCAGCTTCAGGCTGGGAATATTGTGCGCTTTGGCACGCACCCCGAGCTTCACCGCCTCGTCGGCGATAAGCTGGCCCAGCTCCGGGTTGCCGTCGTAGTCGTAGGTCATGTCGCGAATGAAATGCGGCAGTTCGTTACTGGTGTAGACGCCCTGAAAATGGTCGGCGCAGTTGATGTGGTAGGCGCTGTTGACCAGCCAGTGGGTATCGAACACGATGATGGTATCGACGCCCATTTCACGGCAGCGCTTGCCAATTTCTTTATGCCCGTCGATCGCGCCCTGACGGCAGCCGTGGTTTTTCCCCGGCAGCTCAGACAGATACATCGACGGCACGTGAGTGATTTTTGCTGCTAACGCTAACTTACCCATATCAGACTCCCCATTTCGGGATCGGATGGTCGCCCATCGAGATGCAGACGTTTTTCATTTCGGCGAACACTTCAAAGCTGTACTCGCCGCCTTCGCGGCCGGTGCCGGAGGCCTTCACGCCGCCGAACGGCTGACGCAGGTCGCGCACGTTCTGGGTGTTGACGAACACCATCCCGGCTTCAATACCGCGCGCCAGACGCAGCACTTTGCTGACGTCCTGGGTCCAGATATACGACGCCAGGCCGTATTCCACATCGTTCGCCAGGCGCAGCCCTTCCGCTTCGTCTTTGAACGGCAGCAGGCAGGCGACCGGGCCAAAAATCTCTTCCTGGGCGACGCGCATACGGTTGTCGACATCCGCCAGCACCGTCGGGCGCAGGAAGTTGCCGGCTTTCAGATGCGCCGGCAGGTCGGACGGTTTATCCGCGCCGCCGGCCAGCAGGGTGGCCCCCTCTTCGATGCCGAGGCGAATGTAGCCGGACACTTTCTCCCAGTGTTGCTGGCTAATCAGCGCGCCGACCTGGGTATTCGGATCGGTCGGATCGCCTACGCGCAGGCGATTGGCGCGCTCGGCGAAGCGTTTAACGAACTCGGGGTAGATACTCTGCTGAATAAAGATGCGCGAGCCGGCGGTGCAGCGTTCGCCGTTGATCGAGAAGATGGTGAACAGCGCGGCGTCAAGCGCGCGCTCGATATCGGCGTCTTCAAAAATCAGCACCGGCGATTTTCCGCCCAGCTCCATGGAGTACTTTTTCAGGCCGGCGTTTTTCATGATGTTGCGGCCGGTGGCGGTGCCGCCGGTGAAGGAGACGGCGCGCACATCATGATGGCGCACCAGCGCGTCGCCAGCGGTGGCGCCGTAGCCCTGCACCACGTTGAGCACGCCAGCCGGGATCCCGGCTTCCAGCGCCAGCTCGCCCAGACGATCGGCGGTCAGCGGCGACAGCTCGGACATTTTCAGCACCGCGGTATTCCCCAGCGCCAGGCACGGCGCCACCTTCCAGGTGGCGGTCATAAACGGCACGTTCCACGGCGACACCAGCGCGCAGACGCCAACCGGCTGCACGAGGGTGTAGTTCAGCATCTTGTCGTCGACCGGATAGGTCTTGCCGTTCATCTGCTGGCATACTTCGGCGAAAAATTCGAAATTGTGTGAGGCGCGCGGGATCAACACGTTTTTGGTCTGGTGGATCGGCAGGCCGGTATCGGCGGTTTCCATCGCCGCGATCTCCGGGACGTTCTGATCGATCAGATCCCCCAGGCGGCGCATCAGGCGCGCGCGCTCTTTCATCGGCAGGTTAGCCCACTTCGGGAAGGCCTCTTTCGCCGCCGCCACCGCCTGGTTTATTTCGGCTTCACCGCCGGAGGCGACTTCCGCCAGTACCTCGCCGGTGGCCGGGTTGGTGGTATGAAAATAGTCTGCGCCGGCAACGTTTTTACCGTTGATCCAATGGTTAATCTTTTTCATGACAGTGTCTCCTCATACGCTTGCTGGCTGATGATATGGTTGACCAGGCGGCCCACGCCCTCGACTTCAACGATCACCTCATCGCCCGGCACCACATCGGATAGCCCTTTCGGCGTGCCGGTGGCGATCATGTCGCCCGGTTGCAGGGTCATAAATTCGCTTAAATAAGCGATGAGGAACGGGATGCTGAAGATCAGATCGGCGGTGGTGCCCTGCTGGCGCAGTTCGCCGTTGACCCAGGTGCGTAGGGCCAGATTATGCGGATCCGGGATCGCCTCTTTGGCGACGATCCACGGGCCGATCGGCGTCAGGGTGTCGCGGCTTTTCACCCGCAGGTTCGGGCGGTAGTAGTTTTCCAGATAGTCGCGGATCGCGTAGTCGTTGCACAGGGTATAGCCAGCGACATAATCCATAGCCTCGGCTTCGCTGACGCGGCGCGCGGTTTTCCCAATCACCACCACCAGTTCGGCTTCGTAGTGCATGTATTCGACGTTATCCGGGCGTACCGACTGCTGCTGGTGGCCAGTAAAGGTGTTCGGCGCTTTGATAAACACCAACGGCTCGGTTGGCGGTTTAAATTCCAGCTCGCTGGCGTGATCGGCGTAATTCAGCCCCAGCGCGAACAGCGTGCCGTCGGCGGGCGGCAGCCAGCGGAATTCACCTTCTTTTAATACCGTGCCATCGTCCAGGCGCACCTGGTCGCGTTCATTGACCAGCACGTCGCGTACCTGTCCTTGCCATTCAATGCGTGCCTGTTTCATGCCAGCTCTCCTTCTGCGACAACCGGGTTTTCGAGCGCCGGGAAACCGTCGGCGAGAATACGTACCCGGTCGCCGGGGCGCAGCGTGACGCGGGAGTGGGGCGTGCCGATAAGGATCGCGTCGCCGGGATTGAGGGTGGCGAATTCGCTTAAGGCGCTCAGCAGCTGCGCGGCATTACGCTGCAGATCGCCGGTATGCCAGCTATCCGCCTCGCGGCCGTTGATTTCGGTGATGATGGTCAGATCGTCGACGTTGCGTACCGCCGATAGCGTGCCGATGGGGCAGAAGCCATCGCGGCACTTGGCTTTGATCGCCGGGCGATAAAAACTCTCTTCCGGCAGACTCACATCGTTAGCCAGCGCGTAGCCAGCGATATAGTTCGCCGCCTCTTCCGCCGCCACTTTACGCGCGGTTTTGCCGACAATCAGCGCCACCGTTGCGCCGCTTTGTACGGTCTCGCCCTGCGGATACGGGATCGCTTCGCCATCGCCAATTACGGTATTGCGCGGCTTGATAAACCAGACCGCGGTTTTCGGCGGCGTCTTGTAGGGGGCCTGTTGAAACGCCTCGCGCCAGGCGTCGAGCTGGCTGCGATGATTGAGCGCAACGGCGAAGATGGTACCTTTCATTCACCACTCCTCTGGGACAGATTTCGGTTCAAAGGGATTTCGTTAATATATTAATGATCATCTTTTATGCTTTGCGCTGAGGTTTAGCAACTGGAAGTGAATGTTTTGTGATCGGATTAACACAATATTTACATAGCAATTACTTATTTGTTGTAAATCAATAATTTGAATATTTTTCAGGAAAAGACTGGTACTTTTCAGGTGCAGAAACCGGTTGTACATGGCAGGATTAACGCTAATTATTAAGTTATTAATAAGTTTTTGGTGAGGCTGTTGAGGGGATACTATGCATGATTCATTAACCATTGCCTTGTTGCAGGCGCGTGAAGCGGCGATGGCCTACTTTCGACCGATCGTCAAACGGCACAATCTCACCGAACAGCAGTGGCGGATCGTGCGAATTCTCGCCGAACGTCCGTCGATGGACTTTCACGATCTGGCCTTTCGCGCCTGTATCCTGCGCCCCAGTCTGACCGGTATTTTGACGCGTATGGAGCGGGATGGGCTGGTGCTGCGCTTAAAGCCAGTTAACGATCAGCGCAAGCTGTACGTCTCGCTGACGCCTGCCGGAACTGCGCTGTACGAAAGCGCCCAGGCGGAGGTGGAAGAAACCTATCGCCTGCTGGAGGCCCAGTTCACCACGGAAAAGCTGCAGCAACTGACCTCCCTGCTGGAGGAGTTTATTGCGCTTGGCGTCCCTGCCGGGCGCGGCGATGAAGAAGAGTAGCGGTTACGGCTCGGCGCTCAGCCTGGCGAGGGCAATAAGCGTTTCCGCGCGGGCGGGGGACAGCGGCTCTCTCGGCTGCGGCAGCGGCCAGCCATACAGCCAGCAGGCGCTGGGTCAGTTTGGCCTGCAGCCAGTCGTCGGCGGCAGCCACGTCGCCGCAGCGCACATCTTCGCAACGGCACAGCAGGCTCTCCGGCGTCGCCGCGTTTTTCAACGACTCCGCCAGCCGGAAGGTGCGGTTGATGGCCGCGGCGAAGCGCTGCCAGCGCTGCAGCAGAGGATCAGTTTCTGCCAGTAAACCACGCCGCCGCCGTCGGCGGTTTCAAACAGCGCGTTGTGCACGGAGGGGCGGGCAATCAGCCGCGCGCCCTTCACCTTCCGGATGGCGGCGATGTCGTTGGGGATTTACTACTGGGGCGCGCGCAGCTGCCTGCCGCAGGCTAACTTTAGCGGAGACGAAGAAGAGTAAAGGAGAACAGTATGGAGTCGGTAACTCTATCGTTACCTGAAGCTTATGACCTGGCGCTGGAGGTACTCAGCGCCAATGGATTTAGCGCCGACCACGCGGCGGCGATTGCCCGCAATGTGACCGCCGGGGAGCGCGACGGCTGCGCTTCCCACGGCCTGTGGCGGCTGTTGGGCATTGTCGATACCCTGCGCAAAGGTAAGGTATCGCCCGATGCCGAGCCGCAGATCCATGACCAGGCGCCGGGGATTGCGCGGGCGGACGCCGGGGGCGCTTTTTCACTGCTGGCCTACGAGCGCGCGCTGCCGCTGCTGCTGGAGAAGGCGCGCCACAATGGCATTGCGGCGCTGGCAATTAATCGCTGCGTTCATTTTTCCGCGCTGTTTGCCGATATTGAGCCGTTGACCGAGGCAGGGCTGGTAGGGCTGGCCTGTACGCCAAGCCACGCCTGGGTCGCCCCGGCGGGCGGCACACGTCCGCTGTTCGGCACCAACCCCATCGCCTTCGGCTGGCCGCGGCAGGATAAGCCGCCGTTTATTGTTGATATGGCGACCAGCGCCGCGGCGCGCGGCGAGATCCAGCTGCATCAGCGCGCCGGCAAAGCGCTACCGGAAGGCTGGGGAATCGACAGTCAGGGACAGCCAACGACCGATGCCGCAGAGGTGCTGAACGGCGCGATGTTGACTTTCGGCGGCCATAAGGGCTCGGCGCTGGCGGCAATGGTTGAGCTGTTGGCCGGGCCGCTTATCGGCGATATGACCAGCGCCGAATCGCTGGCGTGGGATAACGGCGCGGGCGGTCTCCCCTACGGCGGCGAGCTGATTCTGGCGCTGGATCCGCAGCGTTTTCTCGGCGCGCAGGCACCAGAGCAGCTGGCGCGCGCCGAAACGCTGTTCATGGGGATGCAGGAACAAGGGGCGCGGCTGCCGGGCGAGCGGCGTTTTGCCTGCCGCCAGCAGAGTGAACGGCAGGGGGTCATTATCAGTCGTTCATTGCATGATGAGATTTGCGCCTTGCGCCAGGGCGGGTAAGGCGCGAAGCGCCGCTACCCGATACATCCCCCGGCTCGCGCTACGCTTAGCCGGGCTACCGAACGTCGCGGGTTGTGTAGCCCGGGTAAGGCGCGAAGCGCCGCTATCCGGATGCCTGTCAAAACAGCGTGTCGAGCTCGTCCAGCACGTTGTAGTCGTCATCGACCAGCAGCAACGTCTTCCACTTATCAAAGGTCAGACACGGGTGCGAGGTGCCGAACAGCAGAATATCGCCGACCTGCACATCGCTGCCCGGCGCCAGGCGCAGCATACAATGCTGATCCATGATGCCGGTGCTGACGATCGACTCCGCGCGCAGCGCTAACTGCTGGCCATTACGATAATGGGCGATCGGCTGCGGCAGCCCGGCGTCGAAAGCGCAGTCGCGCTTGCCGAAATTCACTACCGCGCGATCCGCCTCCGGCACCGATTGCACCATCGCCATCAGCTCCAGCGCTGAAGTGAGATCGCCGGCGAGATCGCAGGCAATCGGATCGCGGGCGATCAGCGCTTGCTGAGCGAGATCGTAGATCCCACGATCGTGGGTGATATAACAGCCAGGGCGAATAACGATACGGCAGCGGCGCGGTTTTGCCGCCGCCAGCCAGATATTGCATACCACGTCATACCAGACGGTGCCCGCGCCGGTGAGAATAAATTCGCCGTCAACCAGCGGCTCCATGCGGCAGGCAAGCGCCGCGGCCTGCTGTAACAGCGCTTCCACCTGCGGCTGCGGATCGTCGCCGTGCAGCACCCCTTCATACAATTCCAGTCCGCGTAGCCGTAACCCCGGCAGGTCGCTTACCCGCTGCGCCAGCGCCAGCGCGTCATCAACGCTACGACAGCCGCAGCGCCCGCCAGGCACGCCAAGTTCAATCAGCACATCCAGCGTTTGTCCCTGGTCTGCGAAGAATGTGGAGAGGGCGCGCACGTTGACCTCGCTATCGACGCAGCAGATAAAATCCACCGCCCGATAGTGGGCTTTTAGCTGCGCGACCACCTGCATATTGGCTTTGCCGACCAGCTGATTAACCATCAGGACGCGTTGGATGCCGCTGGCCATTGCCGCGCTAGCCTGCCAGACGCTGCCCACGCCGATCCCCCACGCCCCCGCTCGCTGCTGCGCCTGAAATATCCATGGCGTCATTGTCGTTTTACCATGCGGCGCCAGCGATACGCCGCGGGCGTCGGCGTAGCGCTGCATCCATGAAATATTATTTTCCAGCGCCGACTTTTTTAGCAGCGCGGCGGGTAGACAGACCTCTTCCGCCAGCAGATTAGCCGGCGCGGACATGAGGGCGGATTTGTGCGGGATGATCGGTGCTGAATGGTATTTCATAACACTATCCTTTCAGGGTTTATAATCGGTTAGTCGCTGGGTATCATTTATAACTATTTGATAAATATATTTTTAATATAAAAATGTTATTCGTTTTGAATAAAAGTATCACAAAACGATCTGAGTTTTGCGTAGTTTTCCACTGTTTTTTGCGCTTGTAAATGGTTAACTTATCGGCATGTCGAAAGGGAGTAATTGCTATGAAAGTTGACTGGCTTTTCAAAAACGTCACGGTGATCGACGGGAGCGGCGGGCCGCAATACCGTGCTGATGTGGCGGTGAAGGGCGATCGAATTATGGCTATCGCCCCGGCGCTGGACGTTGCGGCGGAGCAGGTGATTGATGGCCAGGGGCGGGTACTGGCGCCGGGCTTTATTGATGTGCATACCCATGATGATATCAACGTGATCCGCATGCCGGAGTACTTGCCGAAGCTCAGCCAGGGGGTGACGACGGTGATCGTCGGCAACTGCGGGATCAGTGCGGCGACCGCCACCATGCGGGGGGAAGTGCCGGACCCGATGAATCTCCTCGGCGAGCAGCAACACTTTATCTATCCCACCGTGGAGGCTTATGCCCATGCGGTGGAGGCGGCGCGACCGTCGCTGAACGTCGGCACGTTAATCGGTCACACCGCGCTGCGCAATAACCATATGGACGATCTGTTTCGTCCGGCGAACGAGACGGAAATCGCCGGCATGCGCGTACAGCTACGCGATGCGCTGCGCCAGGGAGCATTAGGGCTCAGTACCGGGCTGGCCTACGCCAGCGCCTTCCAGTCGACCACCGAGGAGGTGATGGCGCTGGCGGAAGAGCTGGCGGCCGGGAAGGGCGTCTATACCACCCATTTACGTTCAGAGTTTGAGCCGATTCTCGAGGCGCTGGACGAAGCCTTCCGTATTGGCCGTCACGGCAACGTGCCGGTGGTGGTTTCGCACCACAAGTGCGCCGGGGCAAAAAACTGGGGGCGTACCAAAGAGACGCTGGCGTTTTTCGATGAGATGCGCCAGCAGCAGGATATCGCCTGCGACTGTTATCCCTATTCAGCCAGCTCATCGACGCTGGATATGAAACAGGTGACCGACGAGTTTGATATCGTGATTACCTGGTCCGAAGCGCAGCCGGAGCAGGCGGGGAAAACGCTGCAGCAGATCGCCGATGAGTGGCAGGTGAGCCTGCACGACGCCGCGGCGCGGCTGATGCCGGCGGGCGCTATTTATCACAACATGGATGAGCAGGACGTACGGCGGGTGATGCGCTATCCGGTCACCATGATTGGCTCTGACGGGCTGCCGAACGATCCGATGCCGCATCCGCGCCTGTGGGGCGCCTTCCCGCGGGTGCTCGGCCACTATAGCCGCGACGAGCAGCTATTCCCGCTGACTACCGCGGTACACAAGATGACCGGGCTGTCGGCGGCGCGCTTCCAGCTGGCGGATCGCGGGCTGGTGAAAATTGGCTACTTTGCCGACCTGGTGCTGTTTGACCCGCAGACGGTGCGCGATGTCGCCAGTTTCTCCGACCCGAAACGACCGGCGGACGGCATTGAGGCGGTGATGGTCAACGGCGTGATGAGCTACGGCAGTGATAAGAAAATTACCGGACGGGCAGGGCGTTTCCTGCGTCGTCGGATGGACTAAGGAGTTGAGTATGAGTATCAAGCGTTATGGCGTAGAAGGTGGTACCGGTACCGGCGGGCAGCACCTGCCGTTCGCGCGGGCGGTGGAAGCGGGAGGCTGGCTGTACGTTTCCGGCCAGACGCCGATGAAAAATGGCGAAGTCGTGGAAGGCGGGATTGTCGACCAGTCGCGTCTGGCGATTCAGAACTGCGTAGATATCATGACCGAAGCGGGCTACACCCTGGCCGACGTGGTGCATGTTAAAGTGATCCTCACCGATGCGCGCTATTTTCAGTCGTTCAATAAGGTATTTCGCGAGTTCTTTGGCGACAACCCGCCTGCCCGCATCTGCTGCGTAGCGGACCTGGTGGTGGATTGTAAAGTCGAAGTGGATGTGACCTGTTTTAACGCTGCGCGACAATAACGCTCGAAACCTAAAATAAATCCCTCCCTTTGCGGGAGGGAGCATCAAAAAAGTGTGATATCGGCACCAGAGTGAATAAATAAATCGGTGCCACTGGGTTCGCTATGCCTTTTTTCAGGCATGGTTCCTGTTAACTCATAATATTCAGCGGCACGAATATTATTTATTACGTCTGGATGTGAGCCATGAATAATATGTCATTTATGATTTGGTTTTCCGTTTATGCCTGCGCGATGATTACCTTAGGCTGGTACGTTTCGCGCAAACAGAAAACCGGCGAAGACTTTTTACTTGGCGGTCGTTCGCTGCCGATGATCCTCACTCTCGGTTCGACGGTCGGCACCATGGTGGGGACCGGCTCCAGCGTCGGCGCCGTCGGCTTTGGCTACAGCAACGGCTGGGCCGGGATGCTTTACGGCCTCGGCGGCGCGGTGGGGATCCTGCTGGTGGCATGGTTATTTGCACCGGTACGTAAACTTCGCTTCATGACCATGAGTGAAGAAATGTCGTATTACACCGGCGGCAGTAAAATTATTAAAAACCTCGTCGCGATACTTATTTTTATTGCCTCTATCGGCTGGCTGGGGGCGCATATATTAGGCGGCGGATTATATCTGGCGTGGGCCAGCGGCATTGATATTAATGTCGCGAAAATTATTATCGCGCTGGCTTTTGTGGTTTATGTCGGTATCGGCGGCTATTCCGCGGTGGTGTGGATCGATACCATTCAATCGATCGTGCTGTTCGTGGGCTTTATTTTAATGGCGATACTGGCGGTTCATCACGTTGGCGGCTGGAGCCATATTCAGCAGGCCGTCGATCCGGCGGCGCAAAGCCTGTTCGCGGTCGATAAATTAGGCGTGCTGCCGGCGCTATCATTGGCGATGGTGATCGGCGTCGGCGTGCTGGCGACGCCTTCTTATCGCCAGCGTATTTACTCGGCGAAGACCGTCTCTTCGGTACGCCACTCTTTCACGATTACCGGCCTGCTGTATCTGGGATTCTCCTTCCTGCCGGCGATCATCGGTATGGCGGTATGGACCATGAACCCGCAGTTGGAGAACAGCGGCTTCGCCTTCTTGTTTGCCACCCAGGTGCTGCCGCCGGTGCTGGCGATGGCGATCCTGATTGCCGGCATGTCGGCCAATATGTCTTCCGGCAGCTCTGATGCCATCGCCGCGGTGTCCATTATGCTGCGCGACCTCTACACCCTGGTGACCGGCCATATGCCCGCGCCGGAGAAAGCGATTCGCCTGTCGCGGATCTTCCTGGTTCTGGTGATTGCGCTGGCGCTGCTGTTTGCCCTGACCTCCAACGACATCATCAGCTACATCACCAAAATGATCTCGATGATTATGTCCGGGATGTTTATCTGCACCATGCTTGGCCGTTTCTGGACACGCTTTAACTGGCAGGGCGCGGTCGCCGCGCTGGCCGGCGGCGCCGGGGCATCGGTTGCGGTGCTGGTGGATAGCGACTGGCTGGCGTTCTGGGGCAACCCGTGTATTCCGGCGGTGCTGACGAGCCTGGTGGCCTCGGTTGTGGTGACGTTACTGACCCCGGCAAGCAGCATGAGCCGCGAGCAGGCGCTGGAGATGATTACCCGCGAGCGTGAAAGCCGCCCAACGCCGCCGCCGCTGCCGATTGGCAAACGTCATACCTCACGCGGGTAAGGGGCAATCATGAACGAGTATATTGCCGTCGATTGGGGCTCCACCCAGCTGCGGGCATGGCGGATGCGTGATGGCGAATGCATCGACAAGCTGAAACTGCCCTGCGGCGTCACGCGTCTGAACGGGCAGCGCGCCGAAGCGGTATTTCAGCAGCAGCTGGCGCCGTGGCGCGGCGACCCCGCGCTGCCGGTGGTGATGGCGGGCATGATCGGCAGCGATGCCGGTTGGCAACCGGTGCCTTATCTGGCCTGCCCGCTGGCGCTGGAGGCACTCAACGGTCAGTTATATGAGGTGGCGGAAAAAGTGTGGATCGTGCCGGGGCTGAAAGTGGCGCAGGCTGCAGATTACGACGTAATGCGCGGTGAAGAAACGCAGCTGCTGGGCGCCTGGCAACTGATGCCCGCGGAGTGTTACGTGATGCCCGGCACCCACTGCAAATGGGTGCAGGTGCAAAACGGCGTGGTGCGCCAGTTCGCCACGGCGATGACCGGCGAACTGCATCACCTGCTGCTTAACCATTCGCTGCTCGGCCAGCAACTGCCTGCGCAGTTGCCGGATGAAGCCTCTTTCGCCCTCGGTATAGAAAAAGGGTTAAATCAGCCGGCGTTATTGTCCGGGCTTTTTAGCGCCCGCGCCGCGCGGGTGTTAGGCGCGCTGGCGGCGACTTCGGTGAGCGATTATCTCTCCGGGCTGTTGATTGGCGCGGAGGTGGCGACATTCAGCGAACGCTATCGCGCCAGCCGCGTGGTGCTGGTTGGTGAGCACTCGCTCAACGCCCGTTATCAGCAGGCGATGGCGGCGCGTGGGTTAGCCGTTTCCTGTTGCTCCGGCGAGGCGGCGTTTCTTTCGGGTATAGCGAGGATGATTGATGGACAAGATTAAGCTGGTGGCGATTTTACGCGGCATTCAACCCGCTGAGGCGGCAGATCATATTGAGACGCTAATAAATGCAGGCTTTCGCTATATCGAAATCCCGCTCAATTCGCCGGACTGGCAGCAAAGTATTCCGGCGATGGTGCGTCAGTTTGGCGAGCGGGCGATGATTGGCGCGGGAACGGTGCTGAAGGTTGAACAGGTTGATTTTCTCGCTGAAGCCGGGGCGAAACTTATCGTGACGCCCAATACGGCCCCGGCGGTGATCCGCCGCGCGGTAGATAAGGGGATGCTGGTGTGCGCCGGCTGCGCGACGGCCTCCGAGGCGTTTAGCGCGCTGGATGCCGGGGCGCAATGGCTGAAAATCTTTCCGTCATCAGCATTCGGCGCGGACTATATTCGCGCGCTGAAAGCGGTGTTGCCGCCGGAGGTTCCGGTGCTGGCGGTCGGCGGCGTGACGCCGGAAAGTCTGGCGACCTGGATACAGGCGGGGTGCGCCGGTGCCGGTCTGGGCAGCGATCTTTATCGCGCCGGACAGGCCGTGGAACGTACCCGCGAGCAGGCGGAGAGGTTTATCTCCGCCAGTAAAAGTTAGTCCCCCAGCGGCTGCCGATCGACGCCGCCGCGGTGGCTGTCGAGCGCCAGCTTAATACGGCGTAATTTGCCTTTTGCCTGGGGTTTGTTGGCCATCGCCAGTTCGGTGGCCAGCACATCGACCATCGCCAGCATCGCGTAACGGGAAGTGCTGGGCTTAAAGATATAGTCGTTTTCCCGTACCAGCAGCGGTAGCACCAGATCCGCCTGTTCAGCCAGCGGCGTTCCGGCGGGGGTAATCGCAATAACCTTCGCGCCGTACTGGCTGGCAATCGCCGCGCTCTCGATGATTTCCCGGGTATAGCCGCCCAGAGACAGCACGATCACCACATCCTGCGGCGTCACCGCCGAGCTCATCATGCGTACCAGCAGACCATCGCTCTGGCTGACTACCGGCAGACCGAGGCGAAACAGGCGATACTGAATTTCCTGAGCGCAGATGGTCGAACCGCCGCCCATCCCCAGGGCGAGGATCTGCCGCGCATCGCTCAGCCAGCTCACCGCGCGCTTCAGCGCCTCGATATCCAGCGCCCGCCGGTTGGTCTCCAGTACGCTGATGATTGACTCATAGATCCCCTGGACGCCTTCGAGATCCGGAACATCGAGGATAAACCGCTGGCCGACCGCAAGAGATTGCGCAAGCTTCATCTTCAGCTCGCGGACGTCTTTACAGCCGAGCGCCCGGGCAAAACGGGTGACCGAAGCCTGGCTGGTTTGCGTCAGACGCGCTATCTCGGCGATGGGCAGCTCCGCCGCCGCCGCGACATCATCGAGAATAAACTGCGCAATGCGTTTTTCGGTCGCCGTGAGTTCCACAAAGCGATCGGTTATGCAGGAAATAATATCGATTGACCAGGACATACGGTAACAACGGGTAAGTTTTGAATGGTACTTTGTACCATATTGCGCCGCTGAAATCAGTGCTGAAGTCTACAACGCCAGGCGCATGGCGCAGCGCGACTCGGGCGGCAGGCCGTGCCGGGTCTCCTGTTCCCTTTTTGCCGCCAGCCCGGCGGGCAGGGTCAGCTCATCGAGCATGGCGAATCCCAGACGGGTATAAAACGGCGCATTCCACGGCACCTCGCGGAAGGTGGTGAGGGTTACCGCCGGGTAGCCCATCTGCCGTGCGCTCTCAATAACCCGCTCCAGCAGCATCCGGCCGATGCCCTGTTGCTGCCAGGCCTGGTGGACGGCGACTTCGACGATAAATAACGCATCGTCGAGCGGTTCGGTCAGAATAAAGCCAACGGGTTGCCCGGCGGCTACCGCCAGCAGGCTATGCTCCGTTTCCAGATAATCATGATGGCGCGCAACGCTAATCACCTCGCTGTCCGCCAGCCAGGCGAGAGAAGGGATCTGGCGAAATGCCTGGGCGGCAGAACGTTCAATGGCGGGCAGAAGGGCGATATCGCTCTCCTGAGTCAGGCGTAATACGGCACCGGCAGTTATAGTGTTAGTTTTCATCACCTCAGCATAGCAGCCTTCGGGAGAAAAGTATGGAGCTGACCGCCGTTCCCGCCACGCAGTTCAGCAGCGTGCAGTTAACGGATATTCTCAACGCCTGTTTTGAAGCCTACCTGGTGCCTGTTACCCAGTCGGTAGAGGGATTTGTTCAGCGTTTTAGCGCCGAGGGGATGAGCCTGGTCGATTCCCGCGTCTGGCTGGCCGGAGATGAACCGGCGGCGATCGCGATCGTCGCGCGCCGGGGGAGTGCCGCTCGCCTGGCGGCCTTTGCCCTGCGCCCGGCCTGGCGCGGCAAAGGCCTGGGCCGGAAACTGATGCAGGAGCTGCTGATGCTTTTGCAACAGCAGGGGATCGAGACGGTATTCCTGGAGGTGATCCGCGATAACCATGCGGCCGTCGCGCTGTATCAGTCGCTGGGCTTTACGCGACGCTATGGGCTCTGCGGCTACCTGAGTACAGAACTTCTGCCCCCGGTGCCGGGCGTATTGCAGCTTTATCCCACCCTGTCCCTGCTTCGGCGCGCCATTGAGGAGAGTAACAGCCAGCTTCCCTGGCTGCTGGATCCGCTTACCTTCGCCACTCTGCCATGTCAGGTCGTGACGCTGGAACATCGCGCCTTCGCGGTTCTAACGACGGCGGGCTCGCGCCCTGTACTGTCGTTTTTGTGGGTGGAGCCCGCCGCCCGCCGCCAGGGGCTGGCGCGTGAGCTGCTGATGGCGCTGGCGCAGCAGTTCCCGGGCATTGGTACTTCGGTGACGGTCCCGGAAACTTTTACGCCGCTGTTTGCCGCGGCCGGATATACGCCGCTCTCGCTGCAGCAGTATGAAATGACGATGGATCTGGCCGACGCGTAGTCGGCTTAGCCAGGAGTGTGCGCTGGACCGCAAAAAACAGCATGGGCCGTCGATAAGCCTCTCTTTTCCCGCATCATATCCCTTCGTAATGGCGAAGAGGGGGATGCGATGCGTAAAACGGAACTGTTGGCTTTTTTGCAAAATCAGACCGATTTTTTCGATCCGGATAACCTGAGCGAGGTCTTTACCGCCAGCTGGCTGGCCCGGCGTTTCGCGATGCAAAGAAATACCGCCAGCCATTATCTCAATCAGCTGGTCGCTCAGGACGTGCTGGTGAAAATCAACACCCGGCCGGTCTATTTTCTGCATAAAAAAGCCTTTTGCCAGCAGTTCTACCCGCTTTCCCGCAGTGAGTATGCCAGCATGGCGGAGTTACTCGCGGAGAGCGACCGCCAGCCGGAGCAGGCGGACCATTTTTCGTTGCTGACCGGGCATGACGGCAGCCTGCGTAAACCGATTGAGCAGATGAAAACCGCGCTGTTTTATCCTAACGGCGGGCTACCGCTGCTGATCACCGGCGACAGCGGGACCGGCAAAAGCTATATGGCTGAGCTGATGCATGAGTTTGCCATCGCCCAGGGGCTGCTGGCGCCCGATGCCCCCTTTGTGAGCTTTAACTGCGCGCAGTATGCGAGTAATCCGGAGCTGCTGGCCGCCAACCTGTTTGGCTACGTCAAAGGCGCGTTTACCGGTGCGCAGAGCGATAAAGCGGGGGCGTTTGAGGCGGCAAACGGCGGGATGCTGTTTCTCGATGAGGTCCATCGCCTGGATGCTCAGGGACAGGAGAAGCTGTTCACCTGGCTGGATCGTAAGGAGATCTACCGGGTGGGGGATACCGCGCAAGGCTTGCCGATTTCGCTGCGGTTGGTGTTTGCCACCACCGAAGATATTCACAGCACTTTTCTCACCACCTTCCTGCGCCGAATTCCGATCCTTGTTAGCTTGCCCGATCTTCAACACCGTAGCCGCGAGGAGAAGGAGGCGCTAACGCTACAGTTTTTCTGGCAGGAGGCGCGCACGCTTGCCGCCCGGCTGCAACTAACGCCGCGATTGTTGCAGGTCCTGACGCAGTATGTTTATCGGGGCAACGTCGGCGAGCTGAAGAATGTGGTGAAGTACGCCGTGGCGTCAGCCTGGGCCAGGTCTCCGGGTCGCGAAATGCTGACCGTGACGCTGCACGATCTGCCGGAAAATGTCATGGCCGCGACGCCAGCGCTCAGCGAAGCGATGGGCCAGCAGGAGCCGCTGCTTATCGAGCCGCAGACCAGCCTGGTCTGGCTGCTGCGCGCGCGCGACCCGGTACAGGGGCTGATCTATGACGTTCAGTGTCGGGTTCTGGCGCAGTATGAAGCGGTGCTGAATAAAAAAACGGTCTGGGAAGAGGCGCAAAGGAGCATGGGGGAAGAGATTGAAACCCTCTTCGATCGGTTGATCTTTGATAATCATGACTCCAGTAGCTCGCAGATGCTGCTGCTGATCGCTCATCAGGTTCGGGAGGAGTATTATCGCCTGGAAAAGCGCTTCAATATCCAGTTTAACGGCAACTGCCTCTACGCGCTGAGCCACTACCTGATCCACCGATCCCGACAGCCGCAGTCCACGATAAACAATGAAAAAGCCCGCCAGCTGGAGGACTTCCTGGTACAGAAGTTTCCGCTGCTGTATCGCTTTTGCGAAGCGATCCTCGGTGCGTTGACGCTGAAGCTGGATATTGAACCCCAGCGTATCGACCTGCTGCTGTTAGTGCTGTGGTTCCACAAGAATGGTGCCATCAGCCAGCAGCAGGTGACCCGGGCGATAATTCTCGCTCACGGTTACGCTACCGCCAGCAGCATCGCCAACGTGGCGAACCGCTTGCTGAAAAGCCAGCTCTTTGAGTCATTCGATATGCCGCTGGACGTGACGCCGGAGGCTATCGCTAACCAGGTGATGGCCTACATAGAGAGCCATGCCCTGGCATCAGGATTGATAATCCTGGTCGACATGGGATCGCTGAACGCCATTCACCGCCATTTTAATCGTCGCCTGAGTACGCCGATGGCGATCATCAACAATGTCTCCACCGGTATGGCGATGTACGTCGGGGAGCGCATTTTGCAGGGCGTTATGCTGGAAGATATCGTACGCGAGATCGGCGATGACCTTGCGGTTGAGCACCAGCTCTATTACCCGCAAACCGATAAGCCGCGGGCGATTTTAACCACCTGCGCGACCGGTCTGGGCGCGGCGGCGAATCTGTCGGCGCTGTTAAAAGCCAGCATTCCTGAAGCGCTTGGCATTGATATTGTGGCCTGCGATGTGGAGACCCTTGCCGATCCCGCGCGACGGGAGCCGATGCTAAGCCGCTATGAGGTGCTGGCGATCGTCGGCACCCTGGATCCGCATCTTGCCGATCTACCATGGATCTCGCTGGATTCGCTGATCTCTGGCGAAGGGAGTCGTCCGCTGATGCGCATTTTTGGCGAACTGGCGACGGCGGAGCAGGTCAGCGAGATCAACAACCTGATCCTGAAAAACTTTTCGCTGCGCCGGGTGATCGAGTCGGTGACGATCCTCGATACGGCTAAGGTGATCAACCAGGTTGAGCAGTTTTTGCTGCGCTATGAGCATCTGGCCGGGCGCGATGTACCTAACGATCGTAAGGTCGCGCTGTATGTGCATATCAGCTGTCTGATAGAGCGATTAATTCGTCACGCTTCCCCAGCCCAATACACTGGAGGGCAGTGTCCGGATCGCGAGCTGGCTACGCTACGCGAGGCCTTTAGTGTCATAGAGAGCGGGTATAGTGTCAAAATTCCCGTTGTAGAGCTCTGCTACATTCACGATATCCTGACGCGGGAAACGGAATTTATTCAGGAAGATCAAGACTTTTAACACATCTCTTCTTTTTATCCTTGCGTTAGCCGACGCGCCACTGTTTCTGGCACGTCGGTTGCAATTAAGAAAGCAGTGGAATGCGCTTTCGAGGTAAGGATGAAACGACACTATATTTTTGCCAGCCATGGCAGCTTTGCTAACGGTTTGTTGAACTCCGTGGAACTGATCCTCGGTAAACAACCCGATATACATACCTTGTGTGCCTACGTGGAAGAAGAGGCCGATCTGACGCAGCAGGTGGAAGCGCTAGTGGCGCGTTTCCCGGCGCAGGATGAGTTGATCGTGATTACGGATATTTTTGCCGGTAGCGTGAATAACGAGTTTGTTCGTTTTTTATCTCGCCCACATTTCCATTTATTATCCGGTTTAAATCTGCCGTTAATTATTGACTTGCTGATTTCCGCAGCGGAAGACGATACCGAAAAATTAATTACCGAGGCATTAACAAACGCCAAAGAGAGCATTCAGTACTGCAATCAAACGATTGCCAGCGCGATGACTATGGATAAAGACTTCTGAAATGAGGAAGCATGATGATTACATTATTAAGGGTAGACCATCGATTACTTCACGGCCAGGTGGCCTTTTCCTGGACCCAATATGTCGGCGCCGATTGTATTTTAATCGCCAACGATAGCGTCCCTGGCGATGAGTTGCGGAAAACCACCATTAAGCTTGCCAAACCGCCCTCGGTGAAGCTGGTGATTAAAAATATAAATGATTCTATTGAGGCAATAAAAAGCGGGGTTACCGATAAATATAATTTATTTATTGTTGTGGAGTCGGTTAATGACGCCTGGCGTGTTGCCAGCGCCATCGACGAAATAAAAAGCATAAATCTTGGCGGAATAAAGGCTAAAGAGGGCAGTAAAAATATCTCTAAGGCGATTAATTTACTGCCGACAGAAATAGAACAGCTACAACAACTGGTGGGCAAGGGCGTCGAAGTGGAGATTCGCCAGGTCCCGAACGATCGCAAACAGCTTTTTGCGGAATGCGTGTAATTCCGGAGGACAGATTATGGTAGAGGCTCTCTTACTGGGTCTGGTGGCGTTTATCGCGCAATCGGAATATGCCTTAGGGACGTCGCTAATTTCACGGCCTATCGTCACCGGGCTGCTGACCGGGCTGGTGCTGGGGGATGTACAGACCGGCGTCATTATGGGCGCGACGCTGGAGCTGGCGTTTATCGGCTCTTTCTCCGTTGGCGCCTCGATCCCGCCCGACGTCGTGACCGGCGGTATTCTCGGCGTGGCGTTCGCCATTACCTCTGGCGCAGGCACAGAAACGGCGTTGCTGCTTGGCCTGCCTATCGCCACGCTGACTTTGATCCTGAAAAATATCTATCTGGGGATGTTCATTCCAATGCTTAGCCAGAGGGCGGACGGGTATGCGGAACGGGCGGATCTCCGCGGCATTGAGCGGATGCATTTGATTGCCGGATTCGGCCTGTCGCTGATGCTTGCCGCGGTGGTCACCGTCTCATTCCTGGTGGGCAGCAACGCGGTGAAATCCCTGCTCGATACGATCCCGGAATTCATCAAACATGGGCTCAGCGTCGCCACCGGCATCATCCCGGCCCTCGGCTTCGCGATGCTCGCCAGGCTGCTGATTAACAAGAAAGTGGCGCCGTATTTTTTCCTCGGTTTTGTGCTGATGGCCTATTTGAAAATCCCGGTGACCGGTATCGCCATTCTCGGCGCCATCGTGGCGGTGGTCATGGTTAACGTCACCGCATTGAATTCACCTCGTATCACGACAGAACAAGGAGTCAGCGATGACGACGAAGATGATTTCTGAAGAGACCCTGCAGCCGCAGGCGCAGGAAGAAACCCGGATTACGCCGCGCGATTTACGCCGGGTGTTCTGGCGCTCTTTCCAGATGGAGTTCTCGTGGAACTATGAGCGGCAGATGAATCTCGCCTTTGTTTACGCGTTGATCCCGGTGCTGAAGAAGCTCTATCCGCGCAGAGAGGAGCTGGCCGCAGCGCTGAAGCGGCATCTGGTTTTTTTCAATACCACGCCGCATATCGTCACCCTGCTGTTGGGGATCACCACGGCGATGGAAGAGAAAAACAGTCAGCAGAAAAACATGGATGCCACTGCGATTGATAACGTCAAAGCCTCACTGATGGGACCGTTAGCCGGGCTGGGTGACTCTTTCTTCTGGGGGACGCTGCGCCTCATCGCCACCGGGATCGGCACCAGCCTGGCGCTGAAGGGCAACATCCTCGGGCCGATCCTGTTTCTGCTGGTGTTTAACGTGCCGCACATTCTGGTGCGCTGGTGTTTTACCCGCTGGGGCTACGTACTGGGCACCGGGGTCCTGCAGCGGATCCAGAAGAGCGGAATGATGGAGAGCCTGACCTACGGGGCGTCGATTATCGGTCTGATGGTAGTCGGGGCGATGACCGCTTCAATGATCGATATCACCATTCCTCTCTCCTTCGGCGCCGGGGAGGCCAAAACCCAGGTACAGGACATTATCAACGACATTCTGCCCTGCATGCTGCCGTTGGTGAGTTTTGGCATCGTCTACTGGCTACTGGGACGGAAAGTTAAACCGCTCTCAATTATTGGCGGCATGGCGCTGGTGGGCATTCTGGGTTCGTGGATCGGATTGTTTTAACGGGAGTGAGCTATGCGACCAACAATGATGACATATATCAGTGAAGAGCCGGCCTGCCTGGCGCAGATCCTGCGCGACTACCGGCAAAAGCTGGCGCCGATTGAAACCTTCGCCCGCCAGCACCCGGTACGGCGAATATTATTGCTCGCGACCGGATCGTCGCTGAATGCCGCGCTGTGCGCGCGCTATTTCTTTGAGCAACGCTTCGGTGTGCTGCTTGACATTAAAGAGCCGTACAACTTCACCCATTACGACGCGATCGACCCGCATGCCGATCTGGTGGTGGCGATTTCACAGAGCGGAAAAAGCGCGTCGACGCTGGAGGCGATGCGTAAGGTACAGGCTTCCGGCAAGTCGGTTTTCGCCCTGACCTCAGATCCGCAAAGCCCGATAGGAGGCGCTAGCGATGGCGTTCTGGATATTAATACCGGGATCGAGAGCGTAGGGTTTGTGACCCGCGGCTTTAGCGCGACGGTGCTCAACCTGTTGCTGATAGCGCTGATCATTGCTCGTAAGCAGGAGAAAGCCAGCGAGGTCGAGGAGCAGCACTATCTCGCTGAATTGCAGCGGCTGGTAGCGGCGATCCCGGAGGTTATCGTCCGCACCTCGCGCTTTATTGACCGCCATAGCGAAACGCTGCGCAGCGGCGAGCGCTTTGTCGCCACCGGCTACGGCGCGCTGGTTGGCGTGGCGAAGGAGTTCGAAACCAAATTTACCGAGACGGTGCGCGTGCCTTCCAGCGGCTTTGAGCTGGAAGCCTATATGCATGGCCCCTATCTGGAAGCCAATGCCCGCCATGTGATGCTGTTTATTGAAGATACGCCGGACGCGCGAACCCGGGCGCTGCGCGACTATCTGGCGCCGTCCATTGGCCGGGCCTTTACCCTGACGCTGGGTGACGAAGAGGATGCTCAAACGCTGGCGCTAAACTGTCCGTGCGAGCATCACCTGGCGCCTCTGCTGCTGATTGTCCCAGTGCAGATGCTCGCCTGGCATACCGCAGGACTGAAAGGCATCGATCTGGCTAAACGTATTTTCGACGATTTTGACCGCGTCTTAAAAAGTAAAATCTGAATATTCAGGAGAAAACTATGTTGGGTTTTAATCAGGACGAGTACCTGACCAGTGCTCGCGAGATCATCGCCGCGCGTAAACAGGCTGAAACCGTAGCCGACGATATTTATGACAGCGGCTGTAGCGCATTATTTTTTGCTTCGGTAGGTGGTTCCCTGGCGCCGATGATGGCAATTAATGAATTTGCCAAGGAATTAACCAGCGTGCCGGTATATCTTGAACAGGCCGCGGAGTTAATCCATCGCGGACATAAAAAATTAAATAAAGATGCGGTTGTCGTTACGTTATCTAAATCCGGCGATACCAAAGAGTCGGTCGCCATTGCCGAATGGTGCAAGGCACAGGGGATCCGCGTGGTAGCTATTACTCGTCACGCCGACTCGCCATTGGCTGCCGCCGCCAGCTGGCATATTCCGATGTGCCACAAAAATGGCGTGGAATATGAATATATGCTGCTGTACTGGTTATTCTTCCGCGTCATTTTTCGTCACGGCGAGTTTGCTGATTATGCGCGATTTGCCAGCCAGCTCGAGTTACTGCCGGAAAATCTCCTGCAGGCGAAACGCCAGTTCGATCCCCGAGCGGATAGCATTGCCGCGCAATACCATGACTGCGACTATATGATGTGGATTGGCGGCGCGGAAATGTGGGGCGAGGTCTATCTGTTCTCAATGTGTATTCTCGAAGAGATGCAGTGGAAGCGGACGAAGTCGGTGAGCTCCGCTGAATTTTTCCACGGCACCCTGGAGCTGCTGGAAAAAGAGGTTCCGCTGTTTCTGGTGAAAGGCGAGGGGAGATGCCGGGCGCTGGACGAACGCGTCGAGCGTTTTGCCGAAAAAATAACTGACCATCTGGTGGTTATCGACCCGCGCGACTATCCGCTGAACGGCATTGATGACGCGTTCCGCTGGATTATGGCGCCGTGCGTGGTGTCCACCCTGCTGGTGGACCGGCTGGCGGCCCACTTTGAACACCATACCGGCCACGACCTCAATATCCGCCGTTACTACCGGCAGTTTGATTACTAAGCCGTGTTGATGGCGGCCAGCCGGGCTGGCCGCCATGCTATTCTCCGAGGCGCTTCCCAGAAAATTGTCGTCAAACCCAACCGGGTAAAAACCGGTGATAGAGTCCGGCTTACCTTCTCTTTCAGGCAAGCGGATGGCCATGAAAAAACGGATGACCTCGACGCCGCACGATGCGGTCTTTAAGCGATTTCTTCGTCAACCGGAGACAGCGACTGATTTCCTCACCCTCTACCTTCCCGAAGCGATCCGTCAGCGGTGCGATTTCTCTACTCTGAGGCTGCAATCGGCGAGCTTTATCGATGAGGATCTGCGCGCCTGGTATTCAGATGTCCTCTGGTCGGTGCAGACCACCTGCGGCACGGGGTATGTTTACGTGGTGATAGAGCACCAGAGCTCACCGGATAGCCATATGGCCTTTCGCCTGATGCGCTATGCGATTGCCGCAATGCAGCGCCACCTGGATGCCGGGCACAAAACGCTGCCGCTGGTGGTGCCGATGCTTTTTTATCACGGTGCAACCAGTCCGTATCCTTTTTCCCTCAACTGGCTGGATGAATTTGCCGACCCGCAGCTGGCGAAGACGCTGTATGGCTGTCCGTTTCCATTGATCGACGTGACGGTGATGCCGGACGATGACATCGTGCAACATCGGCGAGTCGCCTTGCTGGAGCTGATGCAAAAACATATTCGCCAGCGCGATCTCAGCGGCATAACGGAGTCGTTGGCGGCCGTTGTGATGCTGGGATACACTAACCGTCGGCAGTTGAGAATGCTGTTTCACTATATGCTGCAGTACGGTAATACGGCCGAGCCGGGCGTGTTTCTCCGCCGGCTGGCCCGCCGTCTGCCACAGTATGAGGAGACATTGATGTCTATCGCGCAAAAGCTTAAGCAGGAAGGTCGGCAACAAGGCCGACTGGAAGGCCGGGAAGAAGGGCACCTGGAGGGCTTGCAGGAAGGCAGCCGACGCGAGGCGCTGCGCATTGCCGGCAGTATGTTACAGAATGGCCTCGACAAAGAGATGGTACAGAAGATCACCGGACTGTCGGCTGATGAACTACAGCCGCTGTGTGGTTAACGTCCTGCCACGACAACCGCTGCCCGGCACGAAAATCCGCCGGGCAGGATTGCGTTAGCCTTCGCTTTTCACCACTTTGATCTCCACCATGCCGATCCCCAACTGACGCGGGGAGTGGCCGAGGATATTGCCCTCGTTAGTGGTTTGCGGGTCCGGCGGGGTGATGATCAGCGTGTTGCTGCGCGTTGGGTTGTCAAAATGCAGCGTCGTGGTAGTCACGTCATTATCCAGAGTGAGCACTTGCTCACTTTCTCCAACTCGCACCGGAATCGGCTTATTAGCGTTTGGGCCATAAGCTTTGGCGGTGATCACCAGATCAAATTTCTCCGGTAGCGGCTCTTTATATTCAATCTTCACGTCGCTGCCCAACTGAGCATTGGACCACCGCCCCCACGACTCGGGACGCGAAATACCGCTGAACTGTTTAACCTCTTCCGGGGCGCCAGCGACGTTAAACACGAAGCTGTCGGCCTTATAGCGAATATCGTTGTCGACAATTTTCAGCGTATCGACGTTGCCCTTATAGCGCTCCATATCGATAAGGGTGTCCCTGAAGGCGGTCTTGCCGTGCCACTGCGGCTTATCAACGTGCTGGACCTTCTGCTCACCCCCCAGCTGTCCCTGCGAGACGCACCAGTCGGTGGAGAGCGCCAGCTCAGGCGACCACAGCTGGCCCATTTTATAGCAGCGATCGACCCACACGAAATTATCCCGTGGCGCGAAATCGGCCAGCTGGAAGCGCAGCGGCGCAGAGTATTCACTCTCCGGCAGCGGTTCTACGCGCTGGTCAGATACCCGCAGCAGCAGCGGCAGACGGAAATGGCTGCCGGAGAAAGCGATCATATTTTTCTGCGAGTCGATGGTGAAATTCTTCATTTCTTTGGGGAAATTCCACAGGCGGATCACGTCAGGCTTCCATGCCAGGACTTTCTCTTTCATATTCATGAAAATACCGGAGAGCGACTGGCCGGAGAGGCTGCTACGCCCGAGGCCGATATAGTTATCGCCGCCGAGAATATCCAGCACCGTCGCGCCGTTATCCATGGTGTTGCGTTTCACCGCCAGGGTCTCCTGCTGCGGTTTATCGCCGCGCAGGACGAAGAACAGATTGCTGCGATCGTGCTTGTTGAGATAATCCCAGGCGCTGTTCTTCATGGCCAGGTGATCGGAAGAGACCACGATGACCGTGTTTTTGAAATAGGGTGAGGCTTTAATCTTCTCTATCAGCGCGGCGATATGTTCCTGACTGCAGCTAACGGCGCTGAAAGAGAGGTTTTTCTTGCCGTCCACAGCATAGCGTTTACGCTCGCAGGTGCGTGAGATAAAACCGTCGGGATGGTGGGTATCCACCGTCAGGGCGAAGAGCGAGAAGCGTTTCCCGGACTGCGACAGCTCTTCGAATTTTTTCCAGGTCTCGTCGAGTACGGTGTCGTCATAGAAGCCCCAGTCGTTGCGGTAGGTAGGATCCGCCACCGTAGTTTTTAGCTCTTCCGCCCCGTACAGATGATCGAAGCCGTGGGATTTAAGAAACACGTCTTTGCCGGCAAAGCGCAGGTTAGCCCCCTGCACAAAGTAATTCTCGTAACCGGAGTTCTTCAGAATATCGCCAAGGCAAATATTCTGTGGAAAGAAGCTGGAGACTGAGGCTGAGGCATTACCTTCGAACGGCGCGAACAGCGGAATGCCGCACTGTGAGGCGACCATGCCGGCGATAGTGTAATCGGTCCCCGGCAGCTGCATGGTATTGCTGAAATCAATGGCCTCATCTTTAATTCTGCCAAGCTCAGGGGTGAGGTTGGGGAAGGCGTCGTTATCAAAATAGGTGCGCTCGAGACTTTCGCCATAGATATAGACCAGGTTCAGCTGCGGATTGTCGATTTGCTTCGACGGCTCTTTATAGTACGCGGCAAAGTCTGGATCGCCCTCGCGTGACTGGGATTTCACCAGCTCGCTGATCTGATGGAAGGCCGGGCTGGCATCAACGGAGGCCAGCGCCAGCAGTAGCGCCGCCAGGCTGTAACCGACGTGATGAGGATGATGCCGACGGCGGCGCAGCACCCAGCCGAGGGCGCCAAAGACGGCGACCAGTGCGACGGCCACGCCGACCCCCGGCAGTATATATTTGCCGATCCCGGCGCCGGTCAGGCTGTTGGTCAGAGTGTAGAGTACCGCGTCGTTGATGCCGTCGCCGGTGAAGTAGTCACTGGCGTAGAGGGTGATATTCAGCACCACGAACAGGCCTAACACCGTGAGCGTGGCGGCAAACCACCAGGTGTTACGACCCGCTTTCCAGGCATACAGCACCACCGAAGCTAAAAATAAGGCGATGGATAACAACTCTGACACAGCTCATCCTCATTAATGCCAGTTATCGGCTGGCAGAACAGATTACTTTTCAAGCCCCACTGTAATTGCAGCGCCATCTTGCTGCAATTCTAGCGTCATGAAAGTGTGCAGTTATTCAGAATTGGTTTAGAGGTTGCCTTTTTTGATCGGCATCGCATCGGGTGAAATGGGAAAACGGAACAGGAAAACTGCAAAAAAAAGCGTTTCAGGCCGCGGCGCCGCCGCGAAGGCAACAAATGCGGCCTTGTCAGTCAGGATCAGGAGAGGAAATTAACACCCTGTTTTAAGACCAGATCGCAGGCTTTGGTTTTTACCTGTTTCGCCAGCGAGCTATTGCCGAGCGTATTCAGGTCCAACTGCTGGCCGTTTTTGCTGTTGAGCAGCCCCTGCAGGCCATCCAGATAGCTGGTGTCCTGTTTTTGTTTTTCCGGCGTGCTAAGCCCCAGTTTATCCAGCACCTGATTTTTGACGTTATCGGCGCTGGTCAAGGAGGCCAGCTTCTGTTTCGCGCAATATGACAGGATCCCGGCCGCATTATTCATGCTGCTGGCGGTCAGGGATTGGCTGCTGCCGTTAAGCAGGCTGGTTAGCGAGGAGACGGACATGCCGCCGCTGGCCTGGGCGTTACTGCCGCTGAGCTGGCTGGCAGCGCTGTTAAGGGAATCCTGCCAGGAGGCGGCGTGGGCGCCAGAGAGGGTAAACGCGCTAACGGCAAGCGCGGCAACAACGCTATTTTTAAACGATTTCATAGACGGACTCATAAGCGTGACTGAATAATCGCTTTAGTATAACGCCGTCGTCGCCCGGAAATCTCTTAATACTCCTTGCCTGTAACGCGGTGCCGGTAACTTTCCCAATTGAAGATAACCCACAGGCTGTTGCCGAGCCGCATACGGTCCATCACCCGCTCGCCGAGCAGTTTGTTCATCTCTTCCATATTGCTGTTGGTGAGCATCCCGGTAGGTCGTTTGGAGGATGAGCGCCGGTCAACTATCTGATTGATAATGACCTTTTCATAGCGAGACTCCGTCTGCATCCCAATTTCATCGATCACCAGCAGGTCGACCATGCTGAGGTCGTTAAGCAACTGCTCTTCGCTCGTTTCCCGGTTGCCGAAGGTATCTTTCATCGCCGACATAATATCGGCCACGGTGATGATTAAGACCGACTTCCCGCGCAGCAGCAGCTCGTTGCAAATGGCTGCCGCCAGGTGGTTTTTGCCAGTGCCCGGTTTACCGGAGAAGATAAAGCTGGCGATATTGCCATCGAACTCTTCCACGTACTGGCGCGCCCGGGCGAGCGCATTCATCTGCCCCTCGCACTCGACGCGATAGTTATCAAAGGAGCAGTTCTGATGCAGCGGGCGGATCCCCGAGCGGTTGAAGGTGCGCTGCATTTTCATCGCGCGATTCTCTCGCTCCAGCGCTTCGGAACGCAGCCGGCCTTGCTCTTTTTGCCAGGCCAGCAGCTCTTCGCCGGTTTTAAACGCCGGTTCAATATGTGCCGGCATCATTTTCTGCAGGCGTTTCATCAGGTCGCCAACGTTTTTCATGCTCATCCTCGGAAACCTCGCGGAATATGGCTGTCGGGTTCGCTAACGCTGTTCACATCGCGCTTCGGCTGTCCGCCGTTGCTGGCGCGGCTGATTTGCACGCTACGCGCCAGCTTCTGCTGCCACTGCACGTGGTGAAAGACTTTACCTTCCGCCTGCCAGTAAGCGACGAAAGCGGCCAGCTCTTCGGGGGTAACCGGCTGGCTCAGGGCAATGCCCCACAGCGCGGCCAGGCGCTGAAAATCGGCGTCAGGCTGCCATCCGGCGTACATAGCAAATTTGCCCATCGGCACCGCAACCGGCGCCGCGGCGGGCTCCTCGAAAAACTGCGGGTCAAGCGCGATGTCGCTGCCGGGGCGCGCCAGCCTGGCTTCCAGCTCCAGCAGTTGCGCCAGCCGCGCTGGCGTCAGCGCATAGAATGCCGGCGCGTTATTGGCAAAAACGGCAACGGTGCCGTCAGTCGATTTTGCCAGCAGCGCCGCGTGCTGCTGGAGGAACTCTTCCAGGCCGCTAAAATGGGAGGTTAAAATTCGCGAAGACATAACTCTATCTCAACTCTGAACTGCAAAGAGTGGGGTGATCTGCACATAGTAGCACAGAGGCCATCGCGGAAGGAGCGTCGCGGATTAACCGCGACGTCGGGGTTAGACGCGAGGACGCTTACGATACAGCCACAGGCCGGGTATCGACAGGCCAATCGAAAGGGCGCCCACAATCGAAGAGGCCTTTAAAAAATTGCTCAGCAGCAAAATCATCATCTCTTCCGAATAACCAAAATGACTGATTTTTACCGCGGAAATCATCGCCGTGTAGGCTGAGATGCCAGGAAACATCGGGATCACGGCGGCGACGGTAAAAATCTTCGGATGCGCCAGATACCAGCGCGACCATTGAATGCCAATGCTGCCCACCAGCAGAGCGGCGAGAAAGGTGGCCCATTCAATGTTAAAACCGGCGCTCATCATGATCATACGCGAACCATGGCCAATCGCCCCCAGCAGCGCGCACCAGCGCAGAGCGCGCTGAGGGACATTAAAGACCATCGCAAACCCGACGGCGGGGATCGCCGCCAGCAGCATGTCTTCCGCCAGCGCAAAAATAAATGAGATTATGCCCATCCGCGCAGCCCCCATACGGTCATGGCCATCACCACGCCAATGCAGGTGGCGAGGGTTAGCAGGCTGGCAATCGCCCAGCGGGCGAGTCCGGTATTGATATGCCCTTTAAACATATCGGCGACGGCATTGATTAATGGAAAACCCGGGACCAGCAGCAGAACGCTGGCGGCCATGGCAATGGTCGGCGTGCTGGCAAACGCCGGGAGGCGCAGCAGCAGCCCGGAGATGGTGGTGGCGACAAAGGCGGTGATGCAGAAGTTGATCTGCGGATGCATGGAGCGATGGGTCAGCATCTGGCGAATGTACATGGCTACCGTGCTGGCGCAGAAGCTGACCAGCGCTCCATCCCAACCGCCGTTATTCAGTTTGCAGAAACAGGCGCAGGAAAGACCCACCATCAGCACCAGCAGCCAGCGCGGATAGCGCAGGGGAACGATCTGCGCAAAACGCTTCTCGACGTCGCGATAGTCCAGCAGCTTATGCTCGGCGAGGATCACAATGTGCTGCACTTCCGTCACCACATGCATATTAATGCCGCGATCGACATTTTTGCGCGTAGAGGTAAGACATTCGCCATTTTTAATGGTGGTCAGGACGATGGCATTCGAAGAGATGGCGCTTTCAACGCTGTCCATCCCCAACGCCAGCCCGAGACGTGTTGACAGTTCCTCCACCAGCGCACTCTCGGCGCCGTGCTGTAACAGAAAAAGACCACACTGGATGCATAAACGTGTGATTGCCCGCTGCTGTGTCCGATCAACCTGCATACTTCCTCTATTGTTCACGACGCCTGGTATCTGCCGATACTTTAACCTGAAGCGCAGTGGCGGCTGAGGGGGGTGGGATCAAATAATGTGCAAAAATTCCCAGTCTGCGGGGCGGCAGAATTTGAAGCATCCCACACTTTTGCCAGTTTGGTGAAAAGTGCAATTTTTGTCGCCATTCATCCCTTCTTTTTCCCCACTGTCTTATCAAAAATGCAGAAAAGCACTTTTATTAAACAAAAATTATACAAATAATTAACCCTGCAAGAGTGAGACATCCCTATGAAGACACAGGTCGCGATTATTGGCGCGGGCCCCTCCGGGCTGCTGCTGGGGCAGTTGCTGCACAACGCCGGGATCCATACCGTGATCCTTGAGCGTCAAACGCCGCAGTATGTGCTGGGGCGCATCCGCGCGGGAATTCTGGAAAGCGGTACCGTCGATCTGCTACGCGAAGCGGGCGTGGCGCAGCGGATGGATGCCGAAGGCCTGGTGCATCATGGGGTGGAGTTTCTGTTTGACGGCCAGCGGGTGCCCGTCGCACTGAGCGAGCTAACCGACGGTAAGAGCGTAATGGTTTATGGCCAGACCGAAGTCACCCGCGATCTGATGGCTGCCCGGGCCGCCAGCGGCGCGCCGATTGTCTATGGCGTGAGCGAGGTGGCTATCCATGACGCCAAAAGCGACCGGCCGACGATCACCTACCTCAGCGAAGGGGAAACCTGCCGTCTGGAGTGCGATTTTATTGCCGGTTGCGACGGTTTCCACGGCGTATCGCGGCAAAGTATTCCAGCTGGCATTTTGCAGACCTACGAGAGCGTGTGGCCTTTTGGCTGGCTAGGCCTGCTGGCGGATACGCCGCCGGTCAATCCGGAGCTTATTTATGCGCACCATCAGCGGGGGTTTGTATTGTGCAGTCAACGCTCACTGACCCGCAGCCGCTATTATCTGCAGGTTCCGCTGAGCGATAAGGTTGAAGCATGGTCGGACGAGCGCTTCTGGCAGGAGCTGAAAAGCCGCTTGCCGGAAGAGCTGACATCCAGGTTAGTGACTGGTCACTCACTTGAGAAGAGCATTGCCCCCCTGCGAAGCTTCGTCGTGGAGCCGATGCAATATGGGCGGTTGTTCCTGGTGGGGGATGCGGCGCATATCGTTCCGCCAACCGGGGCGAAAGGATTAAATCTGGCGGCATCGGACGTGAACTATCTGTGGCGGATTCTGCGTGAATACTACCATCGTGGCCGCAGCGATCTGCTGGCGGCCTACTCGCAACTGGCGCTGGATCGGGTCTGGAAAGGGGAACGCTTTAGCTGGTTTATGACCCGCCTGCTGCATGATTTTCCGGATCAGAACGCGTTCGACGCTAAAATGCAGGCCGCCGACCGCCGCTACTATCTGGGCTCGCGCGCCGGGCTGACCACCATCGCGGAAAACTACGTGGGCTTGCCCATGGAGCGTGTCGCCTGAATTAAGAGGAGTCATCATGCCGTTCGTTCAAAACGTGCCCGTATTTAAGCTGTATGGCGAAGAGTGCGGCTGGCCGACGCCGGACCTGCTGCACTGTGAGTCGATTTTACAGCGCAGCAGCCTGTATCAGTGGCATATTCGCGTCCATCAGCATGCGGAAATGGTCCAGCTTCTCTATCTGCATCAGGGGCGGGCGGAGATCGAAATTGAAGGCGCCACCGCGGTGATGACGGAGTCCTGCATCCAGGTGGTTCCCGCCCTCTGTATTCACGGGTTTAATTTTTCACCCGGGACGCAAGGGTTTGTGCTCTCTCTGGCGCTGCCGCTGCTGAGCCGGTTTGAAAATCAGTTCGGTCGCCCTCTGGATGTGCTTAGCGTGCCGCAGTGTGTGCCGGTGGGCCGTTCTCGTGGGCGCATGCATACGCTGTTTTCAGCGCTTCGCGAGGAGTACTGCGAAGAGCACGATGCGCGAGAAATGATGCTCTATTCGCTGCTGGGGACGCTGTTGGTCTGGCTGAACCGACAGTGCCATCCCGCGTCCCCCGCGGAAGATAAAGCGGAGCGGAAGCGCAGCATGATGCGTCACTTCGCCCGCCTTATCGAGAGCCACTACCGACAGCATCTCCCGTTGGCGGAGTATGCGAAGCTGATTGGACTGTCGGTTACGCACTTAAATTATTTATGTCGTGAGTTTTATGGCTGTAGCGCTCTTGGAGTATTGCATCAGCGGTTGATGCTTGAAGCGCGACGCAATCTGCAGTACACCCGCATGACGATTACACAACTCTCTGATTATTTGGGGTTTAGCGATGCAGCCTATTTTTCGCGTTTTTTCCGTCGCTATAGCGGTATGTCACCCAAAGCATTTAGAGAAACAATTAAAGATAATGCTTCATAATGTTCAGTACTGAAATTATTTTTGCTAAATAATGTTTTTATCTTTTCTAATTTATTAGCGCAGGAACGTCTGTGTTAATATTAATCGCAAGTATACACGGCAATAATATTTTACACGGTATGACCACGGTTCGGTCGTTACGTATATCGTGTGCGCAGGCCATGAATATGATTTTAATATTCATCCAGGAAATGATATGGCGATAAAGTCGCTCGCCGATCGTTTGCAGGCAAGCGAAGGAACTTCGACAGGAAGCGGAGGTGTTATGTTACCAGGACAAGGTAAGTTTGGCGTCGTTATTAGTAAAATTCCCGTCATGCAATCAGGGTTAAAGGTGATCTTCAATGAGAACCTCCCTGATTACGAACTGAGTTTTTGTCGTTCTCATGATGAGCTCACCCTTTTACAACTGCGGCGGGCGGTGCTGGTTGTCGCGGATATCTCCGGCGAGATTGCGCACCCCCGAGCCGTCTGCGAGCGTTATTACTCCCTCATGACTCAGTACCGTGATATTCACTGGGTTTTTATGGTCAGCGACAGCCTCTATCCGTTGGCCGTTGAGCTATTAATTCGTTCTGAAAGCTCGTTGATCTCCGAGAGCGAGCCGGTTAACCGGCTGATTGAGGTGATTTGCGCCGGTAGCCGTGCGGCTGAACAGATTAGCCGTACGCTGTTTGCCGGGGATGAGGACAGCGATTTCGCAAGCTACCACTCTGCGGCGATGCTCACTCTTTCAGAGCGTAAAGTTCTGCGCCTTCTGGCGAAGGGGTGGGGAATAAACCAGATCGCCGCGCTGTTGAAAAAGAGTAATAAGACGATCAGCGCGCAGAAAAACAGCGCAATGCGTCGCTTATCTCTACGCAGCAACGCTGAAATGTATGCCTGGATCAACAGCGCGCAGGGAATGCAAGAGCTGAATATCAATTCAGCTTACGGGGAGCAAATGGAATGGAAAAAAATAGTACAACCCGCCATGTCGCCATCGTAGAAAAATGCGTGATGACGGAAATGGCATGGCGCTATATCTTTAGTCGTGAAGATAATCGCCGTTATCATATTCATCTGTTTAAAAATGTCAGTATGCTCAGGGCGGCGGAAATACCGTTTCCCTGGTCAACCATTATTTTTTCTCTTTCGGGAAGTCGTTCTTCACGAGCCGAGAGTCTGCTCTTTGTTCATGAAATGGCGCGGTGCCGGCCGGAAGTCCAAACGATTATTCTGGCTAATAATGAAAGTGAAATGCACCTGATCGGCCATCTTATGCCGGCCTGTTTGCACGGCATACTGAATAAATCCGCGCCGCGACGCGGGCTACAGGAGCGTTTGCTGCAGCTACTGGACAATCATCATCTCAGCGGCAGCGAACAATTTTGCGACAGAGAGGCGTGCAACGATCCGCTAAGCCCGACGGAGCACGCCATCCTTCGGTATATGTCGTGGGGATATTCGCTTTCTGATATTGCGATACAGCTCAACCGGAATATTAAAACGATCCGCGCGCATAAGTTTAACGCCATGACCAAGCTCGGAGTTCGCTCAGACATTGGTTTATTAAACGCGGCGGATATCCTGTTGCATTTACCGCTCAATAGTACGACCAGCGCCGTTAAACAGGTAGCGTAATGCGGCTATAAACACACATCTACCCATGTTGCATCGGTGAGCTGCGCCATGCGTTCTGGTTCAATGCGAACCGCGCTATGGATGGCTCCCGCTGCGGGTAGTACTTCCTGATAATGTCTGAGAGAGACGTCGCAGTAGACTGCCAGCGGATTTTCCAGACCAAACGGGCAAACGCCGCCGACCGGATGACCGGTCCAGGTAACCACTTCATCGCTGCTTAGCATGCGTGCTTTCGCGCCAAAGGTCTCTTTCAGCTTTTTATTATCCAGCCGCGCATCGCCCCTGGCGACGATCAGTACAATCTTATCTTTGATCTTGAGCGACAGCGTTTTGGCAATTTGCCCCGGCTCAACGTTGTGTGCGGCAGCGGCAAGTGCGACGGTGGCGGTACTCTGATTTAACTCAATAATTTCGATATCGGGGGCGTGTTCGGCAAAAAACTGCCGTACAGACTGCAGACTCATTGGATTCTCCTGATTTAAGCCTGGTTAAATCTGTCACAAGCCTGGCGGAGTGTAAATATCAGCGCGGACAATCCAGATTCTTTCTATTTTGTCGATCTCCTTCACAATCGCCGTAACCGGTTACTGTAACCGGTTGCGGTTATCTGCATTGAGATGAATACTGGAACAGTCACTTCTCCTTTTATTTATAACAAAAGAGCCGTGTATGAATCGTTGCCTCATGAGCAGTATAGCCGGTTGCACATCCGCCAGCGGCCTGCTGCGTCAAAAAGCGGTCATCGTAACGGCAGGGTAATCGTTGTTGGGCCAGTATCAATAGCCTGTCAGGAGGGCTACTATGTCTGCTAACCATGCTGCGTTTAATTTGATATTTCGCTTTGTAGAAAATTACATAAGCCCCATAGCAGGGCGGATCTCGTCGCAGCGCCACGTCATGGCTATCCGTGACGGATTTATCTCAGCGATGCCGTTTATGATCGTCGGATCGTTCCTGTTAGTGTTTGCTTATCCACCGTTCTCACCGGATACCACCTGGGGTTTTGCCCGCGCCTGGCTGGATCTGGCGAAAGAGTTTGAGGGGCGTATTCTGACCCCCTTTGATATGACGATGGGGATCATGTCGATCTACATTTGCGCGGCAATCTCCTATAACCTCGGTAAGCATTACGAGAAATCCAATCAGCTCGATCCCTTTATGTGCGCAATGCTGTCGATCATGGCCTTTTTGCTGATTGCCGCGCCGAAGACCAGTGGCACGCTGCCGGTGGATAGCCTCGGGGGGACCGGGATCTTTACCGCCATCCTGGTGGCGATCTACTGCGTGGAGATGATGCGTTTCTTGAAAGCGCACAACATTGGGATCCGCTTGCCGGACCAGGTTCCGCCGATGATCAAAAACTCGTTTGATCTGTTGATCCCGGTGCTGGTGGTCGTGCTGACGCTCTATCCGCTGAGCCTGTTTATCCAGCACCATTTTGACATGCTGATCCCGCAGGCCATTATGGCCATTTTCAAGCCGCTGGTTTCGGCAGCCGACTCTCTGCCGGCAATTCTGTTGGCGGTGCTGATCGGCCACCTGCTGTGGTTTGCCGGGATCCACGGTGCGGCGATCGTGTCCGGGATGCTGCAGATGTTCTGGCTGACTAACCTCGGTATGAACCAGCAGGCGCTGGCCCAGGGCGCGCCTCTGCCGCATATCTTTATGGAGGCGTTCTGGACCTTCTTTATCGTGGTCGGAGGTTCCGGGGCGACCATGGGACTGGTGTTCTGTTATCTGCGCAGCCGTTCAGCGCATTTGCGCTCCATTGGTCGTTTGAGCGTGGTGCCAAGCCTGTTCAATATCAACGAGCCGGTGATCTTTGGGACGCCTATCGTCATGAACCCAGTGTTCTTTATTCCGTTCCTGCTGGCGCCGATGGTGAACGCGGTGCTGGCCTGGGCGGCAATGAAGCTGGATCTGATTGGCCGCGTCATCTCCGTCGTACCATGGACGGCGCCAGCGCCAATTGGCGGCGCCTGGGCGCTGGGCTGGGATTTCCGGGCGGCGATTCTGGTCATTGTTCTGGCCTGCGTGTCGGCAATCATCTACTTCCCATTCTTTAAGGTATATGAGAAACAGCTGCTTGCTCAGGAAGCGGAAGAGGCCGAGCGGGCGGAGCAGGAGAGTCAACAGACCGCATAAATAGCAACGGGCGGTAAAGGCCGCCCGTTACTTTTCAGGTAAGTGGTAATTATTTAAGCGTACAGTCGCCGCACTGTTGGACATCCGGCAGGCGATAGCGCTGACAGCAGGTGCGTCGGACTAACTGCCCTTCACGCAGCATCACCGTTCGCCACAGCGGGTTATCCTGGCCATCGGCGAGTTGTTTTTCAAAAAAACAGTGCTGACGTAGCGCGGCAAGCCGCTCATCACCCAGCAGCGCGCGCATTTCCCCAAGATACCAGTTAATCAGATAGCCGGTATTGCTCCAGATAAGTTTGCTATTGATTTCGCCCGTCGCTGCCAGCGCCTCAACAACCGGCTGCAGGGTGCGCGTTACCAGGGTATCCATTCGCGCCTGCGGTGAAAGCCTCTCGATGTCGGCATCGCTATGCACATCAATCCAGAAGCAGGCCGCCCGGCCGCTTTCATGAAATTCGACATGGAAATGTTCTGGCGCCAGGCTGAGGCCTTGCGGTTCATTGAGCAGCGCCAGCATCAGCGGCGGCACCAGCAGACCGATATACCATTGCGCCCAGAGCGAGAGCAGAGGCTTCTGTTCCCGAGGCAGCGTCGGCTGATGACGATAGATATGATCGGACCAGGTGGCCAGCAGGGAGCGCAAGGCGATGGGTTGCGACCATTCGGCAAGCGTTAACGCGTGCCGTGGGGCGGGTTCGTCAAGTCGCAGGAAATCAAGCAGGTGTGGACGCAGGGTGGCGATTTTTTCCCGAATACTCTCCGCCAGGGCATGCTCAGCCGTCGGCAAAGGAGCCCGCCAGATAAGTTCATCGCTGAGAGGAAGGGAACGCCAGGCCATTCGATTTCCAAATACAAATCTAAATGATAATGATTACTGATATTAGTTGCTTGCAGGCGGCATGGCAAGGCTTTTATCGGCGCCGCGATGTCGCAGCGCGCGCAGGTCAACTGGCAAGAATAATGTTGCGGCCTTTATTTTTTGCCTCATAGAGTGCGCCGTCGGCGCGCGCCAGCGCTTGTTCAATGTTGTCATTAATGAGCGGCGTCAGGCCAATACTGATGGTGACGTTGGTGGCGACGCTTTCATTAAACATATGCGGGATCTTCAGGTCATAGACCCGCTGACGTATACGTTCGGCTGTCTTCCAGGCCGTTTCTTCGCTGCTATTGGTCAGCAGCACCATAAACTCCTCTCCACCAAAGCGGGCGACAATATCGCGTGAGCGTACAGCGTTGCGAATGGCAGCAGAGACGCGAATAAGCGCCTGGTCACCCATCATATGACCATAGTGATCGTTATAGGCCTTGAAGTGATCGATATCGAGGAGCAGCACGTAGTGGTTGTCGCCGTCCAGCGCCAGCAGGGTATCGAGGCGGTTCTGCAGTCCGCGGCGATTATACAAACCGGTCAGGGGATCGAGCATACTGAGATCGTTGAGCGTATTGCGTTCATGCATCAGTTTATCCATTAAACCCTGCGTAAAGGCATCGCTGCGCTTCTGGATAATATTTTGCAGGGTAATACCGGCTATAGGCAGCATAAAGCAGTAAGTCATACGCAACCATTGTTCCCCCTCCGCCATTATCAGGCAGGCAAGGAAAGTTGGTAAAGAGTGGAGGGTAAAGGCAGTGATATTATTGGAAAAAGCGATGGTGCCGATAAACAGAATGCTTAATAGGGCGATCACCAGATAGTTAAAATGCGGCGGTGTCAATAGCATCGCTTTTGTCACTACGTGCCATGCCCATAGCATGCCAAATAACAACGAGATAGTGGGAATATTTATTTTCGATTGCGGCCATTTCCAGTGCCAGAGCAGCAGCAGCCCGCTGCAGACGACGATCAGGGCGCAGGGCAGCGTAAAACGAACTACCGTAAATAGGGGGGTTACCAGCGACAGCGAGGAAGAAATGAAATTAAGCAGTAAAAAAAGCCGTAAGGAATATTGATATTTTTGTGCGTAGTGTGCTCGCCAGGTTTGTGCAGTCATATCGGAAGAATCATTATTAGTCGTTAAATTTCAAAATGATGAAAGCCAAAAATGAAGAGTCTGATAACAATGTGCAAAAAAAGGTTATTTGCAAAATAAGCAAAATATTTAATATATATCGATAATCCGCTTAATTTATCACCTTCATGAATGTATGTCATTACCGCGAACGTAAAGAAAAAGGGGCAGAGCACGTCGCAAATGACAAATGATAAAGATTATCATATGATATTGGTTATCATTATCGTTGTGAGAGGTGAAACCATGCTGCAGCGAGCATTAGGAAGCGGCTGGGGAGTGATGATTCCCGGCGCGCTAATTGTCGCTCTCGGGTATGCCGGAGTGTCGGCTGACGTATGGCGGGTACTGGTCGCGGTGGGCATGCTGATGTCCGCGGCGATGATCTGGCATCGTCAATTGCGCCATTTTATCCTGCTGCCATCGTGTGTCGCGTTGATCGGCGGAATAATGCTGATGATTGTGGATATTAAACTGAGAGGATAATGCCGGGAGAGGGAAGAATATTGGTGCGAGGGGGGGGACTTGAACCCCCACGTCCGTAAGGACACTAACACCTGAAGCTAGCGCGTCTACCAATTCCGCCACCTTCGCACAGTATTCTTTCTTTGGGATATTGCCTCGTTGGTGCGAGGGGGGGGACTTGAACCCCCACGTCCGTAAGGACACTAACACCTGAAGCTAGCGCGTCTACCAATTCCGCCACCTTCGCCCAGTGCGAGCAATATCTTCGTGGATTATGGTGCGAGGGGGGGGACTTGAACCCCCACGTCCGTAAGGACACTAACACCTGAAGCTAGCGCGTCTACCAATTCCGCCACCTTCGCATACCATCGATACTCTGAAAGTATCGTTACCACGGAGGCGCATTCTAGTGGTTTTCGGCGACACGTCAATAGTTAATTATGCAGGTTGTATCGATTGCTGCAAAAATGGGCGGATTTGCCCGCGGGAAGCGCCAGCGGTACCAGGAGCGGGCCGCCGGCGTGAAAAGACGATTATTTTTTCGCCTGACGGGTCATAATGGTGCGATAGACCTTAAAGCGCCCGGTCTGGGCGATCACCTCATGGAAGCCGAACGTCTCATCCAGCACCTGCGGATACGGCAGGAAGGCGTTGGCGACAATGCGCAGCTCGCCGCCGCTGTTCAGATGGCGAACCGCGCCGCGGATCAGCGCCTGGGCGGCTTCGAGACTGGTCTGCAGGCCGTCATGGAATGGCGGGTTGGAGATGATCATGTCGAAGCGACCATTGACCTCGGAGAAGACGTTGCTGGCAAACACATCGCCAGCCAGGCCGTTGGCGGCAAGCGTCGCGCGGCTGGCTTCGACCGCCGGGGCGCTGACGTCGCACAGGGTGAGGCGCACTTTCGGTGAATGGCTGGCCAGCGCGGCGGCCAGCACGCCCGCGCCGCAGCCGACGTCGAGCACTTTCCCTTTGGTATGCGGCTCGAGGGTGGAGAGCAGCAGCTGGCTGCCGACGTCCAGACCGTCGCGGCTGAAGACGCCCGGCAGGGTTTTTATCGTCAGATTATCCAGTGTGTATTCGCCCCAGAATGCGTCGGCGTCGAAGGTCGGCTGCTTTTCCAGACGGCCATGATAGAGGCCACAGCGGCGGGCGCTATCCACTTTGTTTAATGGCGCGTATTCAGCCAGCATCTGCTCCGCGCTGCGGACGCCGCTGCGGTTTTCACCGACGACGAAAATGTCGCTTCCCACCGGCAGCAGAGAGAGCAGGTTCATCAGCTGGAACTGCGCCTCTGGTTTGTTCTTTGGCCAGTAGTAGATCAGGGTGTCGCATTCGGCGACGTCAGCGGCCTCAGCCACTAAGCTAAAACGGACGGTGTCACCCATCTGGCGGTTGAGGACCTGCCAGTGGTGGAACTGTTGGGTGTGGGCGCGGCTGGCCGCGGTATCCAGACGCGCAGGCAGGTCATCCTGCAGGTCACCGGCAAACAGAACGCGGGCGGACTCGAAATCATCACTGTGGCGCAGCAAGACTTCACTTGCCGGGGTAAAAGCGGACATGAAACACTCCTTCATTAAGACTGGCGCCGATTATAGTAGTTTGTTGGCGCAGATACGACGGATTTGCTATATTGCGCGCTTGTTTAACAGGAGTGTTTCGCTATGACATCCCGACGAGACTGGCAATTACAGCAGCTGGGCATTACCCAGTGGTCGCTGCGCCGACCGGGGGCGTTGCAGGGCGAAATCGCTATCTCGCTTCCTGAACATATTCGTCTGGTGATGGTGGCGGAAACCCCGCCGTCGCTGACAGAGCCGCTGATTGGCGACATATTACGCGCGCTGGCCGTGACGCCAGATCAGGTCCTGCAGCTGACTCCGGAGCGGGTGGCGATGCTGCCGCAGGACAGCCGCTGCAACAGCTGGCGGTTGGGCACAGAGGCGTCGCTGCCGCTGGCGGGCGCCCAGGTGTCCACCCCCGCTTTTGATGAACTCCAGACCAGCGCGCCGGCTCGCAGGGCGCTCTGGCAACAAATCTGCGCACATGAACACGATTTCTACCCTCAGCACGGCTGATTTAACCAAAGCCTGGCACATCGAAAAACGCGCCCACGCTTTCCCGTGGAGCGAACAGACTCTGGCCAGTAACCAGGGGGAGCGCTATCGCAACTATCAGCTGTCGGTAGATGGCGAAATGGCGGCTTTCGCTATTACGCAAGTGGTACTGGATGAGGCGACGCTGTTCAATATCGCCGTCGATCCCGCGTACCAGCGCCGCGGCCTGGGGCGAGCGCTGCTGGAGCATGTCATTGATGAAGTCGAAAAACTCGGCGTCGTCACGCTGTGGCTGGAGGTGCGAGCATCCAACGTTGCCGCCATCGCGCTGTATGAGAGCGTAGGTTTCAATGAGGCAACCATCCGCCGCAACTACTATCCTACGGCCGACGGACGCGAAGACGCCATTATTATGGCTCTGCCAATCAGTATGTAACACAAGGTGATACGATGAAATGGGACTGGATTTTCTTTGATGCCGATGAAACGCTGTTTACGTTTGATTCTTTCAGCGGCTTGCAGCGGATGTTTCTCGACTACAGCGTGACCTTTACCGCCGAAGATTTTCAGGACTATCAGGCCGTGAACAAGCCGCTATGGGTGGATTACCAAAACGGCGCCATCACCTCGCTGCAGCTGCAGCACCAGCGTTTTGACAGCTGGGCGGAACGTTTGAATGTGCCGCCCGGGGAACTCAACGACGCGTTTATGAATGCGATGGCGGAAATCTGTGCCCCGTTGCCGGGCGCGGTCTCGCTGCTCAACGCGCTGCAGGGCAAGGTCAGAATGGGCATCATCACCAACGGCTTTACCTCGCTGCAGCAGACTCGTCTGGAGCGGACAGGTTTACGCGATCACTTTGATTTGCTGATTATTTCTGAACAGGTGGGTGTCGCCAAGCCGGACGCGCGTATTTTCGATTATGCGCTGGCGCAGGCGGGTAACCCACCGCGCTCGCGGGTGCTGATGGTCGGTGATACCGCCGAGTCGGATATTCGCGGCGGCGTGAACGCCGGACTGGCGACCTGCTGGCTCAATGCGCATCAGCGCGAGCTGCCGGCGGATCTCGAGCCGGACTGGACGGTGACCTCGTTAAGCGAACTGGAGCAGCTCCTGTGTAAACACTGATTGCCTCCCCCCCGTTGATGGGTAAAATAGCCGCAATTTTTCGTATTCCACATGCGTGGCCCATGGCCGCGTTTACTTAGAAGATTAATTATGACGTTGTCTCCTTATCTGCAAGAGGTGGCCAAACGCCGCACTTTTGCCATTATTTCTCACCCGGATGCCGGTAAGACCACCATCACCGAAAAGGTGCTGCTGTTCGGACAGGCGATTCAGACCGCCGGTACAGTAAAAGGTCGTGGTTCCAGCCAGCACGCGAAATCCGACTGGATGGAGATGGAAAAGCAGCGTGGTATCTCGATCACCACCTCGGTAATGCAGTTCCCGTATCATGACTGCCTGGTGAACCTGCTGGATACCCCGGGGCACGAAGACTTCTCCGAAGATACCTACCGTACCCTGACGGCGGTGGACTGCTGCCTGATGGTGATTGACGCGGCAAAAGGCGTCGAAGATCGGACCCGTAAGCTGATGGAAGTCACCCGTCTGCGCGATACGCCGATCCTCACCTTTATGAACAAACTCGACCGTGATATCCGCGATCCGATGGAGCTGCTGGATGAAGTCGAGAACGAGCTGAAAATCGGCTGCGCGCCGATTACCTGGCCTATCGGCTGCGGCAAGCTGTTCAAAGGCGTTTATCATCTCTACAAAGACGAAACCTACCTGTATCAGACCGGTAAAGGCCACACCATTCAGGAAGTGCGTATCGTGAAGGGGCTCAACAACCCGGATCTCGACGCGGCGGTGGGGGAAGACCTGGCGCAGCAGCTGCGTGACGAGCTGGAGCTGGTGCAGGGGGCGTCGAATGAGTTCGACAAAGATCTGTTCCTGGCCGGGGAAATCACCCCGGTCTTCTTCGGAACCGCGTTAGGTAACTTCGGCGTTGACCATATGCTGGATGGCCTGGTGGAGTGGGCCCCGGCGCCGATGCCGCGCAACACCGACACGCGTGAAGTCACCGCCACGGAAGAGAAATTCACCGGCTTCGTGTTTAAAATTCAGGCCAACATGGATCCGAAACACCGCGACCGCGTGGCTTTCATGCGGGTGGTGTCCGGCAAATATGAAAAAGGCATGAAGCTGCGTCAGGTGCGTATCGGCAAGGACGTAGTGATTTCCGACGCGCTGACCTTTATGGCGGGCGATCGCTCGCACGTTGAAGAAGCGTACCCAGGCGATATCATCGGCCTGCATAACCACGGCACCATTCAGATTGGCGATACCTTTACCCAGGGCGAGATGATGAAGTTCACCGGTATTCCGAACTTCGCGCCGGAACTGTTCCGTCGTATTCGCCTGAAGGATCCGCTGAAGCAGAAACAGCTGCTGAAAGGGCTGGTTCAGCTCTCTGAAGAGGGCGCGGTCCAGGTTTTCCGCCCGATCGCTAATAACGATCTGATCGTTGGCGCCGTCGGCGTGCTGCAGTTTGACGTGGTAGTAGCGCGTCTGAAAAGCGAATACAACGTGGAAGCGATTTACGAATCGGTCAACGTGGCCACCGCGCGCTGGGTTGAATCTACTGACGTGAAGAAGTTCGAAGAGTTCAAGCGGAAAAATGAAGTTCAGCTGGCGCTGGATGGCGGCGATAACCTGACCTACATCGCCCCGACAATGGTCAACCTGAACCTGACGCAGGAGCGTTACCCTGACGTGGTGTTCCGCAAAACGCGCGAGCACTAATCCCTGACGAAGCGCGGCGCAGGCCGCGCTTTTTTCTGGTTACGCCCCCGTTCCCTTCCTTCTGGAAAGTTCTTAAAACACCGCTAATTCGTCTGTTTTTTATCCATATCCTCCGCAACCCCTTCGTCTGTCTACTATATTTAATTCGTGTTTTTAAAAATGCTGGCGTAATTCACTGTGATAAGACGCCAGTGCTGGTGAAAAAACGAGGACATAACGATGACCAGACTAAAGAATGCCAATATGTTGCTGGCGCTCTTCTTAGGCTTAGCCGCGTTGAACGCCTCGGCAGAGACGGAAAAAACAACGGTAGACAGTGCGAAGTCGGCTGCCAGCAATGCGGGAGAGGCGGTAGATAATTCGATTAACAAAGTCGGCGATTTTATGGATGACAGTACCATTACCGCACGGGTAAAAGCGGCGCTGATCGACCATAAAGATATTAACTCCGGCGATATTTCGGTGAAAACGGAGAATAAAGTGGTCACCCTCAGCGGCGACGTCACCAGTGCTGAACAGAAAAGTCAGGCACTGAGCGTAGCGAAAGAGGTCAAAGGCGTCTCACACGTTAACGACAAGCTGACGGTCCATCATAAATCATCGAGCGAGACGGCGACGCTGAAAGGCTATGCCGGGGATACCGCCATTACCAGCGAAGTGAAAGCCAAGCTGCTGGCGGATGACATTGTCCCTTCGCGCAATGTGAAAGTCGAAACCAACGCCGGCGCGGTACATCTGACCGGTACGGTGGCTTCCGCGGCGCAGGCGGAGCGTGCCGCAGAGATTGCGAAAGCGGTCTCCGGTGTGAAAAGCGTGCGCAACGATCTTAGCGTTAAGTAAACCGAGTTATTAACAAAAGTGTTGTCTGGCCAAGGTTGCCGAACGAATAGCAGCATCCACTGAGCGATGAGCTATACAGAAAGGGTGCGCAAACCGCTGTTCACCGTCCATTATGGTAAGGAGAAAAGTATGTTTCGATGGGGAATTATTTTTCTGGTCATTGCATTAATTGCTGCGGCTCTGGGCTTTGGTGGTCTGGCGGGTACGGCCGCTGGCGCTGCGAAAATCGTCTTTGTCGTCGGGATTATCCTGTTCCTGGTGAGCCTGTTTACAGGACGCAGACGTCCTTAGGCGGCCCGCGATGCGGGCGATACTGAAGCCTAAGCATTTTTACTGACACGTCATCTTACACAAAGCCAGTCCTGAGGACTGGCTTTCGCGGTTTAAGCGGCGGGCAAATTGCGTTACCTTGTCAGGAGAAGATCAATCGAACAGGAAAGCAGGGTGGGGCAACGCATTCCCGTCACGCTGGGCAATATCGCCCCGCTGGCGGTTAAACCCTTCCGACCAGGCAAGCTGGCGCTGGTATGCGAAGGCGGAGGACAGCGAGGGATTTTTACTGCCGGGGTGCTGGACGAATTTATGCGCGCCGGATTTAACCCCTTTGACCTGATGCTGGGTACTTCAGCCGGTGCGCAAAACCTCTCCGCCTACATGTGTAATCAGCAAGGCTATGCCCGCAAAGTTATCACCCGCTACACCACTTCACGCCAGTTTTTCGATCCGATGCGCTTTGTGCGCGGCGGCAACCTTATCGATCTCGACTGGCTGGTTGAGGCCACTTCGCAGCAAATGCCGCTTGCCATGAACTATGCCGAAGCGCAGTTCGCGTTGGGGAAAGAGCTGTGGCTATGCGCTTGCCGCGGTGACGATTACTCCGCCAGCTATTTTTCGCCGACGCCGCAAACGTGGCTGGATCTGATCCGCGCCTCCAGCGCCATCCCCGGCTTTTATCGCAGCGGCGTGTTGCTCGACGGCGTTAGCTACCTGGACGGCGGCGTCAGCGATGCGATCCCGGTGCAGGAGGCGGCCCGCCGCGGCGCCCAGACCATCGTGGTGATCCGTACCGTCCCTTCGCAGATGTTTTATACCCCGCAGTGGTTCAAGCGGATGGAGCGCTGGCTGGGAGAGAGTAGTCTGCAACCGCTGGTCAATTTGGTGCATCATCACGAAACCACCTACCGCGCCATCCAGCAGTTCATCGAGAAACCGCCGGGTAAGTTGCGGATCTTCGAAATCTATCCGCAGCGGCCGCTGCGCAGCATGGCGCTTGGCAGCCGACTACCGGCGCTGCTGGAGGACTACAAAACCGGGCGCCAGTGCGGCCGTTATTTCCTGGCAACGGTGGGTAAACTACTGGCCGACCAGCCGCCGCTGCTGCGCCACGCGCCGCGTATTGCCCGGCCCGCGCCGGTGGTGGTGCCGCCGGTGCCGGTGGCCAATGAAGCGCCCCAGGCGACCATCATTCCTGCGCCCCAGGCGAATGACCCCAGTTTTGATCATGAGGATCTGGCGTGACGCACCGTTTTATCGATACCCACTGTCACTTTGATTTTCCCCCCTTCGCGGCAGATGAGGTCGCCAGCCTGGCGCGTGCGGCGCAGGCCGGCGTCGAGCGAATTATCGTTCCAGCCATCTCTGCTGAGCGTTTTAGCCGCGTGCTGGCGCTGGCAGCTCAGCACGAAGCGCTGTACGCCGCGCTGGGTATGCATCCGATCGTCATCGAAGAGCATACTGATGAGGGACTGGCGCAGCTGGAAGCCTTGATGGCGCAGCGGCCGCCTAAACTGGTGGCGGTGGGAGAGATTGGCCTCGATCTTTATCGCGACGATCCGCAGTTTGATCGTCAGCAGGCGCTGCTGGAAGCGCAGCTGAGGCTGGCGAAGCGTTACGATCTGCCGGTGATCCTCCACTCCAGACGCACCCACGATAAGCTGGCGATGCTGCTGAAAAAACATGCCCTGCCGCGTACCGGAGTCATCCATGGCTTTGCCGGCAGCCTGCAGCAGGCCGAGCGCTTCGTTCAGCTTGGCTATAAGATCGGCGTTGGCGGCACCATTACCTATCCCCGCGCCAGTAAAACCCGTGAAGTGATGGCGCGTCTGCCGCTTTCCGCTCTGCTGCTGGAGACCGATGCGCCGGATATGCCGCTAAATGGCTTTCAGGGACAGCCCAATCGACCGGAACAAGCTGCACGGGTATTTGAGGCGCTGTGTGAACTGCGTCCGGAGTCGCCGGCAGCCATAGAAGAAGGGATCATGCACAATACGATCGCCTTGTTTTCCCTTCCCCCGGTCTCTGTATGGTGATCGATTTCTCATAATTGTCCATCCATATCATTGATTTGCTTAAAATGTGTGAAGCCAGACGGGCAGGATAGTTTCAGGCCGATATAATCACGCGGTTAGTACTGGACTATCAAAAACACAGGGAATCTGTATGCAAATCCTCATGGGACTTATCGGCATGGTGGCGCTATTGGCCATTGCTGTGCTGCTCTCCAATAACCGAAAAGCCATTAACCTGCGCACCGTGCTCGGCGCCTGGATAATCCAGGTGGGTATCGGCGCGTTAATATTGTATGTACCGGCCGGGCGCGCGGCGCTATTAGCGATGTCGAATGGCGTCGCCAGCGTTATTGCCTACGGCAATGAAGGGATTAGTTTCATCTTCGGCGGGCTGGTCTCCGATAAAATGTTCGAGGTGTTTGGCGGCGGCGGCTTCGTCTTTGCCCTGCGCGTGCTGCCGGTGATCGTCTTCTTCTCGTCGCTGATTGCCGTGCTTTACTACCTGGGCATTATGCAGCTGGTCATTCGCATTCTCGGCGGCGCGCTGCGGGCAGTGCTGAAGACCTCACGTACCGAATCGCTGTCGGCCACGGCGAACATCTTTGTTGGCCAGACCGAAGCGCCGCTGGTGGTGCGTCCTTATATCGCCACCATGACTCGCTCGGAGCTGTTTGCGGTCATGTGCGGCGGCCTGGCCTCGGTGGCGGGCTCGGTACTGGCGGGCTATGCGCAGATGGGCGTTCCGCTGGAGTACCTTATTGCCGCGTCGTTTATGGCGGCGCCGGGAGGTCTGCTGTTTGCCAAAATTATCGTACCGGAAACGGACAAACCGGACGATAACCCGGCTCATGACAGCCAAAGCGCTGACGCGGATAAACCGGCCAACGTGCTGGATGCCGCCGCCTCCGGCGCCGCGTCTGGTATGCAACTGGCGCTCAACGTCGGCGCGATGCTGCTGGCGTTTATTGCGCTGATCGCCCTGCTGAACGGCATACTCTCCGGCGTCGGCGGCTGGTTTAACCATCCTGAGCTGTCGCTGCAGATGATCCTCGGCTGGATCTTCTCACCGCTGGCGTGGGTGATTGGCGTGCCGTGGCACGAAGCGACGGTGGCGGGGTCGTTTATCGGCCAGAAGCTGATCATTAACGAGTTCGTGGCCTACATGAACTTTGGCGAATATTTAAAGGCGGATGCCGAAGTGGCGGCGGCCGGGCTGCAGGTCATTTCAGATCACACCAAAGCCATTATCTCTTTCGCGCTGTGCGGCTTTGCCAACCTGTCATCGATCGCCATTCTGATTGGCGGACTCGGGGGAATGGCGCCCAACCGGCGGCAGGATATCGCTCAGCTTGGGCTACGTGCGGTAGCAGCGGGGACGCTGTCCAACCTGATGAGCGCCACCATCGCCGGGGTTTTTCTCGCCCTGTAAGCCTGTCTCCTGAACCAGCGGCCACCGTGCCGCTGGTGTTGCTGTGAATGTGATAATTCCATCACCACTCTCTTTTTTGAAAAAAGATTTATATTTCAATTTGTAGCGTTTTTATTGCCCGTAAATTGGGCAAAATGTGCGCCACGCTATCGAGTGCATCTGTTATTGTGTGTTAGAATTATCACATTCTCATCGGCGGTATAGTATCGATTATGCTTAAGAGGGGACTAACGATAATTGCTGCGGTATTGAGTGGTAGTTTGTGATCTTAATCACGTTACAGTAATGCAAATTAGTAAGTAGTTTTCATTAACTGTGATGAATGTCGAAGTGTAACGACGAGCGAATGTTACAATAGTAACAGACTCGCAAGGTGAACAAACTATTGATCCGGCATGACGCCGGCGGAGTATGAAATGACTGATTTAAAAGCAAGCAGCCTGCGCGCGTTAAAACTGATGGACCTGACCACCCTGAATGACGACGACACCAATGAGAAAGTCATTGCCCTGTGTCATCAGGCGAAAACGCCGGTGGGTAACACCGCGGCGGTCTGCATCTACCCGCGCTTCATCCCGATCGCCCGTAAAACGCTGAATGAGCAGGGGACGCCGGATATTCGCATCGCCACGGTCACCAACTTCCCGCACGGGAATGACGATATCGACATTGCGCTGGCGGAAACCCGCGCGGCGATCGCTTACGGCGCTGACGAAGTGGACGTGGTCTTCCCGTACCGCGCGCTGATCGCCGGCAACGAGCAGGTCGGTTTCGAGCTGGTGAAAGCCTGTAAGGAAGCCTGTGCGGCGGCTAACGTGCTGCTGAAAGTGATCATCGAAACCGGTGAGCTGAAAGAAGAAGCGCTGATCCGTAAAGCGTCTGAAATCTCTATCAAAGCCGGGGCCGATTTCATCAAAACCTCGACCGGTAAAGTGCCGGTGAATGCCACGCCGGAAAGCGCGCGCATCATGATGGAAGTGATCCGCGATATGGGCGTTGAGAAAACCGTTGGCTTCAAACCGGCGGGCGGCGTGCGCAGCGCGGAAGACGCGCAGCAGTTCCTGGCGATCGCTGATGAACTGTTCGGCGCCGACTGGGCCGATTCTCGTCACTATCGTTTTGGCGCATCCAGCCTGCTGGCTAGCCTGTTGAAAGCCCTGGGTCACGGCGACGGCAAGAGCGCCAGCAGCTACTAATCCCTTGATTTGCCGGATGGCGCTGCGCTTATCCGGCCTACGAATTGATGCCTGTAGGCCGGATAAGGCGCTCGCGCCGTCATCCGGCAATTTATTCTCTTTGGGAGGTTACCGTGTTTCTCGCACAAGAAATTATTCGTAAAAAACGTGATGGTCAGGCATTAAGCGATGAAGAGATCCGCTTTTTCATCAACGGCATCCGCGACAATACTATCTCTGAAGGGCAGATCGCCGCGCTGGCGATGACCATCTTCTTCCACGATATGTCTATGCCGGAGCGCGTTTCGCTGACCATGGCGATGCGGGATTCCGGTACCGTTCTGGACTGGAAAAGCCTCAACCTTAACGGTCCGATCGTCGATAAACACTCTACCGGCGGCGTCGGGGATGTCACTTCGCTGATGCTGGGGCCGATGGTGGCCGCCTGCGGTGGTTACGTACCGATGATCTCCGGCCGCGGCCTCGGCCATACCGGCGGTACGCTGGACAAACTGGAAGCGATCCCGGGCTTCGATATCTTCCCGGACGACAACCGCTTCCGCGAGATTATTAAAGATGTTGGCGTGGCAATTATCGGGCAGACCAGCTCCCTTGCCCCGGCCGACAAACGTTTCTATGCCACCCGCGATATTACCGCGACGGTGGACTCCATCCCGCTGATTACCGCCTCGATTCTGGCGAAGAAGCTGGCGGAAGGGCTGGATGCGCTGGTGATGGACGTCAAAGTCGGCAGCGGCGCGTTTATGCCGACTTATGAACTCTCTGCCGCGCTGGCCGAAGCGATCGTGGGTGTCGCCAACGGCGCCGGCGTGCGCACCACCGCGCTGCTGACCGATATGAATCAGGTACTGGCCTCCAGCGCCGGCAACGCCGTTGAAGTTCGCGAAGCGGTGCAGTTCCTGACCGGCGAATACCGCAACCCGCGCCTGTTCGACGTGACAATGGCGCTGTGTGTGGAAATGCTGATCTCCGGCAAGCTGGCGGCGGACGATGCCGAGGCGCACGCGAAGCTGCAGGCGGTGCTGGATAACGGTAAAGCGGCGGAAGTGTTTGGCCGTATGGTCGCGGCGCAGAAAGGGCCGAGCGACTTTATCGAGAATTATGCTAATTATCTGCCGACGGCGATGCTGAGCAAAGCAGTCTATGCTGATACCGAAGGTTTTATCAGCGCGATGGATACTCGCGCGCTGGGCATGGCAGTGGTTTCTATGGGCGGCGGCCGCCGTCAGGCATCGGACACCATTGACTATAGCGTTGGCTTTACCGAGATGGCGCGTCTGGGTGACCGCGTCGACGGACAGCGTCCGCTGGCGGTGATCCATGCCAAAGACGAGAACAGCTGGCAGGAGGCCGCGAAAGCGGTCAAAGCGGCCATTAAACTGGACGATAAAGCCCCGGAAATTACACCGACAGTCTATCGCCGTATCACTGAATAGCGATATACTGATCTGATCGCTTTTTTGCAGCGCAAGATGTATGGAGAACAAGATGAAACGTGCATTTATCATGGTGCTGGACTCCTTTGGGATTGGCGCAACGGAAGACGCAGACCGCTTTGGCGACGTCGGCGCCGATACGCTGGGCCACATTGCAGAAGCCTGCGCCAAAGGCGAGGCTGACCACGGCCGCAAAGGCCCGCTGAATTTACCGAACCTGACCCGTCTGGGTCTGGTGAAAGCGCATGAAGGCTCCACCGGTAAAATTGCCGCGGGTATGGATGGCAATGCCGAAGTGATTGGCGCCTATGCCTGGGCGCATGAACTTTCTTCCGGTAAAGATACCCCGTCCGGCCACTGGGAAATCGCCGGCGTGCCGGTGCTGTTTGACTGGGGCTACTTCAGCGACCAGGAAAACAGTTTCCCGCAGGAGCTGCTGGATAAGCTGGTGAAACGCGCCAACCTGCCGGGCTATCTCGGCAACTGCCACTCCTCCGGGACGGTGATCCTCGATCAGCTCGGCGAAGAGCATATGAAAACCGGGAAACCGATCTTCTATACCTCCGCTGACTCGGTGTTCCAGATCGCCTGTCACGAAGAGACCTTTGGCCTCGACAAGCTGTATGAGCTGTGCGAAATCGCGCGTGAAGAGCTGACCGAAGGCGGCTATAACATTGGTCGCGTGATTGCTCGTCCTTTCGTGGGCGACAAAGCCGGTAACTTCCAGCGTACCGGTAACCGTCACGACCTGGCGGTAGAGCCGCCGGCGCCGACCGTGCTGCAGAAGCTGGTCGATGAGAAAAACGGCCACGTGGTGTCCGTGGGTAAAATCGCCGATATCTACGCCAACTGCGGTATCACTAAGAAAGTGAAAGCCACCGGGCTGGACGCGCTGTTCGACGCGACCATCAAAGAGATGAAGGAAGCGGGCGACGAGACTATCGTCTTCACTAACTTCGTCGATTTTGACTCCTCCTGGGGCCACCGTCGTGACGTCGCTGGCTACGCGGCGGGTCTGGAGCTGTTCGACCGCCGTCTGCCGGAGCTGATGGAGCTGGTTGGTGAGGACGACATCCTGATCCTCACCGCCGACCACGGCTGCGACCCGACCTGGACTGGTACCGACCACACCCGCGAGCATATCCCGGTGCTGGTGTACGGCCCGAAAGTGAAACCAGGTTCGCTCGGTCACCGTGAAACCTTCGCGGACATCGGCCAGACTATTGCGAAATACTTTGGTACGTCTGACATGGAATATGGCAAAGCCATGTTCTGAGGTCATTGCCCGGTGGCGCACAGCGATCCGGGCCTACGGTTTGTAGGCCGGGTAAGGCGTAGCCGCCACCCGGCAAAAACAACAATGTAAAAGGAACTGAAGATGGCAACTCCTCACATTAACGCAGAAATGGGCGATTTCGCTGACGTCGTTTTGATGCCGGGCGACCCGCTGCGCGCGAAGCACATTGCAGAAACCTTCCTCGAAGATGTGCGTGAAGTGAACAACGTGCGCGGCATGCTGGGCTTCACCGGTACCTATAAAGGCCGCAAAATCTCCGTGATGGGCCACGGGATGGGTATCCCGTCCTGCTCTATCTACACCAAAGAGCTGATCACCGATTTCGGCGTGAAGAAAATCATCCGCGTGGGCTCCTGCGGCGCGGTGCGTGAAGATGTCAAACTGCGTGACGTGGTGATCGGCATGGGCGCGTGCACCGACTCTAAAGTGAACCGTCTGCGTTTCAAAGACCATGATTTTGCGGCGATTGCCGATTTCGGCATGGTGCGTAATGCGGTAGACGCGGCGAAAGCGCTGGGCGTTGACGCGCGCGTCGGCAACATCTTCTCCGCAGACCTGTTCTATACGCCGGACCCGTCCATGTTCGACGTGATGGAAAAATACGGCATTCTGGGCGTGGAAATGGAAGCGGCGGGAATCTACGGCGTGGCGGCGGAGTTCGGCGCGAAAGCGCTGACCATCTGCACCGTCTCCGACCACATCCGTACCCACGAGCAGACCACTGCCGCTGAACGTCAGACGACCTTCAACGACATGATCAAAATCGCGCTGGAATCCGTGCTGCTGGGCGATAAAGAGTAAGAGCTGTTGTGCCGGGTGGCGGCTTCGTCTGACCCGGCCTACGGTTTTCCAGGCCCGCTAAGCGCAGCGGGCTTTTTTTATCAGCGCACCGCGCCGGCAATCCACGCCGACAGTTCTTTCAGTTCCGCTTCCTGCTCCGGGAAATCGCCGACCAGCGCCTCGCACTGCTGCTGTAATACTTCTGCCCGATACTGACAGCCGACTAAGCGTGCCGCCAGGGCCTCCAGCGGCGCCGGGTTCAGGCTATCGGTAAAGGCCTGCGCGCGGGTGATATGCCCTTTTTCGACGTCAAAATGCAGCTCAACGCCGCCCCAGCGAAAGCGCTCGTCCAGAAGATGAGAGAAGGCCGGCGCCTGGCCGAAGTTCCACTCCCAGCTGCTCTGACGGGCGAAGGTCTCAGCAAAATTTGGTAGATCCGGCGTGTTGTCCGGGGAGATCACCTCGGCGTCCACCCGTTCGCCGTAATGGCTGAAGAATGCTTCCTGGATCGCCTCGCAAACTTGCTGATGGGTAATGCCCGGCAGCAGCTCAACCAGGTTCGCCACCCGTCCGCGCACCGAGGTAATGCCTTTAGCCTGCAGCTTTTTCTGGTCCGGGTTGAGGTAGTTGGCGAGACGGCTTAAATCGGCGTTGAGCAGCAGGGTACCGTGATGAAAACCGCGGTCCATGGTTTCACGATAGGCGGAGCCGGAGACTTTGCGGTCGCCGCTGTCGGTTTTGACCACCAGATCGTTGCGCCCGGAGGCTTCGGCGGTTACGCCGAGTGAATTAAGCGCCGTCAGCACAATAGCGGTGGAGACGGTTTTGTCGTACTCCGGTTTGCCTGCCATAAAGGTAAAGCAGGAATTGCCGAGGTCGTGGAACACCGCGCCGCCGCCGCTGCTGCGACGGGCCAGCCGCACATGGTCTTCCTCCATGCGGCGGGTATTACACTCCTTCCACGGGTTCTGCGCGCGGCCGATGACCACGGTATCGGCATTGCGCCACAGGAACAGCACCCGCTGGGTGGCGGGCATCTGGCGGAAAATGCACTCCTCGACCGCCAGGTTGAACCACGGGTCGTAAGAGTCAGAGAGCAGGAGGCGCAATGTGGACATTATAGATTTCCTTTCTTTTCATCGTCTTCATCCTCAACCGGCTTGTTGGCGGTGAGCAGGAAGGGCGATTGCTGCCAGCGGGTGCGTTTGCCCTGCAGCAGCGTGCGGGTCAGTACCACGCCGATAGCCAGGGACAGTAACAGCATCAGGCGTAAGATATTGGTGGTATTATCCACCTGCTTCGCCTCGGTCGCCAGGGTATGAGTATCGAGGGTCAGACGCAGGTAGCCCAGCGGGCCGTTTTTTCCTGGCACCGGTTCGACAATCTGCTGGTTGAAGTAGCCGCCGGCTTTTTTACCATCCAGCGCCAGCCGGTCGCGAACCTCGACGCTTTCGCCAGAGCGCGCCACCAGGTCGCCCTGTTCGTCATATACCCCGGCGTCCAGGACGCGGCTGTTATGGGTTAGCTGGGTCAACAGCTGATTGATGCGCTTCTCGTCAGGCGTCTCGCTGCGCATCAGCGGCGCGAGATTCAGCACCACCTGCTGCGCCAGCGTGCGGGCCAGCTCTTCCAGCTGCGGATTGCGTTGTTTCTGACTGTTCTGACTGAACCACGAAGCGCCCTGCATCAGCGCGACGAGCAGGGCGAGACAGATAAGAACAATGACCGCACGATGCAGCCGGAATTTCAGTTTTGCGCGAACCATATTCCACCTTTGAAAATTTGCAGCTTAATGTTGCCAGAAGCGCTGGTTACAAGGTAGCCTCATGCGTTATTTTCCTCGCCTGAATGAAGAGATGTGGAGCCGTAATGCCTAACAGTTTGACCTGGTGCGACCTGCCTGAAGACGTTTCCCTGTGGCCTGGGTTGCCGCTTTCCCTGAGCGGCGACGAGGTCATGCCGCTGGATTATCACGCCGGGCGCAGCGGCTGGCTGCTGTATGGTCGCGGTCTGGATAAACGTCGGCTGACGGCGTGGCAGCGTGAGCTGGGCGCCGCGTTAGTGATCGTTGCCTCCTGGGTGGTCGAGGATTACCAGGTGATCCGTTTGGCCGGTTCGCTGACTCCCCGTGCGACGCGACTGGCGCATGAGGCGGGGCTGGACGTCGCGCCATTGGGTAAAATTCCCCATTTGCGCACCCCGGGCCTGCTGGTGATGGACATGGACTCCACGGCGATTCAGATCGAATGCATCGATGAGATCGCGAAACTGGCCGGCACCGGCGAGCTGGTCTCGGAAGTGACCGAGCGGGCGATGCGTGGCGAGCTGGACTTCACCGCCAGCCTGCGCCAGCGCGTGGCGACGCTGAAAGACGCCGATGCCAGTATTTTACTGCAGGTTCGCGACGCGCTGCCGCTGATGCCGGGCCTGGCGCAGCTGGTGCTCAAGCTGGAAACGCTGGGCTGGAAAGTGGCGATCGCCTCCGGCGGTTTCACCTTCTTTGCCGAGTATCTGCGCGACAAACTGCATCTTGACGCGGTATTCGCCAATGAGCTGGAGATCCGCGACGGCAAGCTCACCGGCAACGTGCTCGGCGATATCGTCGATGCGAAATATAAAGCCAATACGTTGCGCAAGCTGGCGGAAAAGTATGAGATCCCAACGGCGCAAACCGTGGCTATCGGCGATGGCGCCAACGACCTGCCGATGATTAAGGCAGCAGGGCTTGGCATCGCCTATCACGCGAAGCCCAAAGTGAATGAACAGGCGGAAGTGACTATCCGCCACGCTGACCTGATGGGGGTATTCTGTATTCTCTCGGGCAGCATGAACCAAAAGTAAGAGGTAAACGTGGCGAAAGCTCCAAAACGCGCATTTGTCTGTAATGAATGTGGTGCGGATTATCCGCGCTGGCAGGGGCAGTGCAGCGCCTGCCATGCCTGGAACACCATCACCGAGATGCGCATCGCCGCGTCGCCGCAGGTGGCGAGAAACGAGCGTCTTTCAGGCTATGCCGGTAACGCCGGCGTGTCGAAGGTGCAGAAGCTGTCAGATATCAGCCTGGAGGCGCTGCCGCGTTTCTCCACCGGCTTTAAAGAATTTGACCGCGTGCTGGGCGGCGGCGTGGTACCGGGCAGCGCGATCCTGATTGGCGGCAACCCCGGCGCGGGCAAATCGACGCTGCTGCTGCAAACCCTCTGCAAACTGGCGGAAGGGATGAAAACCCTGTACGTCACCGGGGAGGAGTCCCTGCAGCAGGTGGCGATGCGCGCCCATCGTCTCGGGTTGCCAACGGCCAACCTGAACATGCTCTCGGAAACCAGCATTGAGCAGATCTGTCAGATCGCCGATGAAGAAAAGCCGCAGCTGATGGTGATCGACTCCATCCAGGTGATGCATATGGCCGACGTGCAGTCGTCGCCGGGCAGCGTCGCCCAGGTACGGGAAACCGCGGCCTATTTGACGCGCTTTGCTAAAACTCGCGGCGTGGCGATTGTGATGGTCGGCCACGTCACCAAAGACGGCTCGCTGGCCGGTCCGAAGGTGCTGGAGCACTGTATCGACTGCTCGGTGCTGCTGGACGGGGATGCCGACTCCCGCTTCCGCACGTTGCGCAGCCATAAAAACCGCTTTGGCGCGGTGAACGAGCTGGGCGTCTTCGCCATGACCGAGCAGGGCCTGCGCGAAGTGAGCAACCCGTCCGCTATCTTCCTCAGCCGGGGAGATGAAATCACCTCCGGTAGCTCGGTGATGGTGGTCTGGGAAGGGACCCGCCCGCTGCTGGTGGAGATCCAGGCGCTGGTCGATCACTCGATGATGTCCAACCCGCGCCGCGTTGCGGTGGGGCTGGAACAGAACCGTCTGGCGATCCTGCTGGCGGTGCTGCACCGTCACGGCGGCCTACAGATGGCCGATCAGGACGTCTTCGTCAATGTGGTCGGCGGGGTGAAGGTCACGGAAACCAGCGCCGACCTGGCGCTGCTGCTGGCGATGGTCTCCAGCCTGCGCGACCGTCCTCTGCCGCAGGATCTGGTGGTCTTTGGCGAAGTGGGGCTGGCCGGGGAAATTCGCCCGGTACCGAGCGGTCAGGAGCGTATCTCCGAAGCGGCGAAGCACGGCTTCCGCCGCGCCATCGTCCCGGCGGCCAATGTGCCGAAAAAAGTGCCGGAAGGCATGCAAATCTTTGGCGTGAAAAAGCTTTCAGACGCGCTAAGCGTTTTTGACGACTTATAATAAGTTAAAAGGAGATTAGCGATGTCGTCATTTGACTATTTAAAAAGCGCCATTAAGCAGAAAGGCTGTACCCTGCAGCAGGTGGCGGAAGCCAGCGGAATGACCAAGGGGTATCTTAGCCAGCTGCTGAATGCCAAAATCAAAAGCCCGAGCGCGCAGAAGCTTGAAGCGCTGCATCGTTTCCTCGGGCTGGAGTTTCCCCGCCGACAGAAAAGCGTCGGCGTGGTGTTTGGTAAGTTTTACCCGCTGCATACCGGGCATATCTACCTGATACAGCGCGCCTGTAGCCAGGTCGATGAGCTGCATATCATTATGGGCTATGACGATACCCGCGACCGCGAACTGTTTGAAGAGAGCGCCATGTCGCAACAGCCGACGGTGCCTGACCGCCTGCGCTGGCTGCTACAAACCTTTAAATATCAGAAGAATATTCGCATCCACGCCTTCAATGAAGAGGGGATGGAGCCCTATCCGCACGGCTGGGACGTCTGGAGCCATGGGATCCGCGCTTTTATGAGCGAAAAAGGGATCGAGCCGAACCGGATCTATACCTCGGAAGAGGCCGATGCGCCGCAGTACCTTGAACATCTGGGGATCGAGACGGTGCTTATCGATCCTAAGCGGACCTTTATGAATATTAGCGGCGGGCAGATCCGCGAGAACCCGTTCCGCTACTGGGAATATATTCCGACGGAAGTGAAACCGTTCTTTGTGCGGACGGTGGCGATCCTCGGCGGCGAGTCGAGCGGTAAATCGACGCTGGTCAATAAGCTCGCCAATATCTTCAATACCACCAGCGCCTGGGAATATGGCCGGGATTATGTTTTTTCGCATCTCGGCGGCGATGAGATGGCGCTCCAGTATTCGGATTACGATAAAATTGCCCTTGGGCATGCGCAGTATATTGATTTTGCGGTGAAATATGCCAACAAGGTGGCGTTCATCGATACCGACTTCGTCAGCACTCAGGCCTTCTGTCTGAAGTACGAGGGACGTGAGCACCCGTTTGTGCAGGCGCTGATTGATGAATACCGCTTCGACCTGGTGATCCTGCTGGAGAACAATACCCCGTGGGTGGCCGATGGACTGCGCAGTCTTGGGAGCTCGGTGGATCGTAAAGAGTTTCAGTCGTTGCTGGTATCGCTGCTGAAAGAGAACGAGATCGAATTCGTCCATGTGAAGGAGTCGGACTACGATGCCCGGTTCCTGCGCTGCGTCGAGCTGGTGAAACAGCTGATGGGCGAGCAGGGGTAGGTGCTCTGCGGGCTGTAGCCCTCACCCCAACCCTCTCCCAATGGGAGAGGGAGCAAACATTAAAAAAGGCAACTTGCGTTGCCTTTTTGCGTTTTATTTCGCGATACGTTTGTACTTGATTCGCTTCGGCTCCAGCGCGTCGGCGCCGAGAGTGCGTTTCTTGTACTCTTCGTACTCGGTAAAGTTACCTTCGAAGAACTCAACCTTACCTTCATCCTGGTAATCCAGAATGTGGGTGGCAATACGGTCAAGGAACCAGCGGTCGTGCGAGATAACCATCGCGCAGCCCGGGAACTCCAGCAGGGCGTTTTCCAGCGCGCGCAGGGTTTCGATATCCAGGTCGTTGGTTGGTTCATCGAGCAGCAGGACGTTACCGCCGACCTGCAGCAGTTTCGCCAGGTGCAGACGACCACGTTCACCGCCGGACAGCTCGCCAACGCGTTTACCCTGGTCGACGCCTTTGAAGTTAAAGCGGCCCACGTAGGCGCGGCTCGGCATCTCGGTGTTGCCGATCTTCATGATATCCAGGCCGCCAGACACTTCTTCCCACACGGTCTTACTGTTGTCCATCGCGTCGCGGAACTGATCGACGGAAGCCAGCTTAACGGTTTCACCCAGGGTGATGGTGCCGGAATCAGGCTGTTCCTGGCCGGACATCATGCGGAAGAGGGTGGATTTACCCGCGCCGTTCGGACCGATGATGCCGACGATAGCGCCTTTCGGTACCGAGAAGCTCAGATCGTCAATCAGAACGCGGTCGCCGTAGGATTTGCGCAGATGGCTGACTTCCAGAACTTTATCGCCCAGACGCGGGCCTGGCGGAATGAACAGTTCGTTAGTTTCGTTACGTTTCTGATATTCAACGTTGTTAAGCTCTTCAAAGCGCGCCAGGCGGGCTTTGCCCTTAGACTGACGGCCTTTCGCGCCCTGGCGAACCCACTCGAGTTCTTTCTCGATAGATTTGCGGCGTGCGGCTTCCTGAGAAGCTTCCTGCGCCAGACGCTGGTCTTTCTGCTCCAGCCAGGAGGAGTAGTTGCCTTCCCACGGAATACCTTCGCCGCGGTCAAGCTCGAGGATCCAGCCGGCGACGTTATCAAGGAAGTAACGGTCGTGGGTAATCGCCACCACGGTGCCTTCGAAGTCGTGCAGGAAGCGTTCCAGCCAGGCGACGGACTCGGCGTCGAGGTGGTTGGTCGGTTCGTCGAGCAGCAGCATATCCGGTTTTTCCAGCAGCAGACGGCACAGCGCGACGCGGCGGCGTTCACCACCGGAAAGATTAGCGATTTTCGCATCCCAGTCCGGCAGGCGCAGGGCGTCGGCCGCGCGCTCCAGCTGGACGTTCAGGTTGTGGCCGTCGTGCGCCTGGATAATCTCTTCGAACTTGCCTTGCTGTGCGGCAAGCTTATCGAAGTCCGCATCCGGCTCGGCGTATTTGGCATAGACTTCGTCCAGACCCTTCAGCGCGTTAACCACTTCGGCGACCGCTTCTTCCACGGACTCGCGCACGGTGTGCTCCGGGTTGAGCTGCGGCTCCTGCGGCAGGTAGCCGATTTTGATGCCGGGCTGCGGACGCGCTTCACCTTCGATCTCGGTGTCGATACCGGCCATGATGCGCAGCAGGGTAGATTTACCGGCGCCGTTCAGACCGAGCACACCGATTTTCGCGCCAGGGAAAAAGCTGAGGGAGATATTTTTCAAAATATGACGTTTCGGCGGAACCACTTTGCCGACACGATGCATGGTATAAACGAATTGAGCCACGTTGGACTTCGCCTCTTTCTATTTTGATAGATAGTTCAAAGCCGAAGTGTAGCCTTTTTCGCGCGCTAATCCCAGCGAGGCGACAGGATTCACAGAAGCGTAAAAAAATGTCCAGGACATGGCGCGTTTAGCGTTGTCTGATTAGCATAAGTAAAGCCGCCTGCCGAACCGGCAGGGGTTTTTAAGCGGCACGATGCTGCGAAAATGCACCGGAAAGAGGAAGAGCTTGTGGAAAAAGCCAAAAAAATGGCGTGGCATCTTTTGGCTGCCAGCGTTGGTTTGTTGACGTTGAGTCAGCTGGCGCATGCGGATTCACTGGATGAACAGCGCAGCCGCTACGCACAAATTAAGCAGGCGTGGGATAACCGGCAGATGGATGTAGTCGACCAGCTGATGCCCACGTTAAGCACCTATCCCCTGTATCCCTATTTGCAGTACCGACAGATCACCGACGATCTGATGAACCAGCCGGCGCTGGTGGTGAAAAACTTTATTGACGCCAATCCGACGCTGCCCCCTGCGCGTTCATTACGTTCGCGCTTCGTGAATGAACTGGCCCGGCGCAGCGACTGGCGCGGCTTGCTGGCGTTTAGCCCGGATAAGCCGACCAGCACCGAGGCGCAGTGCAACTATTACTACGCCAAGCTGAGCGTGGGGCAGTCGCAGGAGGCCTGGAGCGGGGCGAAAGAGCTGTGGCTGACGGGCAAGAATCAGCCCGGCGCCTGTGAACCGCTGTTCAGCGCCTGGCGCGACTCCGGTCAGCAGGATCCGCTGGCCTATCTCGAACGGATCCGCCTGGCGATGAAGGCCGGCAATATCGGGCTGGTGAAATCGCTGGCCCAGCAAATGCCCGCCAACTACCAGAGCATCGCCAGCGCCGTGGTCGCCCTGGCTAACGATCCAAACAGCGTCCTCACCTTCGCCCGCACCACCGGGGCGACGGACTTTACCCGTCAGATGGCCGCCGTCGCCTTCGCCAGCGTCGCCCGCCAGGACGTGGAAAATGCCCGCCTGATGATCCCTTCGCTGGTACAGGCTCAGCAGCTCAATGAGGATCAGACCCAGGAACTGCGCGATATTGTCGCCTGGCGCCTGATGGGTAGCGATGTAACCGAAGAGCAAGCCATCTGGCGCGATGACGCAATCATGCGTTCGCAGTCCACGCCGCTGGTGGAGCGGCGGGTACGGATGGCGTTGGGGACGGGCGATCGCCATGGCCTCAACACCTGGCTGGCGCGCCTGCCGATGGAGGCGAAAGAGAAAGACGAATGGCGCTACTGGCAGGCGGATCTGCTGCTGGAGCGCGGCAGGGATGAGGAGGCGCAGGCGATCCTTCGCTCGTTGATGCAACAGCGAGGCTTCTACCCGATGGTCGCCGCGCAGCGTCTTGGCGAGGAGTATACCTTCCGCATCGATAAAGCCTCGGGCACCATCGATCCGGCGCTGGCCTCCGGGCCGGAGATGGCGCGGGTACGTGAGCTGATGTACTGGAATATGGATAACACCGCGCGCACCGAATGGGCCAACCTGGTCACTAGTCGCACCAAATCCCAGCAGGCGCAGCTGGCGCGCTATGCCTTCGATCAGCACTGGTGGGATCTGAGCGTGCAGGCGACGATCGCCGGTAAGCTGTGGGATCAGCTGGAAGAACGTTTCCCGCTGGCCTATAACGACCTGTTTGCCCGCTATGTTAGCGGCAAAGATATTCCGCAGAGCTACGCGATGGCGATTGCCCGTCAGGAGAGCGCCTGGAACCCGAAAGTGCGCTCGCCGGTCGGCGCCAGCGGACTGATGCAGATTATGCCGGGCACCGCGACGCATACCGTCAGTATGTTCAGCATTCCCGGCTACAGCGGCCCGTCGCAGCTGTTGGATCCGGAAACCAACATCAACATCGGCACCAGCTATCTGCAGTACGTTTATCAGCAGTTCGGCAATAACCGTATCTACGCCTCAGCGGCCTATAACGCCGGGCCGGGCCGGGTACGCAGCTGGCAGGGGAACAGCGCCGGACGGATCGACGCCGTGGCGTTTGTCGAGAGTATTCCGTTTTCGGAAACCCGCGGCTACGTGAAGAATGTCCTCTCCTATGACGCCTACTACCGCTACTTTATGGGGCAGCAGGATAAGATCCTCAGCGATGCGGAGTGGCGCCAGCGTTACTGATCGCTGGGAAGTATGTTATGCTTTGTACTCGTTGAAGAGTACATTCGACGGGCAGCGTAAGCTGCCCGTCTCAATATGGTGGCGCGATATGACCCAACAATCTCCCTATTCCGCGGCCGTTGCCGAACAACGTCATCAGGAGTGGCTGCGCTTTGTTGCCCTGCTTCAGCAGGCCTATGCTGAGGATCTGCATCTGCCGTTGCTGCAGCTGATGCTGACGCCCGACGAGCGCGAAGCCCTGGGTACCCGGGTGCGCATTATCGAAGAGTTGCTGCGCGGCGAGATGAGCCAGCGTGAGCTGAAAAATGAGCTCGGCGCCGGAATTGCGACCATTACCCGCGGGTCGAACAGCCTGAAATCGGCGCCGGTAGAGCTGCGCCAGTGGCTGGAGCAGACGCTGCTGGCTAGCGATAAATAGCGTTATGGAACGGGCTTAGCGCCAGCACGACCGCCTGGTGGTAAACGCTGCTGCGGGTTAATCTGCCGCCGGTGAAAACCCCAATCGCCCCCTCTTTACGACCGATCTGATCGATGCCGGTATACTGCGACATGACCGGGCCGAGGGCTTCGCCAGCGCGAACCTGCTCAAGAATAACGTCAGGCAACGGCAGCGTGGCTGAGCGCGCTTCTCCGCGCTGGCTGGCGCTTTCGATGACCACCCAGCTAAAGGTGCTGTCATCGTCGATACCGGCTTCGATAGCTACCCAGAAATCGGCATTTGGCCGGGCAAGGCGCGCATTGGCGACGCGATTTCGTGCGCCAGCGCGCGTTTCCTCGCTGCCGAAGGGCTGTTCCGGCACGCCGCTCTCGACGGCGACGGACTCAATGTGGCAGGATCCTTCGCCGAAAATCTCGTCAAAAGCCTGCAGAATTGCCTGAATTTTGGCGGGATTAGTGGTCGCTGAGACAACATGGTGCATAATCAAAACAACTCAGAATAAACTAACGTCATCGCAGTATACTCTAAATCACCCCGAGGGCAGGCGGTAATGCCCGAAAGCGGTTGATAACGAGTCCAGAACGGAAAAAAAGCATGTTACAAGTATACCTTGTTCGCCACGGTGAAACGCAGTGGAACGCCGAGCGACGTATTCAGGGTCAGTCCGACAGCCCGCTGACCGCCCATGGTGAGCGCCAGGCCTGGCAGGTGGGCGAGCGCGCCAGAACGCTGGGGATCACCCATATTATTACCAGCGATCTGGGACGAACCCGCCGCACAGCAGAGATTATCGCCGAAGCCTGCGGTTGCAGCGTGATCGCCGATGCGCGCCTGCGCGAACTGGATATGGGGGTGCTGGAGAAGCGCCATATCGACTCGCTCAGCGAAGAAGAAGAAGGCTGGCGTCGCCAGCTGGTCAACGGCACACCGGACGGTCGTATTCCGCAGGGCGAATCGATGCAGGAGCTCAGCGAGCGTATGCATGCGGCGCTGGCATCCTGTCTGGAATTACCCGCCGGTAGCCGGCCGCTGCTGGTGAGTCATGGGATCGCGCTGGGCTGCCTGGTGAGCACGATATTAGGGCTGCCGGCGTACGCTGAGCGTCGTCTGCGGCTGCGCAACTGCTCTATTTCGCGCGTCGACTATCAGCAAAGCCCGTGGCTGGCTTCCGGCTGGGTGGTGGAAACGGCGGGCGACGTCTCGCATCTTGACGCCCCCGCAATGGACGAGCTGCAGCGTTAACGGCGGATCGGGATCAGATACTCGCAGCGCAACTGAATCGGCGTGGCCTGATCCCGGCTTTCATCTTCAGGGTAGAAGCGTTCAATATCCAGCCCCTTGCGACGCGTCAGGTTCAGCATCGGCATGCAGGTGCCGTAGACGGTCAGGATGAATTCCTGCAGACCGGTACCCAGCCCTTCATACGTAAACATGACATACTCGCCGCCTTCCAGGGTCACTGGATGGGCATGCTGCAGGTGGCCGTTAGCCATCTCCGGCGTCAGCGCGGTGGTATAGAATACTTCCTGCTCATCGTCTTTTTCCAGGCTCGGACGCGGCTCATGCAGCCCGTAGAGCACCGGGGGGATTGACGGTGAGTTGCCGAGGAAGTCTCGCCAGAACTGGACCCGCATCTGGTTACGAAAATCGGAGATTTCCTCGAGCTTACAGGTATAGCTCTGGGTCACGCCAAGCAGCTGAGTAGGGGGCAGAGTGATAAACTCATGTTTCGGCAGGGTAAATTCGCCAAGACGCAGCGGCGGGCGCATACCGAACGAGCTCCAGTCCGGCGAGCGGCGGTAGAGCGCCGGCGTCAGCGAGAATTGCTTCTTAAACGCTCGGGTGAAGGTCTGCTGGGAGTCGAAACGGTACTGCAGCGCAATATCAAGGATTGGACGGGCGGTCAGGCGTAATGCGACAGCAGATTTCGACAAGCGGCGCGCGCGAATATAGGCACCGATGGCATGGCCGGTGACATCCTTAAACATTCGCTGCAAATGCCACTTGGAATAACCTGCCTTCGCCGCCACATTATCCAGAGAAAGCGGCTGATCCAGGTGACCTTCCAGCCAGCTAAGGAGATCGCGAATAATCCCTGCTTGATCCATAAAATGTCCCCATCCTTAAACACAGGTGCCTGATATTAAAGTAGCGGATAATAGCATTTTTTGATGTTTTAGCATTCAGTGTTTTTTTTGCTTTTAAATGCGGTAGGTCAGGGGATTTGAACGATAATTTTGTAAAGCTGTGATCTATAAACCTTTTCTGCTAAGTGCGTGATAATCACTCAGCTATATTTTTTAATAATGGTAACAATATGAAATACAAGAAGTTTGCGATGGGGCTGCTCCTGCTGGCCGGTAGCCAGCTGGCTCAGGCGGAGCAGATTGGTTCCGTGGATACGGTCTTCAAATGGTTAGGGCCGGATCACAAAATCGTCGTCGAAGCCTTTGACGATCCGGATGTACAGAACGTGACCTGCTATATCAGCCGGGCGAAAACCGGTGGCATCAAAGGCGGGCTGGGGCTGGCGGAAGATACCTCTGACGCGGCGATTTCCTGCCAGCAGGTCGGGCCGATTGAGCTAACGGACAAAATCAAAAACGGTAAAAGCCAGGGCGACGTGGTGTTCCAGAAGCGCACCTCGCTGGTGTTTAAAAAACTCCAGGTCGTGCGTTTCTATGATGCGAAGCGCAATGCGCTGGTCTATCTGACCTACTCGGATAAAGTGGTTGATGGCTCGCCGAAGAACGCCATCAGCGCCGTGCCGATCATGCCATGGAATAAATAAACGGGAGCGCGCATGCAGCAGCCACGGATTTGGTTAGTTGAGGATGAACAGAGTATCGCTGATACCCTGGTTTACATGCTGCAGCAGGAGGGCTTCCAGGTCAGCGTCTTTGGCCGCGGTTTGCCCGCGCTGGAGGCGGCGGCGCATCAGGCGCCAGATGTCGCCATCCTCGACGTCGGCTTGCCGGATATCAGCGGCTTCGAGCTCTGTCGGCGTCTGCTGACGCGTTATCCGGCGCTGCCGGTGCTGTTTTTGACGGCGCGTAGCGACGAGGTCGATAAGCTGCTGGGGCTGGAAATCGGCGCTGACGATTACATCGCCAAGCCGTTTTCACCACGCGAAGTCTGCGCGCGGGTGCGAACCGTGCTGCGGCGGCTGCAGAAGTTTGCCGCGCCATCGCCGGTGGTACGCGTCGGCGAGTTTGTGCTCGATGAGCAGGCGGCGGCGATCAGCTGGTTCGGCCAGCCGCTGAATCTGACGCGCTACGAATTTCTGCTGCTGAAAACCCTGCTTCACGCGCCCGGTCGCGTCTTCTCCCGTCAGCAGCTGATGGAGCTGGTGTGGATCGATGCCTGGGAAAGCCTCGACCGTACCGTCGATACCCATATCAAAACCCTGCGCGCTAAGCTGCGGGCTGTGAATCCTGAAAAGGCGCCAATCAATACCCATCGCGGTATGGGCTACAGCCTGGGGCGCGGCTGATGCGCATCGGCATGCGCCTGCTGCTGGGCTATTTTCTTATCGTCGCGATCGCCGCGTGGTTTGTGCTGTCGATCTTTGTCCAGGAAGTGAAGCCGGGCGTGCGCCGGGCGACAGAGGGGACCCTCAATGATACCGCTACCCTGTTGGCGGCGCTGGCGCGTGAGGATCTGCTGGCGGCAAACCCGCAGCAGGGCAGGCTGGCGCAGGCCTTTCACCAGCTCAACCAGCAGCCGCTCAACGCCAATATTGGCGGAATTAAAAAGGTACGTAATGAGTACCGCGTCTATCTGACCGATGCCCGGGGCAAGGTGGTGTTTGACTCCAGCGGGCAGGCGACAGGGCAGGACTATTCGCGCTGGAACGATGTCTGGCTCACCCTGCGCGGCCAGTACGGCGCGCGCAGTACGCGCAGCGATCCGCATGATGAAGCCAGCTCGGTGATGTATATCGCCGCGCCGGTGATGGATAAGGGGCGGATTATCGGCGTGCTGAGCGTCGGTAAACCCAACCTGGCGATGACGCCGGTCATTAAGCGCAGCGAGCGGCGGATCCTCTGGGCCGGCGGCGCCCTGCTGGGCATTGCGCTGTTGATTGGCGGCGGCGTCGTCTGGTGGATCAATTTCTCTATCGGCAAGCTGGTGCGCTATGCGGACTCGGTGACCGCTGAGCGCCCGCTGCCGCTGCCGGAGGTTGGCAGCAGCGAATTGCGCAAGCTGGCCCAGGCTCTGGAGAGCATGCGGGTAAAGCTCGAAGGTAAGAATGCCATCGAAAACTATGTCTATGACCTGACCCATGAACTGAAAAGCCCGCTGGCGGCCATCCGCGGCGCGGCGGAGATCCTGCGCGAAGGGCCGCCACCTGAGGTGGCGGCGCGGTTTACTGATAATATCCTCGCGCAAAACACCCGGATGCAACTGCTGGTGGAGCGGCTGCTCCAGCAGGCGAGACTGGAAAGCCGGCTGGAGATAAAGCAGCATCCGGTGTCGATAGATGCGCTATACCAACGGCTGACGGAGGAGCGCAACATCGCTCTGGCGGCGAAAGCTATCACCCTGCGCTGGCGGGAGAGTGGGATGCTGGTCAATGGCGATGGCGAGCTGCTGGCCCAGGCGCTGGGTAATCTGCTCGACAACGCGATTGACTTTACCCCCCAGGGCGGTGAGATCGCCCTGGCTGCGGAGAAGCGAAATGAAGAGGTGCAATTGAGCGTTATCGACAACGGGTGCGGTATTCCGGACTATGCCCTGGAACGAATCTTTGAGCGATTCTATTCGCTGCCGCGCGAAGACGGCCATAAGAGCAGCGGCCTTGGGCTGGCGTTCGTTCGTGAAGTCGCGCGCCTGCATCACGGCGATATCAATCTGCACAATCGGCCCGAAGGCGGCGTGGTCGCCACGCTGCGACTTCACCGTCCCTTCACATAGCTTCAAATTCTCCCCACACAGCCGTCCTATTGTGAGGCCATCACGATAGGGAGAAAGGCTATGTTGAAATCACCGTTATTCTGGAAAATCACCACGTTAATAGGCTGTATTGTGCTGCTATCTTTGCCGTTAATGATGGTCAGGGAGCTTATTAATGAGCGAGCGGATTATCGTAGCGAAGTGGTGGACGCCATTGAGCAAAGCACCAGCGGCTCGCAAAAACTCGCCGGACCGCTGATCGCTATTCCGATAACCGAGACCCTGACCCGCATGGAGAACCAAAAAGAGGTCAACTATCAGCGGAGCTGGGTGTATTACTGGCTGCCGGAGTCGCTGGCGGTCACCGGCAAACAGACCGTGGAGTCGAGGAGGGTGGGCATCTACAGCGGCCAGGTCTGGCATAACGCCTTGCAGATTAAGGCCTCGTTTGATCCGCTGCGTCTGGCGGCGCTGAGAAAAACGAATATCGTCTTAGGCCAGCCGCGGCTGGTGGTGAGCGTCGGCGATGCCCGCGGCATTGGTGCCATCCATGCCCCGGAGGTCAACGGTAACGTATTAAGCGTGGAGCCGGGGCTGGGGATAAGCGGCGATGGCGCAGGTATTCATATGCCAATGCCTGCGCTGGCGGAGGACAACAAGCCGCTTGAGATTGCCTTTTCACTCGATCTGAACGGGACGGGAGAGTTTTCACTGGTGCCGCTCGGGCGTAACAGCGAGCTGCAGCTGACCAGTAACTGGCCGCATCCCGGTTTTCTCGGCAGCTTCCTGCCAACTCAACGGGAAGTGAGTGCTGCCGGCTATCGCGCCCACTGGCAAAGCAGCTGGTTCGCCAACGATATGGGGAGCTATTTCAAGGATGATATGGAGATCCCGTGGTCGCGACTGCCGGCGTTCAGTGCCGATGTGATGTCCCTTGCCGACCAGTACCAGCTAACCGATCGGGCGACAAAATATGCCATCCTGTTAATCGGGCTGACCTTTATGGCTTTTTTCGTGTTCGAGAGCCTGACCCGTCGTCCCCTGCATCCGATGCAATATCTGCTGGTGGGCTTATCGCTGGTGCTGTTTTACCTGGTGCTGCTGGCGCTCTCAGAGCACATTGGTTTTACCGCCGCCTGGCTGGCGGCCAGCCTGTCTGGCGCGGTGATGAATGGGATCTACCTTCAGGCAGTGCTCAGAGGATGGCGTAACAGCCTGCTGTTTGTCGCCGCGCTACTGCTGCTGGATGGCGTGATGTGGTTTCTGTTGCATTCTGAGGATAGCGCGCTGCTGCTGGGTACCGGGGTGCTGGCGCTGGCGCTGAGCGTCCTGATGTTTTTGACCCGTCGCGTGGACTGGTATGCGTTATCGCTGCCGAAAGGCACAGTGCCTCCGACACCGGCTGCCGATGACGATAAGCTGCGTCTCTGGAAAGAGTGACGGCATAAAAAACGGCGCCCCTGGGGCGCCGTTTTCGCATCATGGCTGCGGAATAAATCGTATTATTCCTGCAGATCGCCACAGAAACGGTAGCCTTCACCGTGAATGGTAGCGATGATTTCCGGGGTATCCGGAGTGGATTCGAAGTGTTTACGAATCCGACGAATGGTCACGTCAACGGTACGGTCATGCGGCTTCAGCTCGCGACCGGTCATTTTCTTCAGCAGCTCGGCACGAGACTGAATTTTGCCCGGGTTTTCGCAGAAGTGCAGCATCGCGCGGAATTCACTGCGCGGCAGCTTGTACTGTTCGCCGTTCGGGCTAACCAGGGAACGGCTGTTGATATCGAGTTCCCAGCCGTTGAACTTGTAGCTTTCCACGCTGCGACGCTCTTCGCTCACGGTACCGAGGTTCATGGTACGGGAGAGCAGGTTGCGCGCGCGGATAGTCAGTTCACGCGGGTTAAACGGTTTAGTGATATAGTCGTCAGCGCCGATTTCGAGGCCAAGTATCTTATCCACTTCGTTGTCGCGGCCGGTTAAGAACATCAGCGCGACGTCTGCCTGCTCGCGCAGCTCGCGCGCCAGCAGAAGACCATTTTTACCCGGCAGGTTGATATCCATGATCACCAGGTTGATATCATTTTCAGACAGGATCTGATGCATTTCCGCGCCATCGGTCGCTTCGAATACATCGTAACCTTCTGCTTCGAAAATACTTTTTAACGTGTTGCGTGTTACCAACTCGTCTTCAACGATAAGAATGTGCGGGGTCTGCATGTTTGCTACCTAAATTGCCAACTAAATCGAAACAGGAAGTACCAAAGTCCCTGACCTGCCTGCTGCATGTCGCAAATTAACATGCGCGGCGTAACATGACTAAAGTACGTAATTGCGTTCTTGATGCACTTTCCATCAACGTCAACAACATCATTAGCTTGGTCGTGGGTACTTTCCCTCTGGACCCGACGGTGTCAAAAACGGCTGACATCCTAACCATTTTAACAGCAACATAACAGGCTAAGAGAGGCCGAACACCCAATAAAACTACGCTTCGTTGACATATATCAAGTTCAATTGTAGCACGTTAACAGTCTTGTGAAATCATTGCATCGCCATGCTCTTTATAGTCACAATCTTTACCCGGCTCAACTAGTTGCGTGGATAAATTAATAAATACAGTGAATCCAAAGCCTGAAACGATGCATCAGATGAAATTGCATTGCCCATCATATGGATAAATGGGTTCTGTTAACATACTCCTTGTCACGGCCTCCTGAGAACAGTTTAGATTTTTTTATGGGTAAGAAAACGCAATTTTAGTGATTTTTGTTGCAAATTTGTAAATTTTCACCGCGTAAAATGGGGGGCGCTGCGCCTCGATAACGCCTGAGAGAGAGAAAGAAACCGCAATGCGTTTAACGATTATTTTAGTCGGTCCTGCCCGGGCCGAGAACGTCGGCGCTGCCGCCAGGGCGATGAAAACCATGGGATTTCGCGAACTACGGATCGTCGATAGCGAAGCCCACCTGGCGCCTCCGGCACGCTGGGTGGCGCATGGCTCAGGCGACATCCTCGATGGTATCACCACCTATCCCACCCTTGCCGAGGCGCTGCATGACGTTGATTTTACCGTCGCCACCACCGCCCGCAGCCGCGCGCGTTTTCACTATTACGCCACGCCGCAGCAGCTGTTGCCGCTGCTGGAGGAGAAGGCGCAGTGGATGAACCATACTGCCCTGGTATTTGGTCGTGAGGACGCCGGATTGACCAATGAGGAGCTGGTGCTGGCTGATGTGTTGACCGGTGTGCCGATGGCTGCGGATTATCCGTCGCTGAATCTCGGCCAGTCGGTGATGGTCTACTGTTATCAATTAGCATCGCTAATGCAACAAACGGCGCCCGCCGCCGCTGCGGCAGACCATCATCAGCTGCAGGCCTTACGTACTCGTACCCTGGCGTTACTTTCGCGTTTGGGCGTGGAGGATGATGCCAAACTGGCCGACTGGTTGTCGCAACGGCTGGGCCTGCTGCAGCAGCGCGACACGGCAATGTTGCATCGTTTGCTGCATGATATTGAAAAAAACCTGCCAGAATAAAACTCTGTCATATTTTTTATTTATGGATGTGTATGCTGTTCTATGAGCTGGTTTTCCGCCGATCTGGATGTTTTTTCTCACGGCAGCGGGAAAATACGTAAGCCTGCTGAAATGGGGCAAATTGAGAAATTCATTGACTTAAGACGGCAGATACTTTAACCAATATAGGCAGGACATACAGACAGATAAAAATACAGAGTACACAACATCCATGAATCGCATCGGCATGATTACCACCATTATCACCACCACCATTACCACAGGTAACGGTGCGGGCTGACGCGTACAGGAAACACAGAAAAAAGCCCGCACCTGAACAGTGCGGGCTTTTTTTTTGACAAGAGATCAAGGGGTAAGAACCATGCGAGTGTTGAAGTTCGGCGGTACATCAGTGGCAAATGCGGAACGGTTTCTGCGGGTTGCCGATATTCTGGAGAGTAATGCCAGGCAGGGGCAGGTAGCGACGGTCCTGTCTGCCCCGGCGAAGATCACTAACCACCTGGTAGCAATGATTGAAAAGACCATTGGCGGCCAGGATGCCCTCCCCAATATTGCCGACGCCGAACGCATTTTTGCCGAACTTCTTCAGGGCCTTGCCGACGCCCAGCCCGCTTTCCCGCTTGCCCAGTTAAAAGCCTTCGTGGAGCAGGAATTTGCTCAGATTAAGCATGTTCTGCACGGCATCAGCCTGCTGGGTCAGTGCCCGGACAGCGTCAATGCCGCGCTGATCTGCCGCGGCGAAAAGCTCTCCATCGCCATCATGGCGGGTCTGCTGGAAGCCCGTGGACATAAAGTCAGTGTCATTAACCCGGTCGAAAAACTGCTTGCCGTGGGCCACTATCTGGAATCCACCGTCGATATCGCCGAATCCACCCGCCGCATTGCCGCCAGCCAGATCCCGGCAGACCATATGATCCTGATGGCCGGGTTTACCGCCGGCAATGAGAAAGGCGAGCTGGTGGTGCTGGGGCGTAACGGCTCCGACTACTCGGCTGCGGTACTGGCCGCCTGCCTGCGCGCTGACTGCTGCGAAATCTGGACCGATGTCGACGGAGTGTACACCTGCGATCCGCGTCAGGTGCCGGATGCGCGCCTGCTGAAATCGATGTCTTATCAGGAGGCGATGGAGCTCTCCTACTTTGGCGCGAAAGTGCTGCACCCGCGCACCATTGCCCCTATCGCCCAGTTCCAAATCCCATGCCTGATTAAAAATACCGGCAACCCGCAGGCGCCGGGAACGCTTATCGGCGCCAGCCGCGACGAGGACGATTTGCCGGTGAAAGGCATCTCTAACCTCAACAACATGGCGATGTTCAACGTCTCCGGGCCGGGGATGAAAGGGATGGTCGGCATGGCGGCCCGCGTCTTCGCCACCATGTCCCGCGCCGGCATCTCGGTGGTGTTGATCACTCAATCTTCTTCGGAGTACAGCATCAGTTTCTGCGTGCCGCAGAGCGACTGCGCACGTGCCAAACGGGCGATGGAAGATGAGTTTTATCTGGAGCTGAAAGAGGGGCTGCTGGAGCCGCTGGCGATTATGGAGCGTCTGGCGATCATCTCCGTGGTGGGCGACGGAATGCGTACCCTGCGCGGTATCTCGGCGAAATTCTTTGCGGCGCTGGCCCGCGCCAATATCAATATCGTGGCGATTGCCCAGGGCTCTTCCGAGCGCTCAATTTCGGTAGTGGTCAGCAATGACGACGCCACCACCGGCGTGCGCGTGACCCATCAGATGCTGTTCAACACCGACCAGGTGATTGAAGTGTTTGTCATCGGCGTCGGCGGCGTCGGCGGCGCGCTGCTAGAGCAGATCAAGCGCCAGCAGGGGTGGCTGAAGAACAAACATATCGATCTGCGCGTCTGCGGTGTAGCCAATTCTCAGGCGCTGCTGACCAGCGTGCATGGCCTGAATCTGGAAAACTGGAGTGCGGAACTGGCGGAGGCGAAAGAGCCGTTTAATCTTGGCCGCCTGATCCGCCTGGTGAAAGAGTACCACCTGCTCAATCCGGTGATCGTAGACTGTACCTCCAGCCAGGCGGTCGCCGATCAGTATGCCGACTTCCTGCGCGAAGGTTTCCATGTGGTGACGCCGAACAAAAAGGCCAATACCTCTTCGCTGGATTACTATCACCAGCTGCGCCATGCGGCCAGCAGCTCGCGGCGTAAGTTCCTCTATGACACTAACGTTGGCGCGGGCCTGCCGGTGATTGAGAACCTGCAGAACCTGCTCAACGCCGGCGATGAGCTGCGCCACTTCTCCGGGATCCTGTCCGGCTCCCTGTCGTTTATCTTCGGCAAGCTGGACGAGGGGGTGAGTTTCTCCGCGGCGACGGCGATGGCCCGTGAGATGGGGTATACCGAGCCGGATCCGCGCGACGATTTATCCGGGGTGGATGTGGCGCGTAAACTGCTGATTCTGGCCCGTGAGACCGGGCGTGAACTGGAGCTGGCGGACATTATCGTCGAGTCGGCGCTGCCGCCGGACTTCGACGCCAGCGGCGATGTCGAGACCTTTATGGCCCGCCTGCCGTCGCTGGACGATGGTTTTGCCTCGCGGGTTGCTAAGGCGCGCGATGAAGGTAAAGTCTTGCGCTACGTCGGTAACATCGAAGAGGATGGTACCTGCCGGGTAAAAATAGCCGCGGTTGACGGCAACGATCCGCTGTTCAAAGTTAAGAATGGTGAGAACGCGCTGGCTTTTTATAGCCATTATTATCAGCCATTGCCGCTGGTGCTGCGCGGCTATGGCGCCGGGAACGACGTCACGGCGGCCGGCGTATTCGCCGACCTGCTGCGCACCCTGTCCTGGAAGTTAGGAGTTTAAGATGGTCAAAGTATATGCCCCGGCTTCCAGTGCCAATATGAGCGTCGGGTTTGATGTGTTGGGCGCGGCGGTCACGCCGGTCGATGGCACGCTGCTTGGCGACAACGTCACTGTCGAAGCGGCGGAGCAATTTAGCCTGCAGAATCTTGGACGCTTCGCCAGCAAACTGCCGACGGCGCCGCAGGAGAACATTGTTTACCAGTGCTGGGAAAGCTTTTGCCGGGAGATCGGCAAGACGGTGCCGGTGGCGATGACGCTGGAAAAAAACATGCCGATTGGCTCCGGGCTGGGTTCCAGCGCCTGCTCGGTGGTCGCTGCGCTGGTGGCCATGAACGAGTTCTGCGGCAAGCCGCTGAACGAGACGCGCATGCTGGCGCTGATGGGAGAGATGGAAGGGCGTATCTCCGGCAGCATTCACTACGACAACGTGGCGCCGTGCTATCTTGGCGGCATGCAGTTGATGATCGAAGAGAATGGGATTATCAGTCAGCAGGTGCCCGGGTTTGATGAGTGGCTGTGGGTGCTGGCCTATCCGGGGATTAAAGTCTCTACTGCTGAAGCGCGGGCGATTCTGCCGGCGCAGTATCGCCGCCAGGATTGTATCGCCCATGGTCGCCACCTCGCGGGCTTTATTCACGCCTGCTACACCCGCCAGCCGCAGCTGGCGGCAAAATTGATGAAAGATGTGATTGCCGAACCGTACCGAACCAAACTGCTGCCGGGCTTTAGCGAAGCGCGTCAGGCGGCCATGGAGATGGGCGCCCAGGCTTGCGGCATCTCCGGCTCTGGCCCAACGCTGTTCGCGTTGTGTGATAAACCGGATACCGCACAGCGCGTCGCCGACTGGCTTGGCGCGCACTATCTGCAGAATCAGGAAGGCTTTGTTCATATTTGCCGGCTGGACACGGCGGGCGCACGCGTAGTGGGATAACCAATGAAACTGTATAACTTAAAAGATCATAACGAGCAGGTCAGCTTTGCGCAGGCCGTCACCCAGGGACTTGGCAAGCATCAGGGCCTGTTCTTTCCGCACGATCTGCCGGAATTCAGCCTGACTGAAATCGACGACATGCTGGCGCAGGACTTTGTCACCCGTAGCGCCAAAATTCTATCCGCCTTTATCGGCGATGAGATCCCGCAGGATGTCCTGCAGCAGCGGGTGCGCGCGGCGTTTGCGTTTCCGGCGCCGGTAAGCAAGGTTCAGGAAGATGTCGGCTGTCTGGAGCTGTTCCATGGCCCTACGCTGGCGTTCAAGGATTTCGGCGGCCGCTTTATGGCGCAGATGCTGACCCACATCGCAGGCGATAAGCCGGTCACCATCCTCACCGCGACCTCTGGCGACACCGGGGCGGCGGTGGCGCATGCTTTCTACGGCCTGCCGAACGTCAAGGTAGTGATCCTCTATCCGCGCGGCAAGATCAGTCCGCTGCAGGAGAAGCTGTTCTGTACCCTCGGCGGCAATATTGAAACCGTGGCGATTGATGGCGACTTTGATGCCTGCCAGGCGCTGGTGAAGCAGGCGTTTGACGATGAAGAGCTGAAGGCGACGCTGGGTCTCAACTCGGCTAACTCCATCAACATCAGCCGCCTGCTGGCGCAGATCTGTTACTACTTCGAAGCGGCGGCGCAGCTGCCGCAGGAAGCCCGCAATCAGCTGGTGATTTCCGTGCCGAGCGGCAACTTCGGCGATCTGACCGCCGGTCTGCTGGCCAAGTCGCTGGGGCTGCCGATCAAGCGCTTTATCGCCGCCACCAACGCCAACGACACCGTTCCGCGCTATCTGCAGGGCGGCGAGTGGGCGCCAAAAGCCACCCAGGCGACGCTGTCCAACGCCATGGACGTCAGCCAGCCGAACAACTGGCCGCGCGTTGAAGAGCTGTTCCGCCGTAAAATCTGGCGTCTCAGCGAGCTGGGCTATGCCGCGGTCGATGATGAGACCACCAAAGCAGCGATGCGCGAGCTGAAGGCCATCGGCTACATCTCTGAACCGCATGCGGCGATTGCCTGGCGCGCGCTGCGCGATCAGCTGCAGCCGGGAGAGTACGGCCTGTTCCTCGGCACCGCCCATCCGGCGAAGTTCAAAGAGAGCGTGGAGGAGATCCTGCAGGAGACTCTGCCGCTGCCGAAGGAGCTGGCCGACCGCGCCGACCTGCCGCTGCTGTCTCACAACCTGCCGGCGGATTTCGCCGCGCTGCGTAAGCTGATGATGGGCTAAGCCAGGCAATAATATCGGCAACATGATCGACCAAACCGGGCAGCTATTGCCCGGTTTTTATATTTAACGCACTTTTCCATATCAGTAAAATTTCTCTCCATAAAATTCCCCACACTATTGTATTGTCAGCGCACTGCTTTTATTGCAAACTCTTTTACGGATTGTCATCTTTGCCGGATAATTCCACTGGATTATCTTTTTTATTTATTATTTCATGCTGCTTATATTTATGCTGCTGATTTTATTATGAAGCAGCTATAGATATCATTTGATATAGATGCATTGTTAATGCACAAGGTTTTCAAGGAGGAAACATGCGTATTTTATCTCTTTTTTTGGTGGTGTTCGCTTTAACAGGCTGCTCCGGGACAACGATTGGCGGTAATGAAGATAAATTAACGCCAGCCTATCTGAAACAACATCTCATTGTCGGAAAAACCACCAAGGCCGAGGTTCGTCAGTATTTTGGTGCCCCGGATTCTGGTCATACGACGGTGACGGCGTCGGGTAAAGAGAGCTGGTATTATTCAGTAGATAAAGGGATCAACCTGGTCAGCCTCGCGGGTTCCATGATCCCGGTAACCGGGGCATCGCAAGCTGCCGATGCGGTCGATAAGTCCAGCCAAAAAGATTCGAACTCGCTGATGATTTTCTTCGATGAAAAAGGCGTGGTGGAAAACTGGGTGCGTTAAAATAAGTAATAATCTGCTTAATTATATTGAAAAGGGGAATAACTCCCCTTTTTTATTACCGTAACGTGTTACTGCTCGTGGCGTTTAAACACCAGTTCGCCTTTCTCTGAGGCATCCGCATCAAAGAAATAGCCTTCGCTATTAAAGGCTTTGAGCTGCTCCGGCTGGGTTAAGCGGTTTTCAATAATGTAGCGACTCATCAGGCCGCGGGCTTTCTTCGCATAAAAACTGATCACTTTGAATTTGCCGTTCTTCTCATCGAGGAATACCGGCTTGATCAGCTGACCCTGCAATTTTGGCGTTTTCACCGATTTAAAATATTCATCGGAAGCCAGGTTGATGACGATATCGTCGCCCTGGTCGCGCAGCGCCTGATTCAGCTTCTCGGTAATGGTATCCCCCCAGAACTGGTACAGATCTTTGCCGCGCGGATTTTCCAGACGGATCCCCATCTCCAGGCGGTAGGGCTGCATCAGGTCTAACGGGCGCAGCACGCCATACAGCCCGGAGAGCATGCGCAGGTGTTGCTGGGCGAAGTCAAAGTCGTCCTCGGTGAGCGTCTCTGCCTGCAGGCCAGTGTAGACATCGCCTTTAAAGGCGAGGATCGCCTGGCGGGCATTTTGCGGCGTAAAGTCAGGGTGCCAGTCGTGGAAGCGGGTGGCGTTTAGATCCGCCAGCTTGTCGCTAATGCTCATCAGCTTGCCGATTTGCGGCGCGGTCAGCTTACGGGCGATGCCGATAAGCTGCTGAGAATACTCGAGGAGTTCGGGCTGGGTATAGCGAGTCGTTGCCAGCGGGCTTTGATAATCGAGCGTTTTAGCAGGTGAAATCAGAATCAGCATATCCAGTCCTTGCAGGTAATTTCGACGAATTTTAACAAAAAAAGTGCATGGTGGGATCGATAGCTGCAATTGCCGCGCTATTCGCGCGGCAATTCATTCCAGGCGCCCGGGGCCAGCTGTTGGTCAATATCCGGGTAACGAGTGGCATCGAAAGTCGGCTGGATACCCAGCCGCCGCTGACGCAGATAATCGCTGGCGATAATCCGCACCGTCGGGGAGAGCAACAGAATGGCCGTCAGGTTGGTCATCGCCATCAGCGCCATGATGATATCCGCGCTCTGCCAGACGACAGGCAGGCTAACCATGGTCCCCAACAGCACCATCAGGACGGTGAGTATTCGCAGCCCCCAGATATAGCGCGGCTTATCCAGGCGCAGGAAGACCAGATTATTTTCCGCGTACACGTAATTGGCTACGATAGAGCTAAAGGCGAACAGCAGCACGATGAGGGCGATAAAACCCGCTCCCCAGCCGCCGACCAGCACGCTCATCGCGTGTTGCAAGTCCTGAATACCGTTGAGCGTATATTCATTGTCGGGCCGCGGCGCCAGCATGACGATAATCGCGCTTGCGGTACAGATCACGATAGTATCGATAAACACGCCAATCATCTGCACGATCCCCTGCGCCGCCGGGTGCGGCGGCCAGGAGGCGGCGGCCGCGGCGGCGTTAGGCGAAGAGCCCATCCCTGCTTCATTGGAGAACATGCCGCGCTGGAAGCCGCTGGTCAGCGCCTGGCTGATGGTGTAGCCCACCGCGCCGGCGGCGGCCTCCTGCCAGCCGAAGGCGCAGCGAAAGATGGTGGCGAAAATCGTCGGCAGGGCGGTGATGTGCCACAGGCCGATGAGCAGGCTGGTGGCGATCCACAACAGCGCCATAAAGGGAACGATCCATTGCATCAGACGCGCCACGCCGCGTAAACCACGGAGGATCGCCAGCAAAACGACAACGGCCAGCACGCCGCCGCTGACCGCCGCCGGCAGATCGAACGCATAGCGCAAGGCATGGGCCACGGAGTTAGCCTGCACGGTATTGAAGATAAAACCATAGGCCAGCAGGAGGAGGATCGAAAACAGGACGCCCATCCAACGCATGCCGAGCCCGCGCGCCATGTACCAGGCAGGGCCACCGCGAAACTGTCCGCGGCTATCGCGTTCTTTATACAGCTGAGCAAGGGAACATTCAGCAAAGCTGCTGGCCATGCCGAGCAGGGCGGAAACCCACATCCAGAATACGGCGCCGGGCCCACCGGCGGCGATCGCCAGCGTCACCCCGGCAAGATTGCCGCTGCCGACCCGGGCGGCAAGGCTGGTACAGAGCGCCTGAAAGGACGTTAAACCACCCGGCTGCGGGTGCAGGCTTTTTTTTAGACTGCGGCCGAATTTGCGCACGTAACGAAACTGAATACCCCGGGTTTGCCAGCTAAACCAGATACCGGCGCCCAGTAGCAGATAAATCATCACTGAGCCCCAGAGTATTTCATTGATAAATGAGAGAAAATCAGGCATTAAACATCCTCTTGTCCATGCCGGTACGCCAGTGTAAGCGTTACCAATTAAGTGACAATCCTTTCGCTTTCAGCAAATTAATCTGCATAGTTTATCACACTCTGCGCTCTTCTCTCGTCGGCGGTTGCGCTGACCCGGCAGCGTGTTATCATCTGGGCAGACCGGTTACATCCCCTTAACTGCTGTTTAAGAGAAATATATCATGACGGATAAATTAACTTCTCTGCGTCAGTACACCACTGTCGTCGCTGACACCGGAGATATTGCGGCAATGAAGCTGTATCAGCCTCAGGATGCCACCACTAACCCTTCCCTGATTCTCGGCGCGGCTCAGATCCCTGAGTACCGTAAGCTGATTGACGACGCTGTCGCCTGGGCTCGTAGCCAGAGCAGCGATCGCGCGCAGCAGATCCTCGATGCTTCCGATAAGCTGGCGGTGAACATCGGTCTCGAAATTCTGAAACTGATCCCGGGCCGTATCTCCACCGAAGTGGACGCACGTCTCTCCTATGACACCGAAGCGTCTATCGCGAAAGCCAAGCGCATCATCAAGCTGTACAACGACGCGGGCATCAGCAACGATCGCATTCTGATCAAACTGGCCTCCACCTGGCAGGGCATTCGCGCCGCTGAACAGCTGGAAAAAGAAGGCATTAACTGTAACCTGACGCTGCTGTTCTCCTTCGCTCAGGCTCGCGCTTGCGCCGAAGCGGGCGTCTTCCTGATTTCGCCGTTCGTTGGCCGTATCCTCGACTGGTACAAAGCCAACACCGACAAGAAAGAGTACGCACCGGCAGAAGATCCGGGCGTGGTTTCCGTCAGCGAAATCTACGAGTATTACAAGCAGCACGGCTATGAAACCGTCGTGATGGGCGCAAGCTTCCGTAACGTTGGCGAAATTCTGGAACTGGCTGGCTGTGACCGCCTGACCATCGCCCCGGCGCTGCTGAAAGAGCTGTCCGAAAGCGAAGGCGCTGTTGAGCGTAAGCTGGTATATACCGGTGAAGTGAAAGCGCGTCCGGAGCGTATTACCGAATCTGAGTTCCTGTGGCAGCATAACCAGGATCCGATGGCGGTAGACAAACTGGCGGAAGGTATCCGTAAGTTTGCGATCGACCAGGAAAAACTGGAAAAAATGATCGACGAACTGCTGTAATCGCGCAGGTGGCCGACGCCCGTCGGCCACATTACACTGTCTGTCCCGCCTCCGGCAGTGTATCATTTCGTTTAACGCCACAGTTTGAACGGAATAACCATGAATACCTTACGAATCGGCTTAGTTTCCATTTCCGATCGCGCCTCCAGCGGCGTCTATCAGGACAAAGGCATCCCGGCACTGGAAGAGTGGCTGGCACGCGCCCTGACCACCCCTTTCGAGCTGCAAACCCGTCTGATTCCGGATGAGCAGGCCATCATTGAGCAAACGCTGTGCGAACTGGTTGACGAAATGGGGTGCCATCTGGTGCTGACCACCGGCGGAACCGGCCCTGCGCGTCGCGATGTGACGCCCGACGCAACGCTGGCGATCGCCGATCGCGAGATGCCGGGCTTCGGCGAGCAAATGCGCCAGGTTAGCCTACACTTTGTGCCGACGGCTATCCTTTCCCGGCAGGTCGGTGTGATCCGCAAGCAGGCGCTGATCCTCAACCTTCCCGGGCAACCGAAAGCAATTCAGGAGACTCTGGAAGGGGTGAAAGATGCTGACGGCAACGTGCTGGTGCACGGTATTTTCGCAAGTGTACCTTATTGTGTACAGTTGCTTGAAGGGCCTTATGTGGAAACCGATGGCCGTGTAGTAGAAGCTTTTCGTCCCAAGAGTGCCAGACGCGAAACTTTATCCTGAATTTGATGCATTTTTGATATAACCTGCATCGCTAATGGTGTGCCGTTTTATTTACGATATAGTGATTTTTACTTTACACACTATAAAACACGCTGCACACCTCAGGATGAAATTGCGTTATGTCATATGCAAACCGACCGCTCAACCGCCAGGATTATAAAACGCTGACGCTGGCCGCCCTGGGCGGCGCGCTGGAGTTTTATGACTTTATCATTTTCGTTTTCTTCGCCGCCGTCGTCGGCGAGCTCTTCTTTCCCGCAGATATTCCCGAATGGCTGCGCCAGGTGCAAACTTTTGGCATTTTCGCCGCCGGTTACCTGGCGCGTCCGCTGGGGGGCATCATCATGGCCCACTTTGGCGATCTGGTGGGGCGCAAGAAAATGTTCACCCTCAGCATCCTGCTGATGGCGCTGCCAACCCTGGCGATCGGTCTGCTACCGACCTATAGCTCGGTAGGTATCATCGCCCCGCTGCTATTGCTGCTGATGCGCATTCTGCAGGGAGCGGCGATCGGCGGTGAAGTTCCAGGCGCCTGGGTGTTTGTCGCTGAGCATGTCCCGGAAAAACGCATTGGTATCGCCTGCGGCACGCTGACGGCCGGCCTGACGGTTGGCATTCTGCTGGGGTCGGTGGTGGCCACGCTTATCAATACCAGTCTGACGCCGCAGGGGATCCACGACGGCGGCTGGCGGATCCCCTTCCTGCTGGGCGGCGTATTTGGTCTGATAGCGATGTATCTGCGCCGCTGGCTGCAGGAGACGCCGATTTTTCTTGAGATGCAGCAGCGCAAAGCGCTGGCGCAGGAGCTGCCGGTAAAAGCGGTGGCGCTCAAGCACCAGAAGGCGGTGGTGATCTCTATGCTGCTGACCTGGCTGCTGTCGGCTGGCGTGGTGGTGGTGATCCTGATGTCGCCAGTCTGGCTGCAGAAGCACTATGGTTTTGCGCCGGCCATTACCCTGCAGGCCAACAGCATCGCCACCATTATGTTGTGCATCGGCTGTCTGCTCGCCGGGCTGGCGGCGGACCGCTTCGGCGCCAGCCGCACTTTTATCGTCGGCAGCCTGCTGCTGGCGGTTGCCAGCTGGGCATTTTACCATCTTGCCGGCGCCAGCCCGCAGCGGCTGTTTCTGCTCTACGGTACGGTGGGGCTTTGCGTCGGCGTGGTGGGGGCGGTGCCCTATGTGATGGTGCGGGCCTTCCCGGCGGAAGTACGCTTCACCGGCATCTCTTTCTCCTACAACCTGTCGTACGCGATCTTTGGCGGCCTGACGCCGATTGCGGTCACCATGCTGATGGGGGTGTCGCCGATGGCGCCGGCCTGGTATGTGCTGGCCCTGTCGCTGATGGGGCTAGGATTAGGTATCTGGCTGCGTCAGGAGCTGACGGCGCCGACGGGGATGCCGGAAGGGGAGCTGCAGCGTTAACGATGGCTAGCTGATGCTGATAATGACCTGCCGCCGCCCTGTGACCGGACGGCGGCGGAAGATTAGCGCGGTTCGCCGATCGGCAGCACGGTGCGGCCGAACTGTTCGTTCAGCACTTCACCCATCGCCAGGTAAATAGCGCTGACGCCACAAATCAGGCCGACCCAGCCGGCTACCTTCACAATGCCTTCGTTATCGACCAAATGGCCAATCGCCAGCAGCGCGAACAGTACGGTCAGGCTCAGGAAGACAAACTGCAGCATGCGGGCTGCCTTCAGGGTGCCAAAGAACATAAACAGGGTAAAGACGCCCCACAGGCCGAGGTACATACCGAGGAAGTGCGCGTTTGGCGCGTCTGCCAGGCCCATTTTCGGCATCAGAAGAATCGCCACCAGCGTCAGCCAGAAGCTGCCGTAGGAGGTAAAAGCGGTTAAGCCAAAAGTGTTGCCTTTTTTGTATTCCAGCAGGCCGGCAAAAATTTGCGCAATGCCGCCGTAAAAAATGCCCATCGCCAGGATAGCTACATCGAATGCGAACAGGCCGCTATTCGCCAGGTTAAGCAGAATAGTGGTCATGCCGAAGCCCATAAGGCCCAGCGGTGCCGGATTAGCCAACTTAGTGTTGCCCATAATTCCTCAAAATTATCATTAAAAGGGAAGCATTACCCCGCGACTTGGCGGCGGGGCGCGGCATAATAATGAGGCGCTGAAGGGCTGTCTATGATCTGGCGGGGTATTTTTCACCAATTTCCGCGGTGTCTGACGGCGGCTGGAGCATTTGCCGTAAACAGGCAATATGCAGGACCGCGGGGATGGTGACCCGGTAGGCGCTGCCGCTCACCGCTTTAACGCTGTTCAGCGCGGCGCCGAGCGGTCCGCCCAGCCCGGCGCCGCGCACCAGGCCATGACCGATGACGCTCACCGCGGCGTGCGTGCGCAGGATGGCGGTTAAGCGTTCGTCCAGCAACAAAGTGACGCCTTCGCTTAGCTTGCGATGCCTCAGCAGATGAGCCATCAGGCTGTCCAGCTCATGGCTCCGGCACTCCACCGCGGCGAGAAACTGCGCTTTTTGCTCCGCGTTCAGTTTATTCCAGCTGTGCTGCAGAAAATGCGCCAGCAACTGCTGCTCGATCTGCGGCGTCGACAGCTGTTTGTCGACCTTCGCTTTCAGTCGTTTACATACATCCAGCAGGATCGCGCGATAAAATTTGCCATGGCGGCGCAGCGTGTTGGCGATGCTATCGCCGCCAAAATGCTGTAGCTCACCGGCGATTAGCTGCCAGTTGCGGCGATAACGCTCCGGGTGACCCTCCATCGCTAAAAATGTCTCGTTGCGCAGGAGCGTGCTGGAGAGACGGGGTTTGCCATTTTCCCCGTGGGTCAGAATGCGGGTAAAGGCTTCCAGATGCGCCTCGCTGCACTCAGGCAGAAAGGCGAGATCGTCATCCTCCAGGTAATTAATATGCATAACGTTTTCTCTCGGGCAGGGGCGACGTTAGTCATCGCCGATAATTTTCAGTGATGCCATATCTGAGGAGTGCACCGTGTGGCCGGAGAAGGCGATTTTCTTCACGCAACGTTTGCTGTCGTTATCGCTATTGATGTTGATCCAGCCGGTGGTGCTGCCCTCTTTGATCCCGGCGGGGACGTTCAGCGTGTGGCTGGCGCCGCGGCTGGCCTTAAAGTAGACCGTCGCCCCGGAGAGCTGTACATCGCCGCGGTCGGCGCTGAGCTGAATGCGTTTGACTACCCGGCAGACGGGGAGCGTCAGCGTCAGGTCGTTGGTTTCATTGCGCGGCATAGCTATCACGCCGAGAATTTTATGGTCGTTAGCGGCCGCCGAGGTGATAAATGACACGCCGAGGATAAGCCCTACGGAAAGCCGGTATAGCGATTTCATTAATTTGTCCCCTGAATAAGCGAAGTGCGATGGCGGGGAAGTTTATCACTGCGAAAACGGGGCTTTTAGCGCGCAAGTATTGCGGGTTATGTCAATGATATTATGAATGTATTTCCTATTTTAATCCGTTTTTTGTATGTATATTTCGCCGTCGTTTTTGCCATCCAACAACCTTGTTCGGCAAGTCATCCGTAACCCTGTGCGAATCCGAGGCAAAAAATTTTTATGCTTGCCCCTTGATGCCGGAGTGGGCGACCCCATCTTGTAGTCAACCGCAGTGAAGAACCTGAAAAAAAATGATGTCTGGGCAGTTGAAACCGCACGTTTCGCCCTTATTACAGGTTCACAACCACATGTTGATCGAATTTTTAGTGGAGACGTTTAGATGGGTAAAATTATTGGTATCGACCTGGGTACTACCAACTCTTGTGTAGCGATTATGGATGGCACTACTGCACGCGTGCTGGAGAACGCCGAAGGCGATCGCACCACGCCTTCTATCATTGCCTATACCCAGGATGGTGAAACTCTGGTTGGTCAGCCGGCTAAACGTCAGGCAGTGACAAACCCGCAAAACACCCTGTTTGCGATTAAACGCCTGATTGGCCGCCGCTTCCAGGACGAAGAAGTTCAGCGTGACGTTTCTATCATGCCATACAAAATTGTTGCCGCAGACAATGGCGACGCATGGCTGGATGTGAAAGGCACCAAAACTGCACCGCCGCAGATCTCTGCTGAAGTGCTGAAGAAAATGAAGAAAACGGCTGAAGATTACCTGGGTGAACCGGTAACTGAAGCGGTTATCACCGTACCGGCTTACTTTAACGATGCGCAGCGTCAGGCAACCAAAGATGCCGGCCGTATCGCCGGTCTGGAAGTTAAACGTATCATCAACGAACCAACCGCGGCCGCGCTGGCTTACGGTCTGGATAAAGAAGTGGGCAACCGTACTATCGCGGTTTACGACCTCGGTGGTGGTACTTTCGATATCTCGATTATCGAAATCGACGAAGTTGATGGCGAAAAAACCTTTGAAGTTCTGGCGACCAACGGTGATACCCACCTGGGCGGCGAAGACTTCGATACTCGTCTGATCAACTACCTCGTTGATGAGTTCAAGAAAGATCAGGGCATTGACCTGCGCAACGACCCGCTGGCCATGCAGCGCCTGAAAGAAGCCGCTGAGAAAGCGAAGATTGAACTGTCTTCTGCTCAGCAGACCGACGTTAACCTGCCGTACATCACTGCAGACGCGACCGGTCCGAAACACATGAACATCAAAGTGACTCGCGCGAAACTGGAAAGCCTGGTAGAAGACCTGGTTAACCGTTCCATCGAGCCGCTGAAAGTCGCTCTGCAGGATGCCGGTCTGTCCGTTTCCGATATCAACGACGTGATCCTCGTTGGTGGTCAGACTCGTATGCCGATGGTGCAGAAGAAAGTGGCCGAGTTCTTTGGTAAAGAACCGCGTAAAGACGTTAACCCGGATGAAGCCGTGGCGATCGGTGCTGCCGTTCAGGGCGGTGTACTGACTGGCGATGTGAAAGACGTTCTGCTGCTCGACGTAACCCCGCTGTCGCTGGGTATCGAAACCATGGGCGGCGTGATGACTGCGCTTATCAGCAAAAACACCACCATCCCGACCAAGCACAGCCAGGTGTTCTCTACCGCTGAAGACAACCAGTCTGCGGTAACCATCCATGTGCTGCAGGGTGAGCGTAAACGCGCGTCTGATAACAAATCTCTGGGTCAGTTCAACCTGGATGGTATTAACCCGGCGCCGCGCGGCATGCCGCAGATCGAAGTGACCTTCGACATTGATGCTGACGGTATCCTGCACGTCTCCGCGAAAGACAAAAACAGCGGTAAAGAGCAGAAGATCACCATCAAAGCGTCTTCCGGTCTGAATGAAGAAGAAATTCAGAAAATGGTTCGCGAAGCAGAAGCTAACGCCGAATCTGACCGTAAGTTCGAAGAGCTGGTACAGACCCGCAACCAGGGCGACCATCTGCTGCACAGCACTCGTAAGCAGGTTGAAGAAGCAGGCGATAAACTGCCGGCTGACGACAAAACTGCCATTGAGTCTGCGCTGACCGCGCTGGAATCTTCTCTGAAAGGCGAAGACAAAGCGGATATCGAAGCGAAAATGCAGGCGCTGGCGCAGGCTTCTCAGAAGCTGATGGAAATTGCTCAGCAGCAGCACGCTCAGCAGCAGGCGGGTTCCGCTGACGCTCAGGCGAGCAACGCGAAAGACGACGATGTTGTCGACGCTGAGTTCGAAGAAGTGAAAGATAAAAAATAATCGCCCTTTGAACGGGTAAAACACTGGCACGGGCGAAGAGGTTTCCTCTCCGCCCGTGCACGCATGTTAAGGGGCTGAAAAACACCGATGGCAAAGCAAGATTACTACGAGATTTTAGGCGTTTCCAAAACAGCGGAAGAGCGTGAAATCAAAAAGGCTTATAAGCGCCTGGCCATGAAATATCACCCGGACCGCAACCAGGGTGATAAAGAGGCTGAAGCCAAATTTAAAGAAATCAAAGAAGCGTATGAAATCCTGACTGATGCCCAGAAGCGTGCGGCCTACGATCAGTACGGCCACGCGGCCTTCGAACAGGGCGGCATGGGCGGCGGCGGCGGTTTTGGCGGCGGTGCCGACTTCAGCGATATCTTTGGCGATGTTTTCGGCGATATCTTTGGTGGCGGACGTGGTCGTCAGCGCGCGGCACGCGGCGCCGATCTCCGTTACAACATGGAGCTGACGCTGGAAGAAGCGGTGCGCGGCGTCACTAAAGAGATCCGTATTCCGACGCTGGAAGAGTGCGACGTCTGCCACGGCAGCGGCGCCAAGGCCGGCAGCAAACCGCAGACCTGTCCGACCTGTCATGGCGCGGGCCAGGTGCAGATGCGCCAGGGCTTTTTTGCTGTACAGCAGACCTGTCCGCACTGCCAGGGACGCGGTACGCTAATTAAAGATCCGTGCAATAAATGTCATGGCCATGGCCGCGTAGAAAAAACCAAAACCCTGTCGGTTAAAATTCCGGCGGGCGTGGATACCGGTGACCGGATCCGTCTGGCGGGCGAAGGCGAGGCCGGCGAACATGGCGCGCCGGCAGGCGATCTGTACGTTCAGGTTCAGGTGAAGCAGCACGCTATCTTTGAACGTGAAGGCAATAACCTGTACTGCGAAGTTCCGATCAACTTCACCATGGCGGCGCTGGGCGGTGAGATCGAGGTCCCAACGCTCGACGGCCGCGTGAACCTGAAAATTCCAGGTGAAACCCAGACCGGCAAGCTGTTCCGCATGCGTGGAAAAGGCGTGAAATCCGTTCGCGGCGGCGCGCAGGGCGATCTGCTGTGCCGCGTAGTGGTGGAGACGCCGGTGGGGCTGAATGAGAAGCAGAAGCAGCTGCTGAAAGAGCTGCAGGAGAGCTTCGGCGGTCCGACCGGGGAAAACAACAGCCCGCGTTCGAAAAGCTTCTTTGACGGCGTGAAGAAGTTCTTCGACGACCTGACCCGCTAATTCCACCTTTGTTGATATCCGGCCCGGGCCTTTGCTGCCCGGGCTTTTTTTCGCCTTAGAACTCCCCGTTGACTCGTAAAAAGCGAATATTAGCGCAACTTAAATCTGATTTTTTCGAGTTATCAGTATGTGTATTATGCTTTTATCGAGTTATTCACCAACAGGATGAAAGTAAAAGTGAAACATCTGCAACGATTCTTTAGTAGCGATGCTTCCGGCGGCATTGTCTTAATTATCGCCGCCGCGCTGGCGATGGTGATGGCCAATACCAGCGTGACCAGCGGTCTGTATCACTCCTTCCTTGAGACGCCAGTACAGCTGCGTGTGGGCGCGCTGGAGATCAACAAGAACATGCTGTTATGGATCAATGATGCCCTGATGGCGGTGTTCTTTTTGCTGATTGGCCTGGAGGTCAAACGTGAGCTGATTCAGGGGTCGCTGGCGAGCCGCCGTCAGGCGGTCTTCCCGGTAATCGCCGCGCTGGGCGGGATGATCGTCCCGGCCCTGGTCTACCTGGCCTTTAACGCCCAGGATCCTGTCGCCAGAGAAGGGTGGGCGATCCCGGCGGCGACGGATATTGCCTTTGCCCTCGGCGTGCTGGCGCTGTTAGGTAGCCGGGTCCCGACGGCGCTGAAGATTTTCCTGATGGCGCTGGCGATTATTGATGACCTCGGGGCTATCGTGATTATCGCGCTGTTTTATACCCACGACCTGTCCATGCTCTCGCTGGGCGTGGCGGCGGCGGCGATCGCGGTGCTGGTGGCCCTGAATCTGAGCGGCGTGCGGCGTACCGGGATCTATATTCTGGTTGGCGCGGTGCTGTGGACGGCGGTGCTGAAGTCTGGCGTTCACGCGACCCTTGCCGGGGTGATTGTCGGCTTTATGATCCCGCTCGAAGAAAAGCATGGCAAGTCGCCGGCCAAAGCGCTTGAGCATGTCCTGCACCCGTGGGTGGCGTTTATGATCCTGCCGCTGTTTGCCTTCGCGAACGCGGGGGTCTCACTGCAGGGGGTCACCCTTGCCGGGCTGACGTCGCTCCTGCCGCTGGGCATTATGGCTGGCCTGTTTATCGGTAAGCCGCTGGGGATTAGCCTGTTCTGCTGGCTGGCCCTGAAGCTGAAGTGGGCTTCGCTGCCGGAGGGAACCACCTGCAAGCAAATTATGGCGGTGGGGATCCTGTGCGGGATTGGCTTTACGATGTCGATTTTCATCGCCACCCTGGCCTTTGGCAGCGTGGATCCCGCGTTGATCAACTGGGCCAAGCTTGGCATTCTGATCGGCTCAGTGCTATCAGCGGTCGTCGGCTACCTCATACTGCGTCAGCGCGTGACGGATACTCGCCTCGCGGTATAACCTTTCTGCAGGAGAGCCCGACAGGCTCTCCTGGACATTATCAGGGAGAGAAGCATGTCACATATTAACTACAATCATCTGTACTACTTCTGGCACGTGTATAAAGAAGGGTCCGTCGTGGGCGCGGCGGAGGCGCTGTTTCTGACGCCGCAGACCATTACCGGGCAGATCAAAGCCCTGGAGGAGCGCCTGCAGGGGAAATTATTTAAGCGAAAGGGAAGGGGGCTTGAGCCGAGCGAGCTGGGGGAGCTGGTTTTTCGCTATGCCGACAGGATGTTTACCCTCAGCCAGGAGATGCTCGACATCGTCAACTATCGCAAAGAGTCGAACCTGCTGTTTGACGTCGGCGTGGCCGATGCGCTCTCGAAACGGCTGGTCAGCGGCGTGCTGGATGCCGCTGTCGTTGAGAGCGAGCAGATTCATCTGCGCTGTTTTGAATCCACTCATGAGCTGCTGCTGGAGCAGCTGAGCCAGCATAAGCTCGACATGATTATCTCTGACTGCCCGATCGACTCGACGCAGCAGGAAGGGCTATTTTCGGTGAAGATCGGCGAGTGCAGCGTCAGCTTCTGGTGCATGAATCCGGCGCCGACGAAGCCGTTCCCGGCCTGCCTCGAAGAGCGGCGGCTGCTGATCCCCGGCCGGCGATCGATGCTGGGACGTAAGCTGCTGAACTGGATTAACGTGCAGGGCCTGAAGGTGGAGATCCTCGGCGAGTTTGACGACGCGGCGCTCATGAAAGCCTTCGGCGCCGCACATAATGCGATATTTGTCGCGCCGACGCTCTACGCGCATGATTTCTACCATGATGAATCGATTGTCGAAATTGGCCGTATGGATAGCGTGATGGAGGAATATCACGCTATTTTCGCTGAACGAATGATTCAGCACCCGGCGGTACAGCGTATCTGTAATCGCGATTATTCGTCGCTGTTCACCGAACCCCGATAGCCGGAAGGCGTGGGCTGGCGTGGCTCAGATCGCGCCAGCGTGCGCTACCGGGGGAAGATGATAGGCATAAAAAAACCCGCTTTCGCGGGTTTCTTTAACAAAGTTCAGCAAGCAGGCGATTAAGCCAGTTTGTTGATCTGTGCAGTCAGGTTTGCTTTATGACGCGCAGCTTTGTTTTTGTGGATCAGACCTTTAGCAGCCTGACGGTCCACGATCGGTTGCATTTCGTTAAATGCTTTCTGTGCAGCAGCTTTGTCGCCAGCTTCGATAGCTGCGTATACTTTCTTGATGAAAGTACGCATCATAGAGCGACGGCTTGCGTTGTGCTTGCGAGCCTTTTCAGACTGAACGGCGCGCTTCTTAGCTGATTTGATATTAGCCAAGGTCCAACTCCCAAATGTGTTCTATATGGACAATTCAAAGGCCGAGGAATATGCCCGTTTAGCCTTCTTTTGTCAATGGATTTGTGCAAATAAGCGCCGTTTAACACCACAGCGCTTCATTACGTAGTGATGGCGCAAGATTCTACCAGCTTGTTGCAGGCGAATACAGCTTTTCCACCATAAAAATCGCCGGGCGCGGCCAGTTTTCACGCTTTCTCGCGCTGAGTGAATGAATTCCTGAGAACTTTCGTTGCCGAGGTGCAATCGCTGGTTAACGTTGACAGTTGTACAAGGTATACTCGGACGATTTTCACTGTTTTGAGCCAGACATGAAGCTGATACGCGGCATACATAATCTCAGTCAGGCCCCGCACGGGTGCGTGCTGACCATTGGTAATTTCGACGGCGTGCATCGTGGGCATCAGGCGCTGCTGCAGCGGTTGCGCGAAGAGGGCCGCCAGCGCGGTTTACCGGTCGTGGTGATGATTTTTGAACCCCAGCCGCTGGAGCTCTTTGCCGCTGATAAAGCCCCGGCGCGATTGACCCGCCTGCGTGAAAAGCTGGGCTATCTGGCTGAAAGCGGGGTTGACTATGTATTGTGCGTTCGCTTTGACCGCCGGTTCGCCGCGCTAACCGCGCAGGATTTTATCAGTGAACTGCTGGTGCGTCGCCTGGGCGTGCAGTTCCTCGCCGTTGGTGACGATTTCCGCTTTGGCGCTGGTCGCCAGGGGGATTTCTTGTTATTACAAAAGGCGGGGGCGGAATATGGCTTCGACGTCACCAGTACCCAAACCTTCTGCGAAGGCGGGGTGCGAATCAGCAGCACGGCGGTACGCCAGGCGCTGGCCGATGACGATCTCCTGCTGGCGGAGACGCTGCTCGGCCATCCGTTTAGCATCTCCGGACGCGTCGTGCATGGTGATGAACTAGGCCGAACCATAGGTTTTCCGACGGCGAACTTACCGCTGCGTCGTCAGGTTTCCCCGGTTAAAGGGGTCTATGCGGTAGAAGTGACAGGGCTGGGTGACAAACCGATAGCGGGCGTCGCCAATATTGGCACCCGTCCAACGGTTGCGGGCGTGCGTCAGCAGCTCGAAGTACATCTGTTGGACGTTGTAATGGACCTCTACGGTCGCCATATCAATGTAATACTGCGTAAAAAGATACGTAACGAGCAGCGGTTTGCGTCGCTGGACGAGCTGAAGGCGCAAATCGCACGTGATGAGTTAACGGCCCGCGAATTATTTGGGCTGACCAGCCAGGCCTGAGCCACTGGTGTTTATCAAACCGAAATACGGAACCGAGAATCTGATGAGTGACTATAAATCGACCCTGAATTTGCCGGAAACAGGGTTCCCTATGCGTGGCGACCTCGCCAAACGCGAACCGGGAATGCTGGCGCGTTGGACCGATGATGACCTGTACGGCATCATTCGTGCAGCCAAAAAAGGCAAAAAAACCTTCATTCTGCATGATGGCCCTCCTTATGCGAATGGCAGCATTCATATTGGTCACTCGGTAAACAAGATTCTGAAAGACATTATCGTTAAGTCCAAAGGACTGACGGGCTATGACTCGCCTTACGTTCCGGGCTGGGACTGCCACGGTCTGCCGATCGAGCTGAAAGTGGAGCAGGAATACGGCAAGCCGGGTGAGAAATTTACCGCTGCCGAATTCCGCGCTAAGTGCCGCGAATATGCCGCCGAGCAGATCGATGGCCAGCGTAAAGACTTTATCCGTCTCGGCGTGCTGGGCGACTGGTCGCATCCGTACCTGACCATGGACTTCAAAACCGAAGCCAACATCATCCGCGCGCTGGGCAAAATCATCGGTAATGGCCACCTGCATAAAGGCGCCAAACCGGTGCACTGGTGCGTAGACTGCCGTTCCGCGCTGGCGGAAGCGGAAGTGGAGTATTACGACAAAACCTCTCCGTCTATCGATGTCGCGTTCCACGCGGTAGACAAAGCCGCGGTACTGGCGAAATTCGGCGTAGCCGACGTCAACGGTCCGGTGTCGCTGGTTATCTGGACCACCACGCCGTGGACCCTGCCGGCCAACCGCGCTATCTCTCTGTCTCCTGAGTTCGACTATGCGCTGGTGCAGGTTGACGGCCAGGCGCTGATCCTGGCGAAAGACCTGGTTGAGAGCGTAATGAAGCGCGTTGGCGCGACGGACTACACTATTCTGGCGGCGGTACAAGGTTCTGAGCTTGAGCTGATGCGCTTTAAGCATCCGTTCCTCGATTTCGACGTGCCGGCGATCCTTGGCGACCACGTGACGCTGGACGCCGGTACCGGTGCGGTGCATACCGCTGGCGGCCACGGTCCGGACGACTACACCATCAGCCAGAAATACGGTCTGGAAATCGCCAACCCGGTTGGCCCGGACGGCGCTTACCTGCCTGGCACCTGGCCGTCTCTGGACGGCATTAATGTTTTCAAAGCCAATGACATCATCGTTGAGATGCTGCGTGAGCGTGGCGCGCTGTTACACGTTGAGAAACTGCAGCACAGCTATCCATGCTGCTGGCGCCACAAGTCGCCGATCATCTTCCGCGCCACTCCGCAGTGGTTCGTGAGCATGGATCAGAAAGGCCTGCGCGCGCAGTCGCTGAAAGAGATCAAAGGCGTGCAGTGGATCCCGGACTGGGGCCAGGCGCGTATCGAATCGATGGTCGCTAACCGCCCTGACTGGTGTATCTCCCGTCAGCGCACCTGGGGCGTGCCGATGTCGCTGTTCGTGCATAAAGAAACCCACGAACTGCACCCGCGTACCCTTGAGCTGATGGAAGAAGTGGCAAAACGCGTTGAAGTTGACGGCATCCAGGCGTGGTGGGATCTCGATTCCCGCGACATTCTTGGCGATGACGCCGACAGCTACGAGAAAGTGCCGGATACCCTCGACGTCTGGTTTGACTCCGGGTCGACCCACTCTTCCGTGGTTGACGTGCGTCCGGAATTCGCCGGTCACGCCGCCGATATGTATCTGGAAGGTTCTGACCAGCATCGCGGCTGGTTCATGTCCTCGCTGATGATTTCCACGGCGATGAAAGGCAAAGCGCCATATCGTCAGGTACTGACCCACGGCTTCACCGTCGACGGTCAGGGCCGCAAAATGTCCAAGTCTATCGGCAACACCGTTAGCCCGCAGGACGTGATGAACAAGCTCGGCGCCGATATCCTGCGCCTGTGGGTGGCTTCCACCGACTACACCGGCGAAATGGCGGTCTCTGACGAGATCCTCAAACGCGCCGCCGACAGCTATCGTCGTATCCGTAATACCGCGCGCTTCCTGCTGGCGAACCTTAACGGTTTCGATCCGGCGAAAGACATGGTTAAACCGGAAGAGATGGTGGTGCTGGACCGCTGGGCGGTCGGCTGCGCGCAGGCGGCACAGGAAGATATCCTGAAAGCCTACGAATCCTACGACTTCCATGAAGTGGTGCAGCGCCTGATGCGCTTCTGCTCCATCGAGATGGGCTCGTTCTACCTCGACATCATCAAAGACCGCCAGTACACCGCCAAGGCGGACAGCGTGGCGCGTCGCAGCTGCCAGACCGCGCTGTTCCATATCGTGGAAGCGCTGGTGCGCTGGATGGCGCCGATCATGTCCTTCACCGCAGATGAAATCTGGGGCTATCTGCCGGGCGAGCGTGAGAAATATGTCTTCACCGGCGAGTGGTATGAAGGTCTGTTCGGCCTGGCCGACGACGAAGCGATGAACGACGATTTCTGGGATGAGCTGCTGAAGGTGCGTGGCGAAGTCAACAAGGTGATCGAGCAGGCGCGTGCGGATAAGAAAGTCGGCGGCTCGCTGGAAGCGGCAGTCACGCTGTATGCTGATGCCGATCTGGCGGCTAAGCTAAATGCGCTGGGCGATGAATTGCGATTTGTCCTGTTGACCTCCGGGGCGAACGTCGCAGACTATGCGAGCGCGTCCGCTGATGCGCAGCAAAGCGAACTGCTCAAAGGGTTGAAAGTCGCATTGAGTAAAGCTGAAGGTGAGAAATGCCCGCGCTGCTGGCATTACACCACCGATATCGGCAAGGTGGCGGAACACGCGGAAATCTGCGGACGCTGTGTGAGCAACGTCGCCGGTGACGGCGAGCAACGTAAATTCGCCTGATGAGTAAATCGATCTGTTCAACGGGGCTACGCTGGCTGTGGGTGGTCGTAGCCGTGCTGATTATCGATCTGGGCAGCAAATTCCTGATCCTCCAGAACTTCGCTCTGGGGGAGACGGTTCCGCTGTTCCCGTCGCTTAATCTGCATTATGCCCGCAACTATGGCGCGGCCTTTAGCTTTCTCGCCGACAGCGGCGGCTGGCAGCGCTGGTTCTTTTCCGGGATCGCGATCGGCATTTGCGTGGTGCTGACGGTGCTGATGTACCGTTCGAAGGCGACGCAAAAGCTGAACAATATTGCCTACGCGCTGATTATCGGCGGCGCGCTGGGCAACTTGTTCGATCGCCTGTGGCATGGCTTTGTGGTCGATATGATCGACTTCTACGTCGGCGACTGGCATTTTGCCACCTTCAACCTCGCCGATAGCGCGATCTGCATCGGCGCAGCGCTGATTGTGCTGGAAGGCTTCCTGCCGAAACCGACTGTGAAAGAGCAGGCGTAAATCTCAATGCCGGGTGACGTGACGCTTACCCGGCCTACAGAATTTTTGGCCCCGTAGGCCCGGTAAGCGTAATGCCGCCGGGCACCGGGTGACCTAAACAAGCGAGCAATTTGCATGTCTAAATCCGTACAGAGCAACAGCGCGGTACTGGTGCACTTCACTCTGAAACTGGACGACGGCTCCACTGCCGAGTCCACCCGCAGCAACGGCAAACCGGCGCTGTTTCGCCTCGGCGACACCTCTTTGTCTGAAGGGCTGGAGCAACAGCTTCTCGGTTTGAAAGAGGGGGAGAAAAAGGCCTTTTCGCTGGAGCCTGACGCCGCCTTTGGCGTACCCAGCCCGGACCTGATTCAGTATTTCTCTCGCCGCGAGTTTATCGACGCTGGCGAGCCGGAGATCGGCGCGATTATGCTCTTTACCGCAATGGATGGCAGCGAAATGCCTGGCGTGATCCGCGAAGTGAACGGCGATTCCATCACCGTTGACTTCAACCATCCGCTGGCCGGGCGCACTGTTCATTTTGATATTGAAGTGCTGGAGATCGATCCGGCGCTGGAGGAGTAACATGCAGATCCTGTTGGCTAACCCGCGCGGTTTTTGCGCTGGCGTTGACCGCGCTATCAGCATTGTAGAAAACGCGCTGACGCTGTATGGCGCACCGATCTATGTTCGTCATGAAGTGGTGCACAACCGCTATGTGGTGGATAGCCTGCGCAAGCGTGGCGCCATTTTTATCGAACAGATCAGCGAAGTGCCGGACGGCGCGATCCTGATTTTCTCCGCCCACGGCGTGTCGCAGGCGGTACGCAACGAAGCGAAGAGCCGCGACCTGACGGTGTTCGATGCCACCTGTCCGCTGGTGACCAAAGTCCATATGGAAGTCGCCCGCGCCAGCCGCCGCGGCGAAGAGTCGATTCTGATTGGCCATGCCGGCCATCCGGAAGTCGAAGGCACCATGGGACAGTACAACAACCCGCAAGGGGGGATGTACCTGGTCGAGTCGCCGGAAGACGTGCTGAAGCTGGAAGTGAAAAATGACGCCCGGCTGTCGTTTATGACCCAGACCACGCTCTCCGTCGACGATACCTCGGATGTGATTGACGCCCTGCGCGCGCGTTTTCCGAAAATCGTCGGCCCGCGCAAAGACGACATTTGCTATGCCACCACTAACCGTCAGGAAGCCGTGCGCGCGCTGGCGGAGCAGGCTGACGTAGTGCTGGTGGTCGGGTCGAAAAACTCCTCCAACTCTAACCGCCTCGCCGAGCTGGCGCAGCGGATGGGTAAGGCGGCTTACCTGATTGACGACGCCTCCGATATCCAGGAAGCGTGGGTCAAGGATGCGGCCAGCGTCGGCGTGACGGCGGGCGCGTCGGCGCCGGATATTCTGGTGCAGAACGTCATTACCCGCCTGCAGGAGCTGGGCGGCGGCGAAGCCGTGCCGCTGGAAGGCCGGGAAGAGAATATCGTCTTTGAAGTGCCGAAAGAGCTGCGTGTGGATGTCCGTGAAGTAGAGTAAGTTCTTTCCTCCAGCAGTATGAGAAGATGCCAGACTTAACGTCTGGCATTTTTTTAGGGAGAAACCATGCGCTTACCAATCATTCTTGATACCGATCCGGGCATCGACGATGCCGCCGCCATTGCCGCGGCGCTGTTCGCGCCTGAGCTGGATCTGCAGCTGATGACCACCGTAGCGGGCAATGTCTCGGTGGAGAAGACGACCCGTAACGCGCTGCAATTGCTGCATTTCTGGAATGCCGATGTACCGCTGGCGCAGGGCGCGTCGATGCCGCTGGTGCGTCCGTTGCGCGACGCCGCCTCGGTGCATGGCGAATCCGGCATGGAGGGGTATGACTTTGTTGAGCATCAACGTCAACCGCTGGCGAAGCCGGCCTTCCAGGCGATCCGTGATGCGCTTATGCATGCTGCCGAGCCGATCACCCTGGTGGCGATTGGTCCGCTGACCAATATAGCGCTGCTGCTGACCCAGTACCCGGAATGCGTGTTTAATATTCGTCGGCTGGTGATCATGGGCGGCTCGGCGGGCCGCGGCAACTTCACGCCGAATGCGGAATTCAATATCGCTATCGACCCGGAGGCCGCCGCGAAAGTGTTCCACAGCGGGCTGGAGATTGTGATGTGCGGGCTGGACGTCACCAACCGGGCGCTGCTGGCGGCGGATTATCTGGCAACGCTGCCGACGCTGAACCAGACCGGTAAAATGCTCCATGCGCTGTTTAGCCACTATCGCAGCGGCAGCATGAGCAGTGGTCTGCGCATGCACGACTTGTGCGCTATTGCGTGGCTGGCCCGCCCGGAACTGTTCACTCTCCAGCCGTGCTTTGTGGCGGTGGAGACGCAGGGGACCTGGACCGCCGGCACCACGGTGGTGGATATCGAAGGGCGACTGGGTCAGCCGGCGAACGCCCAGGTGGCGCTGGATATCGACGTCGAAGGGTTTCAGCGCTGGGCGGCGGAGGTGATTGCCCTGGCGCCGTGATATATCACTCGATTTTCAAGGAGAGAAGCAATGACCTATGGACAGGCGTATTTGAGCGGCTGGAAAGAGACCTTTAATTTTAGCGGACGCGCCAGCCGGCAGCAGTTCTGGACGTTTTTTCTTATCAATGTGCTGATCGCCGCCGCGCCAGTGGCCGCCTGGAGTCTGGCCACCCTTGTTGACCCTCACTACGGGATCCTCAGTTTTGTTGTCATTCCCTTTGCCGCGCTCTGGCTGCTGTTGATGGCGCTCCCCCTGCTGGCTGTAGGCTGCCGGCGGATGCATGATATCGGCCGCTCCGGGATCTGGTTTGTGTTGGGAGTTATCATTCCGTGGTTTGCAATTATTTCGCTGGCTCTGTGCTGCCTGCGTTCAGCGCCGGCACCGTCTCGCTGAGATAATCGATCATCGCCCGCATCCTGGCGGGCATATGCTTATCTCCCGCCCACAGTAGCCACAGGTCGCCTGAGTAGCTGCTGATAAATTCCCACTCGGGCAACACCTGCACGATGTCGCCGTTCGCCAGCGCCTCACGGGCGGTGAACAGAGGCAGGCTGCCGATCCCTAAATGCTGTCTGACCGCGTCGAGGCGTACGGCGGTATGGTTGGCGGCGTACCGCCCGTAGGTTTGCACCGTTTCTGTTTTGCCTTCCCGACGGAACTTCCAGCGCGCATCGGCGGGCGTTTCGCCAAGGCTAATGCAGCTATGCGAGCGCAGATCCTGCGGCGTGTACGGCGTACCGTGCTGCTGTAAATAGGCCTCAGTGGCGCAGATAACGTGCCTGATTGGCATCAGCGGTTTGCCATGCAGGCCGGGGGAGGGGGTATCGGTGATGCGTAGCGCCAGATCAATACCGTCATCGATAAAATCGAGAGGGCGATCTTCCAGCCGCAGGCAGACGTCCACCTGCGGGTAGCGGTGGAAAAACGCCATCATCAGCGGGTGGATCACAAAGCGGCCGACGGCTTTCGGGACGCTGAGCGTCAGCTTTCCCTGGGCGACCGTTTGGCGACTGCCTGCGGAATCCATTGCCTGTCGCGCCGCTTCCAGCATCTGCTGGGCATGCTGATATATCGTTTCCCCGGCATCGCTAAGACGCAGCTTGCGGGTGGTACGCTGCAGCAGTTTGCAGCCCATCTCTCGCTCCAGCCGTGACACGCTGCGGCTAACGGCTGAAGGGGTAATGCCGTTCTGGCGGGCGACGGCGGAGAAGCTGCCCTGGTCGACTATCTGAACGAAAAGAGCGAGGTCGGGCAGGAGGTTCAGATTCATTTGTGCTCCCGGAGCAAGAGTGCATTGGCGGATGGTGGGATTATCGCTGTCGGCATTAATAATATACTGGGCGGACAGAGAGGAGAATCACTATGACTGAACGGGTTTATTACACCAGCGATGCTACCGACGGGCGCGCCCAGATCATCGCCTGCACTGCAGAAGCGGATGGCCGTTACGCCATCGAACTGGATCGGACGCTGTTTCACCCGCAAGGGGGCGGTCAACCGGCGGACCGCGGATGGATTGCCGGGCAGCTGGTTGAGACGGTGGTTGTGCGCGGCGAAAGGGTGCTGCATATTCTGTCGCAACCCCTTCCCCTCGGTGAAGTGGAGATGAAAATTGATGCCTCCGCGAGACAGCTGCATGCTCGTCTGCATTCTGCCGGCCACCTGCTTGGCCTGGCGGGCGAACAGCTTGGCTGGCAACCGGTGAAAGCGCACCACTGGCCCGGCGAAGGGCGGATAACCTTTGCCAGCAGGAATAGCGCCGCGCTGCCGGACGCCAGTGCGCTACTGGCGCTAGTAAAGGCATGGCAGGCGCAGGACTTACCGCGTCAGGTGACGTTCGCTAATGGTATGCGCAAGGTGGGATTCGGCGAGCTGCCAGCCTATCCCTGCGGAGGCACCCACGTCGCCCGTCTGGCGGAGCTGGGCGACATTGTCATTAGTCAGATTAAGATGAAGAAGGGGCAGCTGGTGGTCAGCTACACCCTGGCGTAAGCGTTTTATCTCTGCTCAGGATAGGTCTGCTTGCCGTGATAGATACGCTCAGGTCGGCCAACCTTGCCGTAGCTGATTTCCGCTTCCAGAAAGTCGTTCTTTACTCCTTGTTCCAGATAACGGCGAGCGGTGGTTTTGCTGCTGCCGAGGATACGGGCCAGCGAGTCGGCGGTATGCACCACCGTCGGGTCGGCAAACAGCTGGAGCACGCGCTGAAAGGTGCTTTCATCGATCCCGCGCAGTGGTGCGCTGGCGGGTTCCGTTTGTTCCCGGGCCTGAATATTAAACAGCGCGTCGACATGGAGCTGGCTGGCCTGTTCACTGGAGCGCAGCGAGCTACGATAGCGGGCAAAGCGCTCCAGCGTGTGCTGCAGGCGCTGATAGTGCACCGGCTTAATCAGGTAATCAAACACCCCAAGACGCAGCGCTTCGCTGATGGTTTCCATGTGATTATCCGCGGTAATAAAGATAATCCGTCCCTTGTAATGTGTACTGACTGCATGGCGGATCAGATCGATACCTTTGCCGTCGGGTAAAAAATTATCCAGCAGGATCAGCTGCGGTTGATACAGTCTGAGCTGTTTCCTGGCGCTCTCAAGCTTATCCGCAATACCAATGACGTCGAACTGGGGAAACTGTTTAATGTTATCCACCAGGATCTCCGCCAGCATAGGTTCGTCTTCAACAATAAGAGTAGTGATGCTATCCATGATGTTCATCTCGGGTCAGGGGGATATAAAGCGTAAAAATGGTGCCAAAAGGAATATTATTTTCGACGACGATACTGCCGCCTGCTTGTTCCACGTAGCTGCGTACCAGCCAGAGTCCGATACCATGATCTTTGCTGGCGCTGCTGGTGACGCCGCGCTCGAAGATCCGATCGCGCAGCGCCTCGTCAATGCCGCATCCCTGGTCGGCGATCTCAATGATCACCTCCTGGCCATCACTGTTGATCAGGCATTCGATCTGTTTTGAACCCTGCGGTTGACGCAGGCTGGCATTGTAGGCGTTATCAAGTAGATTCCCCACGATCGAGATCCATTCGTTGTGCGAAAGGGCGGTAGGTAATCTATCAACGAAGCAGGCCGGATCGAAAATCAGCTCAAGTCCAAGCTCTTTGGCCCGGTAATATTTGCCGATCAACAGCCCGGCCAGGTGGTTGTCCTGGAAATTGCGTGCAATAAAATCGATCACCTTCTGGTGACTTTCCGACTGCTGTTGGATCAGTTCCAGCGCTTGGTTATAGCGTTTAAGAAACAGCAGACCGGCGATAGTGGAGATCAGATTGCGATGCTCATGCTGTACGGCGCGCAGGTTATCGGCATATTGTTGTACCTGGCTAAGCTGCAGGCTAAGGGTGTTGATATCGTCTTTGCTGCGAAAGCTGATCACCCAGCCCTGTGGCTCATTGTTTAAGATCACCGCCATCCGGCTGGCGATCACTTTGATCTGATTGAAGGTAACGATCTCGTCTTTTTTATTGGTCTGTGGCGCATCGTAGAAGAAGACCTCCTGCGAGATAACGCTGCTGATCCGTTTGCCGATAAGCGTCGGTTCCGGCTGACTCAAATTGAGCAGGCGACGCGCAGTCTGATTAATCGCAGTGATTTTATAATCGGAGTCGATGGCGATAAGACCTTCGAACACCGATTCAAACAGCACGCTTTGCTGGATCAACAGCTGTGACAGCTGCTGGGGTTCCATATTGAGCATCTGTTTTTTGATATGCAGTGAGAAGCGGCGGGCGCAAAAGAGCAGAAGCAGTAACATGATGGCCATCGGGATCAGCAGCGAACTTATCTGCAGGCTGAGCCAGTTTTCCAGTTGCTCAATGGTATAGCCTACCGACACAATGCCGATCACCTTGCCGGTTGCGTCCTGAATCGGCGATTTACCGCGCAGCGACGATCCCAGCGAGCCTTTGCGCACTGACACGTAGCTTTTAGCGTTTATCAACGCCTCATCGCTATCGCCGCCTTCCATCGATTTGCCGATTTCATCAGGATTGACGTGATAGAGGCGCTGGCCGCTGGCATCACCGACGGTGATGTAGGTGGCGTCGGAGAACGAACGCATGGGGTCGATAAGGGCTTTGATTCTGGCGAGATCGCGTTTCTGCACTGCCTCCACCAGCTCCGGCATCGCCGAAATCTGCATCGCCTGAATCAGCGCCCGTTGCCCGACCTGATAATGCAGACGCTCCTCGGTAATGTCTGTCAGATACCATGACATCGCCAGCATGACGATCGTCGAGGTGAATAAGATCAGCAGGAAGATGCGATTCTGAAACGATCGCCTGGCAAACCAGTGGGTGATTTTTCGGGTATACATTGGGTAGATAGACATTAAATTGTTATTCTCCCCGTTTTGCGCCCCCGGCGCCGACAGGTGGAGCACAGAACAGAAAATTTCAGACATGTGCCCGGCCCCGTCATGCCAGGAGTGGGTATCAAATCAGCCCGGAGGTGGGGCGACAGCCACACCTCCGGGAAGGATGCCGGCCTACATCGCCAGCACGTACTTGAGCATCACCCCGGCGGCGATCGCCGAGCCGATCACCCCCGCCACGTTCGGGCCCATGGCGTGCATCAGCAGGAAGTTCTGCCCGTCCGCTTCCAGACCCACCTTGTTCGACACCCGCGCCGCCATCGGCACCGCCGACACCCCCGCCGAGCCGATTAGCGGGTTGATTTTGTGCCGGCTGAACACGTTCATCAGCTTCGCCATCAGCACCCCGGCGGCGGTCCCCACGCAGAAGGCGATCACCCCCAGCACCAGGATACCCAGCGTCTGCGGCTGCAGGAACTTGTCCGCCACCAGCTTGGCCCCCACCGACAGCCCGAGGAAGATGGTCACTATGTTGATCAGCGCGTTCTGCACTGTATCGCTCAGCCGCTCCACCACCCCGCTCTCGCGCATCAGGTTGCCGAAGCAGAACATCCCCAGCAGCGGCGCGGCGTCCGGCAGCAGGAGCGCCACCAGCAGCAACAGCACCGCCGGGAACAGGATCTTCTCCCGCTTACTCACCGTGCGCAGCTGCACCATGCGGATCTTCCGCTCCTTATCCGTGGTCAGCGCCTTCATGATCGGCGGCTGGATCAGCGGCACCAGCGCCATATAGGAGTACGCCGCCACCGCGATGGCCCCCAGCAGCTCCGGCGCCAGCTTGCCCGACAGGTAAATCGCCGTCGGGCCGTCGGCGCCGCCGATGATGCCGATGGCCGCCGCCTGCGGCAGGGTGAAGCTGATGATGCCGAAGTAGTTCAGCGTCAGCGCCCCGAGCACGGTGGCGAAGATCCCGAACTGCGCCGCCGCCCCCAGCAGCAGGGTGCGCGGGTTAGCCAGCAGCGGGCCGAAATCGGTCATCGCTCCGACGCCCATAAAGATGACCAGCGGCGCGATACCCGAGCCAATCGCCACCTTATAGAAGATGGCCAGCACCCCGGCGGAGTAGCCCATGTCCACCGCGAGGCTCTCCATCTGCCCCTGCACCGACGGCAGGGCCAGCGCCAGCGCCTCCTTAATGGCGTGGACGTCCGGCGCGCAGTGGAGCTTCGCGGCAATCACCGCCAGCTGCGCCGGGTCGTGGTGGGCCAGCAGGCTCTCCAGGGCGGTGAGCGCCAGCCCGGCCTCCGGAATATTGGAGAGCAGGCCGCCGAAGCCAATCGGCAGCAGCAGTAACGGCTCGAACTTCTTCGCGATGGCCAGCCAGAGCAGCAGCAGGCTGACCAGCAGCATCACCGCCTGGCCGGCGCCGAGGTGCATCAGCCCCATGCCCTGGATCAGGGCGTTCAGACTTTCCATTTCCGCTCCTCGTCCTTACGCCAGAGTCATCAGGGTGTCGCCGACCGCCACCGCGTCGCCGGCTTTCACCGCGATACCGCGCACGGTCCCGGCCTGCGCGGCGCGGATTTCGGTCTCCATCTTCATGGCTTCCAGAATCAGCAGCACCTCGCCTTCGGCCACCGTCTGGCCTTCGCTGGCCAGCACCTTCCAGATAGTGCCCGCCAGCGGGGCGGTCACCGGGATACCGGCGCCGGCCGGGGCGGCAGCGGCGGGTGCAGAGGCAGGAGCAGGAGCAGGAGCAGGAGCAGCCGCCGTCAGCTGGCTGACGTCACCGCCGTCGCTGACTTTGACCACAAAGGCTTTGCCTTCCACCTCCACGGTGTAGACGCCGGAGGCGGCAGGTTTTTCTGCTTTTGCCACTGGCTGCGCGGCTTCCGCCTGCGGTACCGGCTCAAAGGCCGCCGGGTTGTGGCGGTTTTCGAGGAACTTCAGGCCGGGCTGCGGGAACAGCGCCACGGTGAGCACGTCGTCGATGGCGTTTTCGGCAAGCGTGATGCCCTTCTCCTGTGCCTGGCGTTTCACATCCGCTTCCAGCTGCGCCAGCTCCGGCTTCAGCAGGTCGGCCGGGCGGCAGGTCACCGGGTCGGCGCCGTCGAGCACCCGCGCCTGCAGGGCGGCGTTCACCGGGGCCGGGGTGCGGCCGTACTCGCCTTTCAGGATACCGGCGGTCTCCTTCGCGATGGTTTTGTAGCGCTCGCCGGTCAGGACGTTGAGCACCGCCTGGGTGCCGACAATCTGCGAGGTCGGGGTCACCAGCGGGATGAAGCCGAGGTCCTCGCGCACGCGGGGGATTTCCGCCAGCACCTCATCCAGACGGTGGACGGCGCTCTGCTGCTTCAGCTGGCTTTCGAGGTTGGTGAGCATCCCGCCCGGGACCTGGGCGACGAGGATACGGCTGTCGGTGCCTTTCAGCTGGCCTTCGAAGGCGTGGTATTTTTTGCGCACCTCGCGGAAGTACGCGGCGATGCTCTCCAGCCTGTGGATATTGAGGCCGGTGTCGTACGGCGTGCCGGCGAGGGTGGCGACCAGCGCCTCGGTGGCCGGGTGGCCGTAGGTGGCGCTCATGGACGAAATCGCCGTATCCACGCCGTCGACCCCGGCTTCAATGGCCTTCAGCAGGGCCATCTCCGCCATCCCGGTGGTGGCATGGCAGTGCAGGTGCAGGGTGACGTCGTAGCGCTTCTTGATTTCGCTGACCAGCTCAAAGGCGGCATGCGGCGTCAGAATGCCGGACATGTCCTTGATGGCGACGGAGTCAACGCCGGTCTCCAGCAGCTGTTCGGTGAGGTCGAGCCAGGTCTGCAGGGTGTGGGCCGGGCTGGTGGTGTACGAAAGCGTACCCTGGGCGTGGGCGCCGTGGCGGCGGACCGCCTGCAGGGCGGCCTGCATGTTGCGCGGGTCGTTCATGGCATCGAAGACGCGGAAGACGTCCATGCCGTTTTTGACGGCGCGCTCCACGAAGCGCTCCACCACGTCATCGGCGTAGTGGCGGTAGCCGAGCAGGTTCTGGCCGCGGAGCAGCATCTGCAGCGGGGTCTTGGGCATCGCCTTTTTCAGCTCGCGCAGGCGGACCCACGGGTCCTCGCCGAGAAAGCGGATGCAGGCGTCAAAGGTGGCGCCGCCCCAGCACTCCAGCGAGCGGTAGCCGACGTCGTCCAGCTGAGCGGCAACAGGCAGCATATCGTCGAGACGCAGACGGGTGGCGAACAGGGACTGGTGGGCGTCGCGCAGGACGACATCGGTAATGGCAACGGTCATGAATTCCTCCGTGAATTAAGGGTGAAGACGGCGATGGTGGTGAATGGCGGCGACAATCGCCGCCTTCAGGCGGGCGAAATCGTCGGCGGGCGCGACGGCGGCCGGCGCCGCTGCGGGGGCGGCGGGCGGCTCGGGAAACAGGCGGTTGACGGCGAGGGACATTCCCCGGATGGCGAAAATGAGCAGCAGCAGGAACACCAGTACAAAGCCCATGCCGAGAAACATCAGGGTGAAGCCTTCGCCTAACAGGATGGCATTGTCAGTCATTTATACATCTCAAATAGGGGCACGATGACGCGCTGTATGACAAGGTTTCTGGCGTTTCCGGCTAAGGAGCAGGGTGGATTTCCCTCTGCCGCTCCCGGCATGGGACCCTGATTCGTTCTTCACCTGTCAGTTCAACGTGCCATCGTGCGTATGGGTTAAATCATCATGCCGAACACGATGCTGGCGATGACCAGCACAATACCGCCGCCCAAACGGGAGGAGATTTGCGCATAAGAGATAAGGTTCATACGGTTACAGGCAGAGAGAACTTCCAGGTCGCCGGAGCCGCCGCGGTTGGCCATACACAGGCCTGCAGTGATGGCCGATTCTATTGGGAAGAAACCCATCAGCCAGCCACCGATCGCCGCGCCGAGCACCGCACCGATAACGATAATGGCGGCGATAACAACGTTAGCGAAGGTGATGGCGTTGATAATTTCCTGTAGGTCGGTGTAGCAGACGCCGACCCCGACCATCAGCACCCACAGCAGCTGTTTGGAGAAGAAATCAGACAAGCGTTTAGCACCGGCTTTGATTTCCGGTGAGCACAGCCCGGAGGCGTTCAGCGCGGCGACGATCAGCACCATCCACGCGAAATAGTGAATAGCCACACCGCCAATGCTGGGCAGAATTTTTTTCGCCACGACGTAGGCCAGCAGGAAGCAGGTAGTGGACAGCACCAGACCGACGGCGGTTTCGCGATGGGTGATTTGTCCCGCTTTCTCATCTTCTTCCACTTTGAACGAGGCTTTACGCACCAGTTCCCCTTCGCCGCTCAGCCAGGTGTGTTTTTTGCCGATGATATCGAGGACGGCGGCAAAGACGATGGCGAAGATGTTAGCGATGGTCAGAATAGCGATAGCGGTTGAGTAATACTCTTCGCGAGAACGACCGGTGACGGAGTGGTAAATCTCCGACAGGGGGACCGCGCCCGCGCCGTTGCCGCCACCCATGATCGGCAGGACGTACAGCATCATGATGCGATCCACTGGAATACCGAACACCAGGCCGATAGCGATGCCAAAAATAGACGCGCCGACAATGCCCATCAGGATAGTTGGAATATAGCCGAGCAGTGATTTCAGCAGCAGGCGGCGGTTTACCGACAGAATTGCTCCGGTAATTAATACCGCGATGAATAAGTTAAGGAAGTTACTCTTATCCATAACGTTGCTGATAGCATCGATTTCTTTCTGCGTAAAAATACCGGCATAGACAAAATAAGCCGCCACCAGGAAAATCATCACCGGAGCGCCACCGATATATTTGTTGAATATTGGCAGGCGCTTGCCAATTTCCCCGAATATAGCGCCGATAATAAACATGATGGCAAAGCCGCCGACGATATCGGTGGGTAAAGCGTTATAAAAATGTGAAAGTAATAGTGTAATTAACGCAAATGCGTAAAGGGGGAGCGGCATGCCGAAGATTTTAAATCCCAGCAGATCGCTAACGCCCTTTTTCTCCGTCGCCGGAGCCTGACTCATGTTAGTCATAAACGTTATCCTGTTTATTGATGGAGTAGTAAGACCGGCGCATAGTAATAAATAGACCCAGGGGTAAGGTGTGATTATCTTCACTGAATACTCGTGTTTTTTATTAATTTAATTGTTTTTATGATTCTGAATTAATTAACAACATAAAAACCATAAAGCCAATTAAGCCACGAGAAAAACTGTGACTTAAATACAAGAATCCATAGCCGAACGCTGGCGAAATACAGTTCGTTTTGAAATGACGAAGCGCTAAAAAATGACACTGATATTAAAACGCGTTCAGCTATTAAAAGATAAACCGCGGCGAGAGGCGATCGATCGGTTTCTCCGCCAGCATCAACTGTCGTTAGAGGCCGACTGCGAAATGGCGATTATCGCCGAGTATCAGCAGCGGCTGGTCGGCTGCGGTGCTATCGCCGGCAATGTGCTGAAATGCATCGCCATCGATCCCTCGCTGCAGGGGGAGGGGCTGAGCCTTAAATTACTGACCGAGCTCATGACGCTGGCCTATGAGCTGGGGCGCAGCGAACTGTTTTTGTTCACTAAACCTTGCAATGCCGCGTTATTTTCCGGCGCCGGCTTCTGGCCGATAGCCCAGGCGGGCGACCGCGCCGTGCTAATGGAAAATAGCCGCGAACGGCTGACTCGTTACTGCCGACAGCTGGCGATGTACCGTCAGCCGGGAAGAAAAATCGGCGCTATCGTGATGAACGCCAATCCCTTCACCCTCGGCCACCGCTGGTTGGTAGAACAGGCGGCCAGCCAGTGCGACTGGCTGCATCTGTTTGTGGTCAAAGAAGATGCGTCCTGCTTTTCCTATCACGATCGCTTCAAGCTCATTGAACAGGGGATTACCGGCATCGATAAGGTGACGCTGCATCCCGGTTCGGCGTATCTGATCTCGCGGGCGACGTTCCCCGGCTATTTCCTGAAAGAGCAGGGGGTGGTTGATGACTGCCACAGCCAGATTGACCTGCAGCTCTTCCGCGAGCGCCTGGCCCCGGCGCTGCAGATTACCCATCGTTTTGTCGGCACCGAGCCGTTGTGTCCCCTGACCCGTAATTACAACCAGCGCATGAAGTCACTACTGGAAGCGCCAGGCGACGCGCCGCCCATTGAAGTAGTTGAGCTTGCGCGAATCGAAAAAAATGGTGGACCCGTGTCGGCCTCCCGAGTGCGCGAACTCTATCGACAGCGCAACTGGCAGGCGGTCGCGGCGCTGGTACCGCCGGGGACCCTCTCTTTTCTGATGCAACTGGCGGAAAGCGAACATCAAACCGCCTGATTTTTATGCCCTAACTAAGGATTTTCCCCTATGGAAATGAAGATTGACGCCCTGGCCGGCACGCTGGAGTCCAGCGATGTGATGGTCAGGATTGGACCCGCGGCGCAGCCGGGCATTCAGCTGGAAATCGACAGCATTGTGAAACAACAGTTTGGCGCTGCGATTGAGCAGGTAGTGAGAGAAACGCTGGCTCAGCTTGGCGTGAAACAGGCCAGCGTGGTGGTCGATGATAAAGGCGCGCTGGAATGTGTTTTGCGAGCTCGCGTACAGGCCGCGGCGCTGCGCGCGGCGCAACAGACCCAATTACAATGGAGCCAGCTATGAAACCACGTCGCAGTATGTTGTTCATCCCTGGCGCCAATGCCGCCATGTTAAGCACGTCATTCGTCTACGGCGCCGATGCGGTGATGTTCGACCTGGAAGATGCCGTTTCGCTGCGCGAGAAAGATACCGCTCGTCTGCTGGTGTATCAGGCGCTGCAGCATCCACTGTATCAGGATATCGAAACCGTGGTGCGCATTAACCCGCTGAATACGCCGTTCGGTCTTGCCGACCTTGAAGCGGTAGTCCGCGCGGGCGTGGATATGGTGCGTCTGCCGAAAACCGACAGCAAAGAAGATATCCATGAGCTGGAAGCGCATGTTGAGCGGATTGAACGCGAGTGCGGCCGGGAAGTGGGCAGCACCAAGTTAATGGCGGCGATCGAGTCGGCGCTGGGCGTGGTGAACGCGGTGGAAATCGCCCGTGCCAGCCCGCGTCTGGCGGCGATCGCGCTGGCGGCCTTCGATTACGTGATGGATATGGGCACCTCCCGCGGCGACGGTACTGAACTGTTCTACGCCCGCTGCGCTGTACTGCATGCCGCCCGCGTTGCCGGCATCGCCGCCTATGACGTGGTGTGGTCGGATATCAATAATGAAGAGGGCTTCCTGGCGGAAGCGAATCTGGCCAAAAACCTCGGCTTTAACGGCAAATCGTTGGTTAACCCACGACAAATTGAACTCCTGCATCAGGTCTATGCCCCGACGCGCAAAGAGGTCGATCACGCGCTGGAAGTGATTGCCGCGGCGGAAGAAGCCGAAACGCGAGGTCTGGGTGTGGTATCGCTGAACGGCAAGATGATCGATGGACCGATTATCGACCATGCTCGCAAAGTGGTGGCGCTCTCGGCTTCCGGTATTCGTGATTAAGGGGAATAAGATGAAAGAGACAGTAGCAATGCTTAATCAGCAGTACGTGATGCCGAATGGACTGACACCTTATGCCGGCGTAACGGCGAAAAGTCCCTGGCTGGCGAGTGAGAGCGAAAAGCGCCAGCGCAAAATCTGCGATTCGCTGGAAACGGCAATCCGTCGCTCCGGCCTGCAAAACGGCATGACCATCTCGTTTCACCACGCGTTTCGCGGCGGTGACAAAGTCGTCAATATGGTAGTGGCGAAGCTGGCGGAAATGGGTTTTCGCGATCTCACCCTGGCGTCCAGTTCGCTGATCGACGCCCACTGGCCGCTGATCGAGCATATTAAAAATGGCGTGATCCGCCAGATCTACACCTCCGGCCTGCGCGGCAAGTTGGGCGAGGAGATCTCCGCCGGTTTAATGGAAAACCCGGTGCAGATCCACTCCCACGGCGGTCGCGTACAGCTGATTCAAAGCGGCGAGCTGTCGATTGATGTCGCGTTTCTCGGCGTTCCTTGCTGCGATGAGTTTGGCAACGCCAACGGCTTTAGCGGTAAATCACGCTGCGGTTCGCTGGGCTACGCGCGCGTCGATGCCGAGCACGCTAAATGCGTGGTGCTGCTGACCGAAGAGTGGGTGGATTATCCTAACTATCCGGCCAGTATTGCCCAGGATCAGGTGGATCTGATAGTCCAGGTAGATGAAGTCGGCGATCCGCAAAAAATTACCGCGGGTGCCATCCGTCTGACCAGCAACCCGCGCGAGCTGCTGATCGCCCGCCAGGCGGCGAAAGTCGTTGAGCACTCCGGTTACTTTAAAGAGGGTTTCTCGCTGCAGACCGGTACCGGCGGCGCCTCGCTGGCAGTAACTCGCTTCCTTGAAGATAAAATGCGCCGTAACGGCATTACCGCCAGCTTCGGCCTCGGCGGTATCACCGGGACGATGGTCGATTTGCACGAAAAAGGGTTGATCAAAACGCTGCTCGATACCCAGTCCTTCGATGGCGACGCGGCGCGTTCGCTGGCGCAGAACCCGAACCATGTCGAGATCTCCACCAATCAGTATGCCAGCCCAGGCTCCAAAGGCGCCTCCTGCGAGCGCTTAAACGTGGTGATGCTCAGCGCGCTGGAAATTGATATCGACTTTAACGTTAACGTGATGACCGGTTCTAACGGTGTGCTGCGCGGGGCGTCCGGTGGCCATAGCGATACCGCCGCCGGTGCGGATTTGACCATTATTACCGCGCCGTTAGTTCGCGGCCGTATTCCCTGCGTCGTGGAAAAGGTGCTGACCCGCGTCACGCCGGGGGCCAGCGTGGATGTGCTGGTCACTGACCACGGCATTGCGGTCAACCCGGCACGTCAGGACCTGATCGACAATTTGCGCAGCGCAGGCATTCCGCTGATGACCATTGAGGAACTGCAGCAGCGTGCTGAGCTGTTGACTGGCAAGCCGCAGCCGATCGAATTCACCGATCGGGTGGTGGCGGTGGTGCGCTATCGCGACGGTTCGGTCATCGATGTGATTCGTCAGGTGAAAAACAGCGACTAAACGCAGAGGGGAAAGGCCATGAGCGACGTGTTAATTAATCCTGCGCGTGTGCGGCGCGTGAAGCCACTGAGTGCCGAAGAGGTGGTCAGCGCGGTAGAGCGCGCGCTGTTGACCGAAGTTCGCCTGACCCCAAAGCCCGGGTTGGTGGATATTCGTAACGCTGGCGCGCACTGGGATATGGATCTGGCCTCGTTTGAGGCCAGCACCGCGGTGGTGGCTCCGTGGATGGAGAAATTTTTCATCATGGGCCACGATACTGCGGCGGTCGCGCCGGAGCAGGTATTGATGATGCTGCGCCCGGTAGGGATGGCCTGTGAGAACGATATGCTGGAGGCCACCGGCGGGGTGAATACCCATCGCGGGGCGATCTTCGCTTTTGGCCTGCTCAGCGCGGCGGCGGGCAGGCTGGTGTCGAAAGGTGAGCCGATAGAGCAGCACCGGCTTTGCGACCAGGTGGCGCGCTTCTGTCGCGGCATGGTTATGCAGGAGTTGTCTTCTGCTGGCGGGGAACGGCTCAGTAAAGGCGAGGCTCATTTTCTGCGCTATGGTCTCTCCGGGGCCCGCGGCGAGGCGGAGAGCGGTTTCCTGACGGTGCGTACCCAGGCCATGCCAGTATTTACCCGCATGATGGAAGAGACCGGCGACAGTAATCTGGCGCTACTGCAAACCCTGCTGCATCTGATGGCGTGGAATGATGACACCAACCTGGTCTCGCGCGGCGGGCTTGCCGGGCTGAACTTTGTCCAGCAGGAGGCGCAGCGACTGCTGTGGCAGGGCGGCGTGCTGGCGGACGGCGGGCTGGAGGCGCTGCGACAGTTTGACGATGAGCTGATTGCCCGCCATCTCAGCCCCGGCGGCAGCGCCGATCTGTTGGCGGTGACCTGGTTTTTATCCGCGTTTCCCGCCGGCGCGCTTTTCCCGCTGTAACCCACTGCAATACCGCCTTCGCCCGCACAGTACGGGCGAAGGCGCCATCATTAGCCTTCCCGGTTGTCATCAGGTAAACACAGAATCGCGGCACAATCGTATAGTTTTTACTGATATCGTCCGCTGTTTGTCATAAATTTCTAATTATCGGCGTTTTTGAGTAGCGGCCCGCTGACGGGCTGGTTACTCTGAAAACAATTTACGTAATGTTAACAAAAGAGAATAGCTATGCATGATGCACAAATCCGCGTGGCCATCGCCGGCGCGGGCGGCCGGATGGGACGCCAGTTAATTCAGGCTGCATTGCAGATGGAAGGCGTGGCGCTGGGCGCGGCGCTGGAGCGCGAAGGGTCAAGCCTGGTGGGCAGCGACGCCGGCGAGCTGGCGGGCGCCGGCAAAGCGGGCGTCGCGGTGCAGAGCAGCCTGGCGGCGGTAAAAGATGATTTCGACGTGTTGATCGATTTTACCCGCCCGGAAGGCACGCTGAACCATCTGGCGTTTTGCCGCGAGCACGGCAAAGGGATGGTCATCGGCACCACCGGTTTTGACGACGCTGGCAAACAGGCGATTCGCGATGCCGCGCAGGACATTGCCATTGTCTTCGCCGCTAACTTTAGCGTTGGCGTCAATGTCCTGTTGAAGCTGCTGGAGAAGGCGGCGAAGGTGATGGGCGACTATACCGACATCGAAATTATCGAAGCGCACCACCGGCATAAAGTGGATGCGCCGTCAGGCACCGCGCTGGCGATGGGCGAAGCGATCGCCGGGGCATTGAACAAAGATCTCAAGGACTGCGCGGTCTACAGTCGTGAAGGCTACACTGGCGAACGCGTCCCGGGCACCATCGGCTTCGCGACCGTTCGCGCGGGGGATATTGTCGGGGAGCATACGGCAATGTTTGCTGACATCGGTGAGCGTATTGAAATCACCCATAAAGCGTCCAGCCGCATGACCTTTGCAAATGGCGCCGTTCGTTCAGCTTTATGGCTGAAAGACAAGAAAAATGGCTTGTTTGATATGCGTGATGTGCTGGATCTGAATAGTTTATAACGATTATTACCCATCGTGATGTGGTTATTGCTATCAATAAGTTATTGATGCAAAGGGCAATATTTTGTTGCCCTTTTTTATTTTTGCGAATTACGGTGGATGTTTTAAGTCTAATGCGTAAAAAATACAGTATTGGCGTGTTTTTTAGTGAATAAAATGTAAATTTTGACCATTTGGTCCACTTTTTTGTCGATCATCGCTCTGTTTTACACTCTTCCACATCCGCAAGCGTTTTCTCAGCCAGGTTTGTTGATCTTTTTGGCGTAAAAATCACGTGTTACGCACCAGTGGCGTAAAATGACATTAAAAATCTCCGCTTTAAGTTGACTTTTATCCGACATCTCTCCAGAATGCCGCCGTTTGCCAAAAATCTGCGGGCAACAGATTTGCATTGATTCAGATCGTGTTTATGAATTAATATGCAAATAAAGTGAGTGGATATTCTCTGGAGGATGTTTTGATTAAGTCAGCGCTATTGGTTCTGGAAGACGGAACCCAGTTTCACGGTCGGGCCATCGGGGCAACCGGCACGGCGGTTGGGGAAGTCGTTTTCAATACTTCAATGACCGGTTATCAAGAAATCCTCACTGATCCTTCCTATTCCCGCCAAATCGTCACTCTTACTTATCCTCATATTGGTAATGTCGGCACCAACGCCGCCGATGAAGAATCTTCTCAGGTACATGCGCAGGGTCTGGTTATTCGCGACCTGCCGCTGATTGCCAGCAACTTCCGCAGTACTGAAGACCTCTCTTCTTATCTGAAGCGCCATAACATCGTGGCGATTGCCGATATCGATACCCGCAAGCTGACGCGTCTGCTGCGTGAGAAAGGGGCGCAAAACGGCTGCATCATCGCGGGCGACAGCCCGGATGCCCAGCTGGCGCTGGAAAAAGCGAAAGCGTTCCCAGGCCTGAACGGCATGGACTTGGCGAAGGAAGTGACCACCGCAGAAACCTATAGCTGGACGCAAGGCAGCTGGACCCTGGCGGGCGACCTGCCGGAAGCGAAAGCGGAAAGCGAGCTGCCGTTCCACGTTGTGGCATATGACTTCGGCGCGAAACGCAACATCCTGCGCATGCTGGTTGACCGCGGCTGCCGCCTGACGGTGGTGCCGGCGAAGACCTCCGCCGCGGACGTGCTGGCGCTCAATCCGGACGGTATCTTCCTCTCCAACGGCCCTGGCGACCCGGCGCCGTGCGATTACGCTATCGAGGCGATTGAAAAATTCCTTGAGACCGATATTCCGGTATTCGGCATCTGCCTTGGCCATCAGCTACTGGCGCTGGCGAGCGGTGCCAAGACCATTAAGATGAAGTTCGGCCACCACGGCGGCAACCACCCGGTGAAAGATATTGATAACAACGTGGTGATGATCACTGCCCAGAACCACGGTTTCGCTGTAGATGAGGCGACGCTGCCGGCCAACCTGCGCGTGACCCATAAGTCGCTGTTCGACGGCACCCTGCAGGGGATCCATCGTACCGACAAACCGGCGTTCAGCTTCCAGGGGCACCCTGAAGCGAGCCCGGGGCCGCACGATGCCGCGCCGCTGTTCGACCACTTTATCGAGTTAATTGAGCTCTACCGTCAGTCCGCGAAATAATCAGAACCTGTTTATGTTCTGCTGTGCTCGGGAATACGGCGTTAAAAATTTGTTCAAAATGCTCATTTACGTTTTGTAAACTGCGCTTTCTCACAAATTTTTTCCTTGTCTACCCATCGCTCGCGACGACCATAAACAGGTTCTTCGGAGAAGAAAGCAATGCCAAAACGTACAGACATAAAAAGTATCCTGATTCTGGGCGCGGGCCCGATTGTTATCGGTCAGGCGTGTGAGTTTGACTACTCCGGCGCCCAGGCCTGTAAAGCGCTGCGCGAAGAGGGCTACCGCGTTATCCTGGTGAACTCTAACCCGGCGACCATCATGACCGACCCGGAAATGGCCGATGCCACCTACATCGAGCCGATTCACTGGGAAGTGGTGCGTAAAATCATCGAAAAAGAGCGCCCGGATGCGGTGCTGCCGACCATGGGCGGCCAGACGGCGCTGAACTGCGCGCTCGAGCTGGAGCGTCAGGGGGTCCTGGCTGAATTCGGCGTGACCATGATTGGCGCCACCGCCGATGCGATTGATAAAGCCGAAGACCGTCGCCGTTTCGATATCGCAATGAAAAAAATCGGCCTCGACACCGCGCGCTCTGGTATCGCCCACACGATGGAAGAGGCGCTGGCGGTTGCCGCCGACGTTGGTTTCCCGTGCATCATCCGTCCGTCCTTCACCATGGGCGGCACCGGCGGCGGTATCGCCTATAACCGCGAAGAGTTCGAAGAAATCTGCGAACGCGGCCTGGATCTCTCTCCGACCAACGAACTGCTGATCGATGAATCGCTGATCGGCTGGAAAGAGTACGAGATGGAAGTGGTGCGCGATAAGAACGATAACTGCATCATCGTCTGCTCCATCGAAAACTTCGACGCCATGGGGATCCACACCGGTGACTCCATCACCGTTGCCCCGGCGCAGACCCTGACCGACAAAGAGTACCAGATCATGCGTAACGCCTCGATGGCGGTGCTGCGTGAAATCGGCGTCGAAACCGGCGGCTCTAACGTGCAGTTCGCGGTCAACCCGAAAAACGGTCGCCTGATCGTTATCGAAATGAACCCGCGCGTCTCCCGCTCCTCGGCGCTGGCCTCTAAGGCCACCGGCTTCCCGATTGCTAAAGTGGCAGCCAAGCTGGCGGTAGGTTATACCCTTGACGAGCTGATGAACGACATCACCGGCGGCCGCACCCCGGCTTCCTTTGAACCGTCCATTGACTACGTGGTCACTAAAATCCCACGCTTTAACTTCGAAAAATTCGCCGGCGCCAACGACCGTCTGACCACCCAGATGAAGTCTGTCGGCGAAGTGATGGCGATTGGCCGTACCCAGCAGGAATCCTTGCAGAAAGCGCTGCGCGGTCTGGAAGTGGGCGCTACCGGCTTCGACCCGAAAGTGAGCCTCGACGACCCGGAAGCGCTGACCAAAATCCGCCGCGAGCTGAAAGATGCCGGCGCTGAGCGTATCTGGTATATCGCTGACGCGTTCCGCGCGGGCCTCTCGGTTGACGGCGTCTTCAACCTGACCAACATCGACCGCTGGTTCCTTGTACAGATTGAAGAGCTGGTCCGTCTGGAAGAGAAAGTGGCGGAAGTGGGCATCAACGGCCTCGACGCTGACTTCCTGCGCACCCTGAAGCGTAAAGGCTTTGCCGATGCGCGTCTGGCGAAGCTGGCGGGCGTGCGGGAAGCGGAAATCCGCAAGCTGCGCGACCAGTATGACCTGCACCCGGTCTACAAGCGCGTGGACACCTGCGCTGCGGAATTTGCTACCGATACCGCCTACATGTACTCCACTTATGAAGAAGAGTGTGAGTCCAACCCGTCCGTTGACCGCGATAAAATCATGGTCCTCGGCGGCGGCCCGAACCGTATCGGTCAGGGTATCGAATTCGACTACTGCTGCGTACACGCCTCGCTGGCGCTGCGCGAGGACGGTTACGAGACCATCATGGTCAACTGTAACCCGGAAACCGTCTCTACCGACTACGACACCTCCGACCGTCTGTATTTTGAGCCGGTGACCCTGGAAGACGTGCTGGAAATCGTGCACATCGAGAAGCCAAAAGGCGTTATCGTCCAGTACGGCGGCCAGACCCCGCTGAAGCTGGCTCGTGCCCTGGAAGCTGCCGGCGTGCCGGTTATCGGTACCAGTCCGGACGCTATCGACCGGGCGGAAGACCGTGAGCGCTTCCAGCACGCGGTTGACCGTCTGAAGCTGAAGCAGCCGGCGAACGCCACCGTCACCGCCATTGAGCAGGCGGTAGAGAAAGCGAAAGAGATTGGCTACCCGCTGGTGGTGCGTCCGTCTTATGTGCTCGGCGGCCGGGCGATGGAGATCGTCTATGACGAGCAGGATCTGCGCCGCTACTTCCAGACCGCGGTCAGCGTCTCCAACGACGCGCCGGTGCTGCTGGATCGCTTCCTCGACGATGCGATTGAAGTGGATGTCGATGCCATCTGCGATGGCGAAATGGTGCTGATTGGCGGCATCATGGAGCATATCGAGCAGGCAGGCGTTCACTCCGGCGACTCCGCCTGTTCCCTGCCGGCCTACACCCTGAGCAAAGAGATTCAGGATGTGATGCGCGAGCAGGTGCAGAAGCTGGCCTTCGAGCTGCAGGTTCGCGGCCTGATGAACGTCCAGTTCGCGGTGAAAGATAACGAAGTTTATCTGATTGAGGTCAACCCGCGTGCGGCGCGTACCGTACCGTTCGTCTCCAAAGCCACCGGCGTCCCGCTGGCGAAAGTGGCGGCGCGCGTGATGGCCGGTAAGACGCTGGCGCAGCAGGGCGTGACCAAAGAGATCATCCCGCCGTACTACTCGGTGAAAGAGGTGGTCCTGCCGTTCAATAAATTCCCGGGCGTTGACCCGCTGTTAGGGCCAGAAATGCGCTCCACCGGGGAAGTGATGGGCGTCGGCCGCACCTTTGCCGAAGCGTTCGCCAAAGCGCAGCTGGGCAGCAACTCGACCATGAAGAAACAGGGTCGCGCGCTGCTCTCCGTCCGCGAAGGCGATAAAGAGCGCGTGGTTGACCTGGCGGCGAAGCTGCTGAAGTTTGGCTTCGAGCTGGATGCGACTCACGGTACGGCGATTGTGCTGGGTGAAGCAGGCATTAATCCGCGTCTGGTGAACAAGGTGCATGAAGGTCGTCCGCACATTCAGGACCGCATCAAGAATGGCGAATATACCTACATCATCAACACCACCGCAGGTCGCCAGGCGATTGAAGACTCCAAGCTGATTCGCCGCAGCGCGCTGCAGTACAAAGTGCATTACGACACCACCCTGAATGGCGGCTTTGCCACCGCGATGGCGCTGAACGCTGACGCCACCGAGAAGGTGATTTCGGTTCAGGAAATGCACGCGCAAATCACTAAATAAGCTTCCCGGCCTGGCCGGATAGCAACAATCCTGGGCTGACGACATCGTCAGCCTTTTTTTTGGCCGCAGCCATCTTCAGAGAGTTCTGCTTTTAACCCCCTGTCGGGTCAGGCTAACTATAGTTAGCACCATAACGATACCTATTGATGAAAAGACAGGAGGATACAATGCGGAACAATATTCTGGTGGCATCCGCACTGGCAGCGACGGCAATCATGTTCGTGGCCGGCTGCTCATCGAATCAATCGATCAAAACCACCGACGGTAAGACCATTGTCACCAGCGGCAAACCGCAGGTGGATGATGACACCGGCCTCGTCTCATACAAAAATGCCGAAACCGGCCGCGTGGAGCAGATTAACCGCGACCAGGTGAAGTCCATGGACGAGCTGGATAACTAAGGCCTGACGTTAACCCTCAGGGCGCGCGTTGCGTAAGCCATCGCGACATAAATCACAGTTATCATTGTAAGCGGTTCGCTTAACTGTCTACACTCTTGCTGATTACGACAAGAGCAAACGCAGGCCAATCAATGATTCTGATAATTTATGCGCATCCTTATCCGCAGCATTCTCATGCGAATAAGCGAATGCTTGAACAGGCAGGGACGCTTGAAGGCGTAGAGATACGCTCCCTCTATCAACTCTATCCCGACTTTAATATCGATGTCGCCGCCGAGCAGGCGGCGCTGGCCCGTGCCGATCTGGTTATCTGGCAGCACCCTATGCAATGGTATAGCGTACCGCCGCTGCTCAAGCTGTGGATGGACAAGGTGCTGTCGCACGGTTGGGCCTATGGCCATAACGGTATTGCCCTGCGCGGTAAATCGCTGATGTGGGCGGTCACTACCGGCGGCGGGGAAAGCCACTTTGATATCGGTTCGTTTCCCGGTTTCCCGGTGCTGGCGCAGCCTCTGCAGGCAACCGCGCTTTACTGCGGGATGAAATGGCTGCCGCCGTTCGCTATGCACTGCACCTTTATCTGCGATGATGAAACGCTGCAGGCGCAGGCCCGCCGCTATCGTCAACGCTTAATCGACTGGCAGGAGGCACACCAGAATGGATAGCCATACGCTGATACAGGCGTTGATTTACCTCGGCGCCGCGGCGCTGATTGTGCCCATCGCCGTCCGTCTGGGGCTGGGGTCAGTGCTGGGCTATCTCATCGCCGGCTGTATTATCGGCCCGTGGGCGCTGCGGCTGGTGACCGATGCCGAGGCGATTCTGCACTTTGCCGAGATTGGCGTGGTGCTGATGTTGTTCGTCATTGGTCTGGAGCTCGATCCGCAGCGCTTATGGAAGCTGCGCGCCTCGGTGTTTGGCGGCGGCGCACTGCAGATGGTGGCCTGCGGGGTGTTAATCGGTCTGTTCTGCATGCTGCTGGGCCTGCGCTGGCAGGTGGCCGAGCTGATTGGTATGACTCTGGCGCTTTCTTCCACAGCCATTGCTATGCAGGCGATGAATGAGCGCAATCTGACGGTGTCGCAGATGGGGCGCAGCGCCTTTGCGGTGCTGCTGTTCCAGGATATCGCCGCGATCCCGCTGGTGGCGATGATCCCGCTGCTGGCGGCCAGCGGCGGCGCCACTTCGCTGATGGCTTTTGCCCTCTCCGCGCTGAAAGTGGCCGCAGCGCTGGCGCTGGTGGTGGTCCTTGGGCGCTATCTGACCCGCCCGCTGCTGCGCTTTGTCGCCCGTTCCGGCCTGCGCGAAGTGTTCAGCGCCGTGGCCCTGTTCCTGGTCTTCGGCTTTGGCTTATTGCTGGAAGAGGTGGGGCTGTCGATGGCGATGGGGGCGTTTCTCGCCGGGGTGCTGCTGGCCAGCTCCGAATATCGTCATGCGCTGGAGAGTGATATTGAGCCGTTTAAAGGACTGCTGTTGGGGCTGTTCTTTATCGGCGTCGGCATGTCGATTGATTTCGGCACCCTGGTCACCCATCCGCTGCGTATTGTGATTTTGCTGGTCGGTTTCCTGGCGATAAAAATGCTGATGCTGTGGCTTATCGCCAGGCCGCTTGGCGTACCGCGCGCCCAGCGCCGCTGGTTTGCGGTGCTGCTGGGGCAGGGGAGTGAGTTCGCGTTTGTGGTGTTTGGCGCCGCGCGGATGGCGGATGTACTGGACGGCGAATGGGCAAAAGCGTTGACCCTGGCGGTGGCCCTGTCGATGGCGGCAACCCCCATTCTGCTGGTGCTGCTGACCCGTCTGGAGAAATCGTCCAGCGGCCAGGCGCGTGATGCTGACGAGATTGATGAAGAGCAGCCGCGGGTGATTGTCGCCGGCTTTGGCCGCTTCGGGCAGATTGCCGGGCGATTGCTGCTCTCGAGCGGGGTGAAGATGGTGATCCTCGATCATGACCCGGACCATGTCGATACCCTGCGCAAATTTGATATGAAGGTTTTCTACGGCGATGCCACCCGGGTCGATCTGCTGGAGTCGGCCGGGGCCGAAAAGGCGGAAGTGCTGATCAATGCCATTGACGATCCGCACGTCAGCCTGGAGCTGGTGGCGAGGGTAAAAGAGCATTTTCCGCATCTGCAGATCATCTCCCGCGCCCGCGATGTCGATCATTACATTCAGCTGCGCCAGGCTGGCGTCGAGGCCCCGGAGCGTGAAACCTTCGAGGCGGCGCTGAAGTCCGGCCGAATGACGCTGGAGGCGCTGGGGCTCGGCGCCTATGAAGCGCGCGAGCGGGCCGATCTGTTTCGTCGATTCAACCTGCAGATGGTCGAAGAGATGGTGGCGATGGCGGAAAACGATGCCGCGTCGCGGGTGGCGGTCTTCAAGCGGACCAGCGATATGCTGACCGGCATCATCAACGAAGATCGTCATCATCTGTCGCTGGTGCAGCGTCATGGCTGGCAGGGTACGGAAGAGGGCAGGCACACCGGGGATATCGCCGATGAGCCGGAAAATAAGCCCTCAGCCTGAGGCTGACCAGTAACATTTTGTTTTCGTTTGGATCCTCTTCTGGCGGCCCACGGTGTGAACGTGGGCTTGCCAGCAAATCAGAAAATTTTCTCATTCTTTACCCTCCGGCCAGTCGACGAAGTTGTACGCTTTCCGTATAGTGGCGACAATTTTTTGCACTCGGGAATGAATGAATGATCAGTCTGATTGCGGCGTTAGCGGTAGATCGCGTCATTGGTATGGAAAACGCCATGCCATGGAACCTGCCTGCCGATCTCGCCTGGTTCAAACGCAACACGTTAAATAAGCCGGTGGTGATGGGGCGTCTGACCTGGGAATCCATTGGGCGCCCATTGCCGGGGCGTAAAAATATCGTGATCAGCAGCAAACCCGGCAGCGACGATCGCGTGCAGTGGGTCTCCTCCGTAGAAGAAGCAATTGCCGCCTGCGGCGATGTGGAAGAGATTATGGTGATCGGCGGCGGCCGGGTGTATGAGCAGTTCCTGCCGAAAGCGCAGAAGCTCTACTTGACCCATATTGATGCGGAAGTGGAAGGCGATACCCATTTCCCGGATTACGATCCGGACGAATGGGAGTCGGTGTTCAGCGAGTTTCATGACGCCGACGCGCAGAACTCCCATAGCTACTGCTTTGAGATCCTCGAACGCCGTTAAGCGGGCAGGATAGCGATAAAAAAACCCCGGTCGCGTCTGGCGTGACCGGGGTTTTCTTTTGCATGAATTGCGCGACGATGGCGCACTCAGTATCTCGTCGTGTTTCCCGTCGCGGGCTTCGTCTTCCTGGAGCGCTGCCCGGGCTACAAATGGCAAGGAAATGTAGGTCGGGTAAGGCGTTAGCCGCCACCCGACAAAACGACGCCGCAGGTAGCCCGGATAAGGCGCAACGCGCCGCTATCCGGGAAGAGTCAGGACGCGACGGCTTCGCCTTCGTCGAGGCTTTTCTGCCGGTTTGACGGCTGGGTGAAGTACTGCTTATCTTCCCAGCGCAGGCAGGTGAGTTCCCCGCCCCAGCAGCAGCCGGTATCCAGGGCGTAAATCCCCTCCGGCGTGCCGCGTCCCTCCAGCGAAGCCCAGTGGCCAAAGGCAATGCTGTAGGCATTGCTGACCGGGCCGGGAATGGCAAACCACGGCTTCAGCGGCGCCGGGGCGTCCTCGGGCGCTTCCTTCGAATACATATCCAGCTGGCCGTTCGGGAAACAGTAGCGCATGCGGGTAAAGGCGTTAGAGATAAAGCGCAGGCGCGCCAGGCCGCTCAGCTCGTTGCTCCAGTGGTTCGGCATGTCGCCGTACATGGCATCGAGGAAGAAAGGATAGGAGTCGCTGGAGAGCACTGCTTCAACATCGCGCGCGCACTGCTGGGCGGTCTCCAGATCCCACTGCGGCGTAATGCCGGCATGGGCCATCACCAGCTTTTTCTCTTCATCCACCTGCAGCAGCGGCTGGCGACGCAGCCAGTTGAGCAGCTCATCGGCATCCGGCGCTTCCAGCAGTGGTTTCAGACGATCCTTTGGCTTGTTGCGGCTGATACCGGCAAAGACCGCCAGCAGGTGTAAGTCATGGTTGCCCAGCACCAGTCGTACGCTGTCGCCCAGAGATTTGACATAGCGCAGGACCTCCAGCGATCCCGGGCCTCGGGCCACCAGATCGCCGGTCAGCCACAGCGTATCTCTCCGCGGATCGAATTCAACCTGCGCTAATAATGCGATCAGTTCATCGTAGCAACCGTGAACGTCGCCAATAAGGTATGTTGACATTGTTTTAATGAATGAGCGTTGGAACTGCGAGACGGAAAACAGGGATCTCAATACGGAACGGCGCGCCGTCGATATCGATCATCTCATAATGACCCTGCATGGTTCCCAGCGGCGTTTCAATCACTGCGCCGCTGGTATATTGATATTCACCGCCGGCGGGAATATGCGGTTGCTCGCCGACCACCCCTTCACCCTGAACTTCAGTCTCACGACCGTGGCCGTTAGTGATGAGCCAGTAGCGGCCAAGCAGCTGAACCTGACTCCGCCCCAGGTTGCGAATGGTGACGGTGTAAGCGAAGACGTAGCGCTCTTCTTCCGGGGAAGACTGCGATTCGATATAGACGCTCTGTACCTGGACACACACCCGGGGCGAATGAATCATGGTTAGCTCTCCTTCGTTGGCAGATTGTCAGACAGCCAGTTGGCCATCAGGCAGTACTGCGCCACGGAAATATTTTCGGCGCGCATGGCCGGGTCGATGCCCAGCTCGGTCAGCACTTCCACGCTGAACAGATTGCCGAGACTGTTGCGGATAGTCTTGCGGCGCTGGTTGAACGCTTCGGTGGTGATGCGGCTCAGCACCCGGATCTCTTTGACCGGATACGGCATGGTGCTGTGCGGCACCAGGCGTACCACCGCGGAGTCGACCTTAGGCGGCGGGGTAAACGCGCTCGGCGGCACTTCGAGTACCGGGATCACCTGGCAATAATATTGCGCCATCACGCTTAATCGACCATACGCCTTACTGTTCGGTCCGGCAACCAGACGATTCACCACTTCCTTCTGCAGCATAAAGTGCATATCGGCGATGGCATCAGTATAGCTGAACAGATGGAACATCAGCGGGGTCGAGATATTGTACGGCAGGTTGCCGAAGACGCGCAGCGGCTGGCCCATTTTCTCCGCCAGTTCGCCAAAGTTCATGGTCATCGCATCCTGCTGATAGATGGTCAGCTTTGGACCGAGGAACGGATGCGTCTGCAGGCGAGCCGCCAGATCGCGGTCCAGTTCGATGACGGTCAGCTGGTCAAGGCGTTCGCCGACCGGCTCGGTCAGGGCCGCCAGGCCGGGGCCGATTTCAACCATCGCCTGGCCTTTCTGCGGGTTAATCGCCGAGACGATGCTGTCGATCACAAACTGATCGTTGAGGAAGTTCTGCCCGAAGCGTTTACGGGCTAAATGGCCCTGATGGACTCGATTATTCATTGGGTATTAACAATCATTTTGATGGCGAGATTAAGCGCCGTGATAAAACTGCCGACGTCCGCTTTTCCCTGGCCCGCTAATTCCAGTGCGGTGCCGTGGTCGACGGAGGTACGAATAAAAGGTAAACCGAGCGTAATGTTCACGCCGCGGCCAAAGCCCTGGTATTTTAGCACGGGCAGGCCCTGATCGTGGTACATCGCGAGTACCGCATCGGCATGATCAAGATATTTCGGCTGAAAGAGGGTGTCTGCCGGCAGCGGACCGCTGAGGTTCATCCCCTTTGCGCGCATCTCTTCCAGCACCGGAATGATGGTGTCTATCTCTTCTGTTCCCATATGGCCGCCTTCGCCAGCGTGCGGGTTAAGCCCGCAAACCAGCACATGCGGCTGGGCAATGCCAAATTTCGTGCGCAGGTCGTGATCGAGAATGGTGATGATCTCGCGCAGTAGCTCGGGGGTAATCGCTTCGCTGATGGCTTTCAACGGCAGATGGGTGGTGACCAGCGCCACCCGCAGCTCCTCGGTCGCCAACATCATCACCACTTTGCTGGCCTTCGCGCGCTCTTCAAAGAACTCGGTATGACCGGTAAAGGCGATACCGGCGTCGTTGATGTTGCCTTTATGCACCGGGCCGGTCACTAACGCCGCAAACTCGCCGCTAAGGCAGCCGTCGCAGGCGCGCGCCAGCGTCTCCACTACGTAGGCGCCGTTTTGCACGTTCAGCACGCCGGGCTCCGCCGGGACGTTTAGCGGCACGTTCAGCAGCGTCAGGGTACCGGCGCGCTGAGGAACAGGAGGTTGCGCGGGATCGTAAGGGAGGAGAGATAAAGGAAGACCGAGCCGCTTGGCTCGGTCAGTTAACAGGGCGCCATCGGCGCAAATCACCAGCTCAACTGGCCAGTCGCGCTGGGCAAGCTGCACGACCAGGTCAGGGCCAATCCCGGCGGGTTCGCCGGGAGTGATAACAACTTTACGGGTTTCAGGCATCGATATTAGTTGCTCAGAATTTTAACATACGCACTGGCGCGCTGTTCCTGCATCCAGGTTGCCGCTTCTTCAGAGAATTTGCGGTTCATCAGCATGCGGTAAGCACGATCTTTCTGCGCGGCGTCGGTTCTGTCGACCTGACGGCTATCCAGCAGTTCGATCAGATGCCAGCCAAAGGAAGAGTGCACCGGTCCGCTGGTCTGCCCTTTGTTCAGACGCATCAGCGCATCGCGGAACGCCGGGTCAAAGATGTCCGGCGTGGCCCAGCCTAAATCACCGCCCTGGTTTGCCGAGCCCGGATCTTCCGAATAGGTTTTCGCCGCTTGAGCAAACGTGATTTTCCCGCTCTTAATCTCGGCTGCGATCTGTTCCAGCTTAGCCTGAGCCTGGGCGTCGTTCATGATCGGCGACGGTTTCAGCAGAATATGACGGGCGTGAACCTCGGTAACGGAGATATTCTGGGTACCACCGCGCAGGTCGTTGACTTTCAGAATGTGGAAACCAACGCCGGAACGAATTGGACCGACGATATCCCCTTTCTTCGCGGTGCTTAACGCCTGAGCGAAAATGCCCGGCAGCTCCTGGATACGGCCCCAGCCCATCTGGCCACCCTTCAGCGCCTGTTGGTCAGCGGAGTAGGTGATCGCCAGTTTGCCGAAGTTGGCGCCGTTGCGCGCCTGCTCAACGATGGAGTTTGCTTGCTCCTGGGCCGCGGCGACTTCGTCAGAGGTCGGGTTCTCCGGCAGCGGGATCAGGATGTGGCTCAGGTTGAGCTCGGTGCTGGCGTCGTTCTGGTCGCCGATCTGTTTCGCCAGCGCTTCCACTTCCTGCGGCAGCACGGTGATGCGACGACGCACTTCATTGTTACGCACTTCCGAAATCAGCATCTCTTTACGGATCTGGTTACGGTAGGTGTTGTAGTTGATGCCTTCATAGGCCAGACGGCTGCGCATCTGATCCAAGGTCATATTATTTTGTTTGGCGATGTTGGCGATAGCCTGATCGAGCTGGTCGTCAGAGATCTTCACGCCCATCTTCTGCCCCATCTGTAACACGATCTGGTCCATGATCAGTCTTTCGAGGATTTGATGGCGCAGGGTGGCGTCATCCGGCAGCTGTTGGCCAGCCTGACCAGCATTGAGCTTAACCGATTGCATCAAACCATCGACGTCGCTTTCCAGCACGACGCCATTATTGACGACGGCCGCTACTTTATCGACCACCTGGGGGGCAGCGAAACTGGTATTCGCGATCATGGCGATACCGAGAAGCAGCGTTTTCCAGTTCTTCATACTTTTTCCATTTCGATTAACCGCAAATGCGGAAGATGTTGTAGACCAGCCGCATCACAGGGAGCTCTGGTACGGTAAAATGTTCGAGCGCAGCATCTGCTGGGTGCCGAGGCCGTAGTTAGAGCTCAGACCGCGCAATTCGATATTGATTCCGAAGGTGTTATCGTATTTGCTCTCGCCGCCGTTGTCGTTGCTGTTCCAGCCGTTGACTTTACGTTCGTAGCCAAGACGGATGGCGTAGCAGCAGGAGTTATACTGCACACCCAACATCTGGTTTGCTGCTTTCCGGGTATTAGTATCGTAGTAGTAGGCCCCGACCACGGACCAGCGATCGACAATCGGCCAACTGGCGGTCATCCCCACCTGCGAAATACCCTGTTTATATTGTGCCGCGGTGGAATATGACGGCAGCGTGGCCTGAATATATTCCGGGCTGGCGTAACGATAGTTAAGCTGAACTAAGCGGTTCTCATCGCGACGGTATTCAATGGTGCCGTTACCAGTGGCAACGTTATCCAGACGCGTATCGTACTGGATCCCTCCGCGCAGACCCCATTCATCGGCAATGCGCCAGTAGGTATCGCCGGCCCAGACCAGTGAACCCGTGGTATCGTTGTTCTCCCAGTTGATGTTGTCATCACCGGTGCGTGACTCGGTGAAATAGTAGATTTGACCAACGGAAATATTAAAACGTTCCACCGCGGCGGCATCATACACGCGCGAGGTGAGCCCGGTGGTGACCTGATTAGCCGACGCGATGCGGTCCAGACCGCTATAGGTACGGTCGCGGAACAGACCGGTGTAATCCGACTGCAACAGCGTGGAGTCGTAGTTGCCGATTTCACTCTGATCGCGGTACGGCACGTACAGATACTGCACGCGCGGTTCCAGCGTTTGGGTGAATCCCTCCTGCAGGTCGCGTTCAAAGACCATTTTGCCGTCGACTTTAAACTGCGGCATTACGCGGCTGACGGACTCTTTATAGTCAGTGCCGTTGGCGGCATTGTACTTATCGAGGTTGCTCTGCTGGTAGTGAGTCGCCAGCAGCTTGGCTTCGGTATTCAGACTGCCCCAACCGTTGGACAGCGGCAGGTTGATCGTCGGTTCGAAGTGAACGCGGGTCGCTTCCGGCATGTTGTTATTCGAGTTAACAAAATGGGCAACCTGTCCATAGAGATGGGTATCGAACGGACCGACATCATTCTGGTAGTAGTTGACGTCGAGCTGCGGCTCAGCCGAATAGGAGTTGCTCGATTCGCGGTCAAAGACCTGGAACTGTTTGGTCGATACCGTGGCGTCAAAGTTCTGGTTGACGTAACCGGCGCTGAATTTCTGCGTCGCATAGCCGTCGGTACTGGAACCATATTTCGAGCTGAAGTCGTTGAAGTAGTCAGGATCGCTGACCTTGGTGTAGTCAGCGTTCAGACGCCATACCTGATCGATAACCCCTGAGTGGTTCCAGTAGAACAGCCAGCGGCGGCTGTTGCTGTCGCTCGAGTGGTCGTCTTCGTAGACTTTATCCGACGGCAGGTAGTCGAATTCAGTTAAGCCGCTGCCGAGCTGGGTCAGATAGCGGAACTCGTTTTCCCACATCACGCCGCCGCGTTTGTTCATATAGTGCGGAGTAATAGTGGCATCGAAGTTTGGCGCGATGTTCCAGTAGTACGGCAGGGAGAATTCCACGCCGTTTTTGGTGCTGTATTTCGCGTTCGGGATCAGGAAGCCTGAACGACGCTTATCGCCCACCGGCAGCTGCAGGTAGGGGCTATAGAAAATCGGCACAGAGCCAAGCTTGAAGCGGGCGTTCCAGATCTCGGCAACCTGCTCTTCGCGATCGTGGATAACTTCGCTGCCGACGACGCTCCAGGTGTCGGAGCCCGGCAGACAGGAGGTAAAGCTGCCGTTTTCGAGAATGGTATAGCGGTTTTCACCGCGCTGTTTCATCAGGTCGGCGGTGCCGCGTCCCTGGCGTCCGACCATTTGATAATCGCCCTGCCAGACGTTGGTATCTTTGGTATTCAGATTCGACCAGGCTTTTGGCCCTTTGAGGATCACCTGGTTATCGTCGTAATGCACGTTGCCCAGCGCGTCCACCGTGCGCACCGGCTGCGCCTGGCCCGCGGCCTGCTGCTGATGCAGCTGAACTTCGTCGGCGCGGAGGCGACTATTCCCCTGGTTAATATCGACGTTGCCGGTAAAGACGGCGTTGTCCGGGTAGTTGCCCTTCGCATGATCGGCGTTAATCGTCACCGGCAGATCGCCAGGACGACCTTCCACGAGCGGACGATCATAGCTTGGCACGCCAAGCATACATTGCGTTGCGAGATCGGCAGCGAGGCCTTGTTGGCTATACAAGGCGCTGGCAATCATCGTAGCCAGGAGGCTGGGAATACGTTTTTTCATACGTTGTATTTATTGTTCCATCATCTTGTGACAGCGGCTTGCAAACGGTCAGAGCCTAACTTACTCAACATTATCACGCTAGTGTTAATCCTGCCCGTTTCGAGCCCGAGCGTTAGGCACCCTGTTGAATGACGAGTATGATAAAGCAAATTATAGGCTATGTCCCACAATTGACCGAGGCGCGAGTGCCGGGTAACGTGCGGTCATATTCGAGCTTAACGGCGATAAACAGTTGGGGAGTCTATGCAGTATTTGGGTAAAGTGATTGGCGTGGCAGTGGCTTTGCTGATGGGTGGTGGGTTCTGGGGCGTGGTGCTTGGCTTTCTGGTCGGCCATATGTTTGACCGGGCGCGCAGCCGCCGGTTAAATCTCTTCGCCAATCAGCAGGAGCGTCAGTCGCTCTTCTTTTCCACCACCTTCGAAGTGATGGGGCACCTGACCAAATCCAAGGGCCGCGTTACCGAAGCGGATATTCATGTCGCCAATGTGCTAATGGATCGCATGAACCTGCATGGCGCCTCGCGCACCGCGGCGCAGCAGGCGTTTCGCGACGGTAAGGCCGACAACTATCCCCTGCGCGAGAAAATGCGTCAGCTGCGCAGCGTCTGCTTTGGCCGTTTCGATCTGATTCGGATGTTTCTGGAAATTCAGCTGCAGGCGGCGTTCGCTGATGGCGAACTGCATCCTAACGAACGTGAAGTGCTGTTCGTCATTGCCGACGAGCTCGGCATCTCCCGCGCCCAGTTCGATCAATTCCTGCGGATGATGCAGGGCGGCGCCCAGTTTGGCGGCGGTTCGCAGCAGCGCTCTTATGGCCAGCATGGCGGCAACGCCGGCTGGCAGCAGGCGCAGCGTGGGCCGACCCTCGAAGATGCCTGCAATGTGCTGGGAGTAAAACCGACCGACGATGCGGCGACGGTGAAGCGCGCCTATCGCAAGCTGATGAACGAACATCATCCGGACAAGCTGGTAGCGAAAGGTCTGCCGCCGGAGATGATGGAGATGGCCAAACAGAAGGCCCAGGAGATCCAGAAGGCCTGGGAGCTGATCAAAGAGCAGCGCGGCTTCTGACGTTTCCAGCCCCTCCCGTCCGGCGAGGGGTTTTAACTTTTGACCTTAGCGCGGCGATACAGCCGCCGCGGATGGCCAATTTTTCCGTACAGCATCTCCACTTCCAGAAAACCGGTCTCAACGCCGTGCTCCAGATAGCGACGGGCGGTGGTTTTGCTAAGCCCGGCGGCGCTGACCACTTCATCAACGGAAAAACAGTGCGCTTCCCGGTCGCTAAACAGTCCCTGCACCAGCGCCAGCGTTTTCTCTTCAATCCCCTTGCTGCCGCTATCCACGCGATAGTTCTTCGCCTGCAGTTGATAGAGGGAATCGACGTTTTGCTGATCGACGATTTTCCACTCCCGTTGCTGATCGTAGAACTGGATAAAGCGCTCCAGCGACTGGCTCAGCCGCTTCCATGATACCGGCTTAAGGATATAGTCGAAGGCGCCGTTGCGGATGGCCTGGCTGCAGGTTTCCATATCGCTGGCGGCGGTGATAAAGATCACCGAGCATTGGCTGGTCGCCAGCGCCGGGTCGGTCATCAGCGTGACGCCTTTGCCGTCCGGTAAATAGTTATCCAGCAGCACCAGCTGCGGCGGCGTGGCGTGAAGCAGCTGCCGCGCCTGGGCGAGGGAGGTCGCCATGCCTGCCAGCCGCAGTCGCGGGTGTTTTTGCACAAGCTCGGCGTGCAGGCGCGCCAGTTCGCTCTCATCTTCAATGATTAGCACATCGACCAGGTCATGATGCATCGTGGACCTCCGGTTGCGGACAGGCGTGCGCGTCGGCCGGGATAAATAGGGTGAAGATCGTTCCCCGCGGCGCGTTATCGGCGACTTCGATGGTGCCGCCCGCCTGAGTGACATAATGTTCAATAAGATACAGACCAATGCCGTGATCGCCACGGGTTTTGGTGGTGACGCCGCGTTCAAAAATGCGCTCGCGGATATCGGGGCGGATGCCGACGCCGCGGTCGGCCACTTCGATAATCAACTCCCGGGCGTTGAGCTGGATCAGGACTTCAACCGGCTCATGCGGCAGCTCGGCACGCTGCGTGGCTTCGATGGCGTTATCCAGCAGGTTGCCGATGATGGAGATCAGCTCGGATTCCATTAGCGACGGCAGGGGGCGGTCGATACGGCAGGCCGGGTCGAAGCTCAGCGCCACGCCTTTTTCGCGGGCGCGGGTGGCTTTGCCGAGCAGCAGACCGCATAGCGTCGGCGAGTGGAAGTGCGAGGAGATAAAGTCCAGTAGCTCCTGAGCATGTTCCGACTGGGCCTGAATATAGCGGATCGCTTCGTCATAATGGCCCATATGCAGCAGGCCGGAGAGGGTAGTCATCCGGTTGAGCTGCTCGTGGCGCATGATGCGCAGATTGTCGACATAGCGCTTCACCTGGCTCAGCTGGGCGGTGAGGGCATTGATTTCATTGCGGTCACGGAATGTGATCACCCAGCCCTGCAGGGTATTCTCCAGCATAATGCGCACCCGACTGGCGAGCACGGTCAACTGGTTGAAGCGGCACAGCTCATCGTGGGTATCGCGTTCGAGCATGTCGCCGCTGGCGAAAAAGGGCTGCGGCGAAATGACGCTGTCGATCGACTGACCGCGCAGCTGGCGGGCGGGCTGGCTGAGCCCCAGCAGGCTGCGGGCGGCATGGTTTATCACCTCAATACGCCGCTGGCGATCGATGACGATCACCCCCTCAAAGATCGACTCCATCATCGCCTTTTGCTGGCGAACCAGCAGGCCAATTTCCCGCGGCTCGAGCGAAAAAATCTGCTTCTTGATGCTGCGGGTAAAGTACCAGGAGAAGATAAACAGGGCGATGAGCAGCAGGACGGCGGCGATAAAAATATTGATCACTTTAGTCAGAGTAATGCTGTCGAGATAGCTGGTGAGGTAGCCGACGGAGACAATACCGATCACTCGCCCTGCGTCATCAACGATGGGCGTTTTGCTGCGCAGCGAGACCCCGAGGCCGCCTTTGCGAATGGTGGTGATGGATTTCCCTTCCAGTACCGCCTGGTTGTCGCCACCGACCAGTCGGGTGCCAACCCACTCCGGATGGACGGAATGAAACAGATGAACTCCCTGACGGTCGCCGATGACGATAAAGCTGGCGTCGCTATGGGCGGCGATTTGCTGCATAAACGCCTGAATCGCCTGTGGATCGTGCCGGCTGACCTGTTGACGTAAATTCGGCATCAGGGCTATCTCTTCGGCCTGTATTTTGGCCCGGGCGCTCATCTCCTGATAAAGCTGGCGGCTGGCGTCAAAATAATAATAAATGCCCAGCGCGATAAAAAGGACCGAGAAAAAAGCGACCAGAGAAATAAACAGCTTATATTGAAAAGATAATTTCATAGGCCCCGGACGACGTATTAACCATACCGGCACTCTATCATTTTTCTGTCACGTGACGTAAATGTTAAGGGAAAGTTGTGATCAGCGGCGCAGGCGCGGGCTGCCGCCAGCGGTCGCGGCGGAAATAGGCGGCCGGCGGGAAATAAAAACCATAAAAACCACAGTCATAAATCAGAGATATATCACTCTCGGGCAGTTCAGCGAATAGAAACCATAAAAACCATAGTGACCATTAAAACTTCTTTTTTAATCTGGGAAGCTTCACATTAACGACGCCGCTGTCCCTTTACGCTGAAAATGAATAATAACGACAGGGCTGAATTTATGAGCACCACAGACAATGCATTCTCTGCAACCCTTGAACCGATCGATACGCCGAAAACCACGCTCAAGCAGCGCTGGTGGCATATTATGGATAACTGGAAGGTGGGGATCGTCCCGCTGCCGCTGTTTCTGCTGGCCGGAGGACTGATTGCCCTCGACTGCCTTGGCGGCAAACTGCCGAGCGATATCGTGGTGATGGTGGCCACCCTGGCTTTCTTTGGCTTCGCCTGCGGCGAGTTTGGTAAACGCCTCCCGGTGCTGGGGAAACTCGGTGCGGCGGCGATCTGCGCCACCTTTATTCCTTCCGCGCTGGTCCACTATGGTCTGCTGCCTGACGTGGTTATTGAATCCACGACCAAATTCTATAAATCCACTAACATCCTCTATCTCTATATCTGCTGCATCATTGTCGGCAGCATCATGAGTATGAACCGCACCACGCTGATTCAGGGCTTTCTGAAGATCTTCTTCCCGATGCTGTGCGGCGAAGTGGTCGGCATGCTGGTGGGCATCGGCGTCGGCACGCTGCTGGGCATGGAGCCGTTCCAGGTGTTCTTCTTTATCGTGCTGCCGATTATGGCCGGCGGCGTGGGAGAGGGGGCGATCCCGCTGTCAATGGGTTATGCCGCGCTGATGCATATGGAGCAGGGCGTGGCCCTGGGCCGGGTATTGCCGATGGTGATGCTTGGCAGCCTGACGGCGATCGTCATCTCCGGCTGCCTCAACCAGCTCGGCAAGCGCTTCCCGCATCTGACCGGCGAAGGGCAACTGATGCCGAACCGCAGCCATGAAACCCGCAGCCTCAGCGAGAGCGAAGGCGTGAGCGGTAAGACCGACGTTGGGACCCTCGCCTCCGGCGCGCTGCTGGCGGTACTGCTGTATATGATGGGGATGCTCGGCCACAAACTGATTGGTCTGCCGGCGCCGGTAGGCATGCTGTTCCTCGCGGTGCTGTTAAAGCTGGCTAACGTGGTGTCTCCGCGTCTGCAGGAGGGGTCGCAGATGGTGTATAAATTCTTCCGCACCGCGGTCACCTACCCGATCCTCTTTGCCGTCGGCGTGGCGATCACCCCGTGGCAGGAACTGGTAAACGCCTTCACTTTAACCAACCTGCTGGTGATCGTCAGTACCGTCTCCGCGCTGGTGGCGACCGGTTTCCTGGTTGGTAAAAAGATAGGGATGCACCCGATCGATGTGGCGATTGTTTCCTGTTGCCAGAGCGGGCAGGGCGGCACCGGCGATGTGGCGATCCTGACCGCCGGCAACCGCATGAGCCTGATGCCGTTCGCGCAGATCGCTACCCGCATCGGCGGGGCGATAAATGTCTCGCTGGGGTTGCTGTTCCTCAGCCACTATCTGGCGTGATATAACGCTACGCTCAGCGATAAATCTGCTATTTTCCGCTACAGAACGCCGAAAATATCTGCGTTCTGTATCCTAAATGCTCCGCATTTAGCGTTACAATCAGCGCGCGATCGGCTATCGCAACCATCATCATGACAGTCCAGGCGCTGTCGTATTTATCATATGTAGGAGAGGAATTAATGTCAGTGGATACTCCCGCCCAGGCGGGCGTCAGCATCGACGCATTGCTGGCGGCGAAAGAGCAGCGTGCAGCCCGCCAGGCCGACTGGTTGGCCCATTATCAGCAGCCTGTTATTTCCCTGACCCTGGTGACCCCGGGGGCGGTGAAGGACAGCATTCGCTATCGCAATATGATGGGCGTTGCCCTCCAGGCCTGCGATCAGCTGCTGTGGAAGCACCGCTGGCAAACGCTGGATCGTCAGGTGCTATGGCTGCCGACCGGGCCAGAAGCGCTGTGGTGCGTAGCGCATCCGGCCAGCGAAATCAAAGCGATGTGCAGTACGCTGGAGCAGAGCCATCCGCTGGGACGCCTGTGGGATATCGATGTAATCTGTCCGCAGAACGGGCTGGTGGGACGCCAGTCGCTGGGCGAATCGCAGCGCCGCTGCCTGCTGTGCGATGAGCCGGCGCACGCCTGTGCGCGCAGCCGTCGTCACGACACCGATCTCGTCGTCGCCCGCGTTGAGCAGATGATTGACGCGTGGTTCGCCCGCGATTAATCGGGATTGTTTTCTGTATCCTCACTAATCCGAGTTGCACGCAGCCAACCCGCATGCAACTCGAAGTGTGAGCGTTAAAAGTCGATCGGCGCGCGAAAGGTCATCGCGTTGCCGTAGGCAGGATGGGTGATGGTGAGCGTCTCGGCGTGCAGCAGCAGGCGCGGGGCCATCACCAGCGCCTCCGGCGTGGCATAGAAGCGGTCGCCAAGGATCGGATGCCCCAGCGCCAGCATATGCACGCGCAGCTGGTGCGACCGTCCGGTAATCGGCTTCAGGCGCACGCGGGCGGTGTTATCTTCTGCGTACTCCAGCACCTCATATTCGGTTTGCGCCGCTTTGCCGGTTTCATAGCACACCTTCTGCATTGGCCGGTTCGGCCAGTCGCAAATCAGCGGTAAATCCACGAGGCCTTCCGCCGGCTGCGGATGGCCCCAGACGCGGGCGACGTACTGCTTCTTCGGCTCGCGCTCGCGGAACTGACGCTTCAGTTCACGCTCGGCGGCTTTATTCAGCGCCACCACAATCACGCCGCTGGTGGCCATATCCAGGCGATGCACCGATTCGGCCTGCGGGAAGTCGCGCTGAATGCGCGTCATCACGCTGTCTTTATGCTCCTCAAGACGACCGGGGACGGACAACAAGCCGCTCGGCTTGTTGACCACCATGATGTGCTCATCCTGATACAGGATCACCAGCCAGGGATCCTGCGGCGGATTGTAGTTTTCCATCGCCATGTTCGCGTTCCGTTACTGGTGAGTGACGACGATCAGACGCAGCGCGTCCAGACGCCATCCGGCCTGCGCCAGCGCATCCATCACCTGCTGACGGTTGCTTTCGATCGCCGCCAGTTCGTCGTCACGGATGTTCGGGTTCACCGCCTTCAGCGCTTCCAGACGCGACAGCTCCGCCGTCAGCTTTTCATCGGCTTCGTTACGCGCCGCGTCGATCAGCCCCTGCGCCGCTTTGGCGATCTGCGCTTCACCCTGCTGCAGAATCGCATGAACGTCCTGCTGCACCGCATTGACCAGCTTGCTACCGGTATGGCGGTTGACCGCGCTCAGCTGGCGGTTGAAGCTTTCGAACTCCACCTGCGCGGCGAGGTTGTTGCCGTTTTTATCCAGCAGCATGCGAACCGGGGTCGCCGGCAGGAAGCGGTTGAGCTGCAGCTGCTTCGGCGCCTGCGCTTCGACGACATAGATCAGCTCCAGCAGCAGGGTGCCGACCGGCAGCGCCTTGTTCTTCAGCAGGGAAATGGTGCTGCTGCCGGTATCGCCGGAAAGGATCAGGTCCAGACCGTTGCGTATCAGCGGGTGTTCCCAGGTAATAAATTGCGCATCTTCACGCGACAGCGCCACGTCACGTTCGAAGGTGATGGTGCAACCGTCTTCCGGCAGGCCCGGGAAATCCGGCACCAGCATATGGTCGGAAGGGGTGAGGACGATCAGGTTTTCACCGCGGTCGTCCTGGTTGATGCCGACGATATCGAACAGGTTCATCGAGAAAGCGATCAGGCTGGTGTCGTCATCCTGCTCTTCGATGCTCTCCGCCAGGGCCTGGGCTTTCTCGCCGCCGTTGGAGTGGATCTCCAGCAGACGGTCGCGGCCCTGCTCCAGCTGCGCCTTCAGGGCATCATGCTGTTGGCGGCAGGATTTGATCAGATCGTCAAAGCCGTCGGTGGATTCCGGCGCCGCAAGATAGTTGATCAGTTCATCGTGCACGCTGTCGTAGACGGTGCGACCGGTCGGGCAGGTATGTTCGAAGGCGTCGAGCCCTTCGTGATACCAGCGCACCAGCACCGACTGCGCGGTTTTTTCCAGGTACGGAACGTGGATCTGGATATCGTGCGCCTGGCCGATACGGTCGAGACGACCGATACGCTGCTCCAGCAGATCCGGGTTAAACGGCAGGTCGAACATCACCAGGTTGCTGGCGAACTGGAAGTTGCGTCCTTCGGAGCCGATCTCGGAGCACAGCAGCACCTGGGCGCCGGTGTCTTCTTCAGCAAACCACGCCGCGGCGCGGTCGCGTTCGATAATCGACATCCCTTCATGGAACACCGCGGCGCGGATGCCTTCGCGCTCGCGCAGCACCTGTTCCAGCTGCAGGGCGGTGGCGGCCTTAGCGCAGATTACCAGCACCTTCTGCGAGCGATGGCTGGTCAGGTAACCCATCAGCCACTCGACGCGCGGGTCGAAGTTCCACCAGGTACCGGTATCACCTTCAAATTCCTGATAGATCTGCTCCGGATAGAGCATGTCGCGCGCGCGCTCTTCCGCGGTTTTGCGCGCGCCCATAATGCCGGACACTTTGATGGCCGTCTGGTACTGGGTCGGCAGCGGCAGACGAATGGTGTGCAGCTCGCGTTTCGGGAAACCTTTGACGCCGTTACGGGTATTACGGAACAGCACGCGGCTGGTGCCGTGGCGGTCCATCAGCATCGAGATCAGCTCCTGGCGCGCGGCCTGGGCATCTTCGCGATCGCTGTTGGCGGCCTGCAGCAGCGGCTCGATATCCTGCTCGCCGATCAGATCGCCCAGGGTATTGAGTTCGCTATCGCTCAGCTTGTTGCCCGCCAGCAGCAGCGCGACGGCGTCGGCCACCGGACGGTAGTTCTGCTGTTCTTCGACAAACTGTTCAAAATCGTGGAAGCGGTTCGGATCCAACAGACGCAGGCGCGCAAAATGGCTCTCCATTCCCAGCTGTTCCGGCGTCGCGGTCAGCAGCAGGATACCCGGCACGCGCTCAGCCAGCTGTTCAATAGCCTGATATTCACGGCTCGGCGCCTCTTCGCTCCACACCAGGTGGTGCGCTTCGTCGACCACCATCAGGTCCCACTCGGCGTCGCACAGGTGCTCCAGGCGCTGCTTGCTGCGACGCACGAAGTCTAAAGAGCAGATCACCAGCTGTTCGGTTTCGAACGGATTGTAGGCATCGTGCTGCGCTTCGGCGTAGCGCTCGTCATCGAACAGCGAGAAACGCAGGTTGAAACGGCGCAGCATCTCCACCAGCCACTGGTGCTGGAGGGTTTCCGGGACCACGATCAGCACGCGCTCTGCGGCGCCGGAGAGCAGCTGCTGGTGCAGGATCATCCCGGCTTCAATGGTTTTACCTAAGCCCACTTCATCGGCCAGCAGGACGCGCGGCGCGTGACGACGGCCCACATCGTGGGCAATATGCAGCTGGTGCGGGATCAGGCTGGTGCGCTGGCCGCGCAGGCCGCTCCACGGCATGCGGTACTGTTCGCTCTGGAACTTGCGCGCGCGGTAGCGCAGGGCAAAGCGATCCATACGGTCGATTTGGCCGGCGAACAGGCGGTCCTGCGGTTTGCTGAATACCAGTTTGCTGTCGAGCAGCACTTCACGCAGGGTGACGTTCGCTTCCTGGGTGTCCAGGCGGGTGCCAGTGTAGGACAGCAGCCCGTTCTCTTCATTCACTTTGTCAACGTGGAGCTGCCAGCCTTCATGGCTGGTGATGGTGTCGCCCGGGTTAAACATTACGCGGGTGATCGGGGAATCGTTGCGAGAGTACAGACGGTTTTCGCCGATGGCGGGGAAAAGGAGAGTGACCATGCGCGCATCCAGCGCTACCACCGTCCCTAATCCTAGTTCGCTCTCTGTGTCGCTAATCCAGCGTTGACCAAGTGTAAAAGGCATATATGTTCGGCTCTTTAGTTCTTTAATTGCAGGCAATAGTTGATCATCTCCATGAACAATCGGAGATGCGTCAAAATTGGGGCCAGGAATGGAAAGGGCGCTATATTACTGGATGGCAGAACGTTCGTCACGTTCTCCTCACGCTTCATTTTTAGGCTTTCGTGCCCGTGGAATGGGTGACAAAAAATCAAAATAGCCCCAACTGTCCTGTCACTATTGTAGCAAAGTCATCGTTGACGAAGGGCAGGATCCCTTCCGCCACCGGCTGCAACTGCTTTGTTAAATAGTGATCGTAATCGAGCGGCGACTGCTGGTAATCCACCGGCTCCGGGCCGCTGGTGGTCCAGACGTATTTGATGGTGCCGCGCTGCTGATACTGCTGCGCCCGCCCAAGCTTCAGGTTGTGTTCATCGGCAAGCCGGGCGGCGCGCACGTGCGGCGGTACGTTGCGCTGATACTCCGCCAGCGGCCGGCGCAGGCGTTTGCGATAAACCAGCTGTTCGTCGAGCTCGCCGTTCATCAGCCTGGCGATAGTCTCCCGCACATAATCCTGATACGGCTGGTTGCGGAAGATGCGCAGGTATAACTCCTGTTGAAACTGCTGGGCCAGCGGCGTCCAGTCGGTACGCACCGTTTCCAGCCCCTTGAACACCATGCGCTGGGCATCGCCCTCCTGAATCATCCCGGCATAGCGCTTCTTGCTGCCGGTATCGGCGCCGCGGATCGTCGGCATTAAAAAGCGGCAGAAGTGGGTTTCATACTCCAGCTCCAGGGCGCTGGTCAGCTGGCTTTTACCAAGCTCCTGCGCCCACCAGGCGTTGACGTCGCTGACCAGCTCGCGGCCGATCTCCGCCGTCTGGGCTTCGCTATGCGGGCGTTTCAGCCAGACGAAGGTGGAATCGGTATCGCCGTAGATAACGTCGTAGCCTTTGGCTTCAATTAGCGCTTTGGTCTGGCGCATGATCGCATGGCCGCGCATGGTAATCGACGAGGCGAGACGCGGGTCGAAGAAGCGGCAGGCGCTGGTGCCCAGCACGCCGTAGAAGGCGTTCATGATAATCTTCAGCGCCTGGGAGAGCGGCTTATTGTGCTGGCGTTTGGCTTCATCCCGGCCGTGCCAGATCTGGCTGACAATCCCCGGCAGGCAGTGCTTATCTCGCGAGAAGCGGGCGCCGAGGAAGCCCTCGATACTGTGCTGGTCATCGGGTTGCGCCAGCCCTTCAACCAGGCCGACCGGATCGATTAAAAAGGTACGAATAATCGACGGATACAGGCTTTTATAGTCCAGCACCAGCACCGAGTCATACAGGCCGGGGCGGGAGTCCATCACGTAGCCGCCGGGGCTCGCCTGCGGCGGTACGTCGCCGAGATTCGGCGCCACGTAGCCCAGGCGGTGCATGCGCGGGAAATAGAGATGGCTGAAGGCGGCGACCGAGCCGCCGTGGCGGTCGGCGGGCAGACCGTTGACCGTCGCCCGTTCGAGCAAAAACGGCATGATCTCCGTTTTGTGGAAGATCCGCGTCACCAGCTCGCAATCCTGCAGGTTATAGATGGCCAGCGCCGGTTTGTCTTCATGAAACCGGCGCTCGATCTCATCCATCCGATCCCATGGGTTGTCGATGGCTTTGCCTTCTCCCAGCAGCTCGCGGGCCACCGCCTCCAGCGAAAAGGAGGAGAAATTCCAGAACGCCGATTTTAGCGCGTCGATGCCGTCGATAATCAGCCGCCCGTTGGCCTGGGCGAAATAGACGCCGTTCTTAAAGCCGTGCTCACGCCACTCCAGCTCGCTGTTGCCGCGGCCGAGCCGCAGCGGGATACGATAGCGTTCGGCGTGCTTTTGCAGAACGCGCAGATCGAACTGCACTACGTTCCAGCCGATCAGCACGTCTGGGTCGTGTTCGGCAAACCAGGCGTTAAGCTTTTCCAGCAGCAGGGGACGGCTGGCGATGAAGACCAGCTCGAAGTCGACGTCTGGCGGCGTTTCCGGTTCGGGGCCCAGCATGTAGACCACCCGCTGGCCGCAGCCTTCCAGACCGATGCAGTACAGCTCGCCGTGGCGGCTGGTTTCGATATCCAGCGACACCCATTTCAGCGGCGGACGATAGTCAGGGTTCGGCTTCATGCGCGCGTTGACCAGCTGCGAGCCGCGCGTTTCGCCTTCCACCCACACCGGGGCGGTGATAAAGCGCTCCATCAGATAGCGCTCCGGCGGGCGGATATCGCCTTCGTAAACGGTGACGCCGCTGTCGCGGAGCATCTTCTCCAGACGCATCAACTGGCGATGGGCGCGGCAGTAGAGGCCAACAATTGGCTGACGGTGGAAATCTTTCAGGGCCAGCGGGGCGAAGCGGAGCCCTTTCTCCCCCTGCAGCAGCCGTTCAGCCTGCGCCCGCTGCGCTTCGGGAATAAAGGCGACGGACTCCTGCGGCGGGAGGGTTACCTGCAGCGGACCGTCGTCGGTGGCCAGCCAGAAGGAGAGCTCGGTGCCCTGCGGAGTGTCCCGCCAGTGACGGGTGAGTAAAAATCCTGCTCGTGGCTGGGTCACGGGTATTCTCGCCGATAAAAAACCAGGCCTGATTATAGCCTGGTTTCATGAGGGGCGCTGGGGTTTTATACAGGTGTTCGGCGCTAATGTTGCCCCGGATTGCGGCTTGCGCCTTATCCCGGTTACCAGATGGCGCAGAGCCCTGGCCCTGCTAAGCGCAGCGCGAGCAGGGTGATTATTGGCCGTAGTAGGCTTTGGCCCCATGCTTACGCAGATAGTGCTTATCCAGCAGGGTCTGCTGCATAGCCGGCAGCTGCGGCGCCAGCTGGCGGCAGAAAATCCCCATATAGGCGATCTCTTCCAGCACGATGGCGTTATGCACCGCGTCTTCGGCGTTCTTGCCCCAGGCGAACGGGCCGTGGGAATGGACCAGCACGCCGGGCATCTGCGCCGGGTCGATTCGCTGCTGGCGGAAGGTTTCGACAATCACGTTGCCGGTTTCCCACTCATAGTCGCCGTTGATCTCCGCATCAGTCATTAACCGGGTGCAGGGCACCGGGCCATAAAAGTAGTCGGCATGGGTAGTGCCGGTCGCGGGAATAGATTGCCCGGCCTGCGCCCAGATGGTGGCGTGGCGCGAATGGGTATGCACAATGCCGCCCAGCGTCGGGAAAGCCTGATACAGCAGGCGATGGGTCGGGGTATCCGACGAGGGCTTTTTATTACCCTCTACCACTTCGCCGCTCTCCAGACTGACCACCACCATATCGTCGGCGGTCATCACGCGGTAATCCACACCGGAGGGTTTGATCACGAACACCCCTTTCTCGCGGTCGACGGCGCTGACGTTGCCCCAGGTTAAGGTCACCAGATTATGCTTTGGCAGGGCCAGGTTAGCTTCCAGCACCTGGCGTTTAAGATCTTCTAACATAGTGTGCTCCGAATAGCAGGCGAGTCGGGTATCCCTCACCCCGACCCTCTCCCGGCGGGAGAGGGAGAAAGGCGGCATGGCGCCCGGTCGGTCCCCTCTCCCCAACGGGGAGAGGGGAAGGGTGAGGGGACAGCCTCTTAGCGTTTTGAACCGTAATACACTTCATTCCAGCGCAGCGCGTCCTTGAAGGACGGCAGACGGGTATCGTTGTCAATGACGGTCAGCTCGATATCATGCAGCTCGGCGAACTGGCGCATATCGTCGAGGTTCAGCGCATGGCTGAAGACGGTATGGTGCGCGCCGCCGGCGATGATCCAGGCTTCCGACGCGGTACGCAGATCCGGCTGCGCTTTCCACAGGGCGTTGGCCACCGGCAGCTTCGGCAGATCGTGCGGCGTTGGGACGGTTTCGATGGTATTGACCAGCAGACGGAAGCGGTCTCCCAGGTCGATCAGGCTGGCGACGATCGCCGGGCCGGTTTGAGTATTGAAGATCAGGCGCGCTGGATCCGCTTTGCCGCCGATGCCCAGCGGCTGAACGTCGAGGATCGGTTTCTCGGCAGTGGCGATCGTCGGGCACACTTCCAGCATGTGCGAGCCGAGCACCAGATCGTTACCATTGTCGAAGTGGTAGGTGTAATCCTCCATAAAGGAGGTGCCGCCCTGCAGACCAGTTGACATCACCTTCATGATGCGAAGCAGAGCGGCGGTTTTCCAGTCGCCCTCGCCGGCAAAGCCGTAGCCCTGCTGCATCAGGCGCTGTACGGCGAGACCCGGGAGCTGTTTCAGGCCGTGGAGATCTTCAAAGGTGGTGGTAAAGGCGTGGAAACCGCCCTGTTCGAGGAAGCGTTTCATCCCCAGCTCAATGCGCGCGGCGTCCAGCACGTTCTGGCGCTTCTCGCCGTGAACCTGCGCTGCCGGGGTCAGACGGTAGCTGCTCTCATATTCATCGACCAGGGCGCTGATATCGCCGTCGCTGATGCTGTTCACCACCTGCACCAGATCGCCGACCGCCCAGGTGTTCACCGAGAAGCCAAACTTAATCTGCGCGGCGACTTTATCGCCGTCGGTCACCGCCACTTCGCGCATGTTATCGCCGAAACGGCACACTTTCAGATGACGGGTATCCTGTTTGGAGACCGCCTGACGCATCCAGCCGCCGATACGCTGGTGGGCCTCTTTATCCTGCCAGTGGCCGGTGACCACGCTGTGCTGTTGGCGCATACGGGCGCCGATGAAGCCGAACTCGCGGCCGCCGTGCGCGGTCTGGTTCAGGTTCATAAAGTCCATATCGATGCTGTCCCACGGCAGCGCGGCGTTGTACTGAGTATGGAACTGCAGCAGCGGCTTATTGAGGATGGTCAGGCCGTTGATCCACATTTTTGCCGGCGAGAAGGTATGCAGCCAGACCACTAACCCGGCGCATTTGTCATCGTAGTTGGCGTCGCGGCAGATATGGGTGATCTCGTCCGGGGTGGTGCCCAGCGGCTTAAGGACCAGTTTGCACGGCAGTTTGGCTTCCGCATTCAGGCTGTTCACCACATGTTCGGCATGCTTCGTCACCTGGCGCAGGGCTTCCGGGCCGTACAGATGTTGGCTGCCAATAACGAACCATACTTCATAGTTATCAAAAATCGTCATTTTCGTATCCTTAATGGGTGAGCGCTGCCTGAGATTGCGGGGCTTTTTCCGCCTTTGCAGCCGAAGGGAGATAGTGTTGTTCCGCGCTGACCGACCACTGCTGGTAGCGCTGATAGAGTTGTTCGAAACGCTGTGCCTGCGCCGGACGCGGCTGCAGGGTAGTTTCCACCTGGCTTGCCATCCGCTGTTGGGCGGCTGGAATATCCTCATAGATGCCGGCGGCGACGGCGGCGAAGATAGCCGCCCCCAGCGCGCAGCACTGATCGGAGGCGACAATCTGCAGCGGACGGTTCAGCACGTCGCAGCAGGCCTGCATGATGACCTGGTTTTTCCGCGCGATACCGCCAAGCGCCATGACGTTGTTAACCGGGATCCCCTGCTCGGTGAAGCACTCCATAATGGCGCGAGCGCCGAAGGCGGTGGCGGCGATCAGACCGCCGAACAGCGCCGGCGCGTCGGTGGCCAGGTTAAGGTCGGTGATCACCCCTTTCAGGCGCTGGTTGGCATTCGGCGTGCGGCGGCCGTTGAACCAGTCGAGCACCACCGGCAGATGCTCCAGCGATGGATTGTTGGCCCAGGCTTCGGTGAGCGCCGGCAGTAACTGTTTTTGACTGGCTTTGATTTGCTCGCGCAACGCCGGCTGCTGCTGAGCCAGCTGCTCCAGCGGCCAGCCGAGAATGCGGCCAAACCAGGCGTAAATATCGCCGAAGGCGGACTGGCCTGCCTCCATGCCGATAAAGTGTGGAACCACGCTGCCGTCGACCTGGCCGCAGATGCCTTTGACCGTGCGCTCGCCGACGCTCTCTTTATCGGCGATCAGAATGTCGCAGGTGGAGGTGCCGATGACTTTCACCAGCGCGTTAGGCTGCGCGCCGGCGCCAACGGCGCCCATGTGGCAGTCGAAGGCGCCGCCGGAGATGGCCACACTCTGCGACAGACCCAGGCGCTGGGCCCACTCTGCGCTCAGCGTGCCGACCGGCACATCGGCCGTCCAGGTATCGGTGAACAGCGGCCAGGCCAGATGCTGGTTGATGATGGGATCAAGCTCATCGAAGAAGCTGGCCGGCGGCAGACCGCCCCAGCTCTCATGCCACAGCGATTTATGTCCGGCGCTGCAGCGGCCGCGGCGCAGATCCTGCGGACGCGTAGTACCGGAGAGCAGGGCGGGCACCCAGTCGCAAAGCTCTACCCACGAGGCGGCTGCATGGGCGACAGCGCTATCTTCGCGAGTGACGTGGAGGATTTTGGCCCAGAACCATTCGCTGGAGTAGATCCCGCCGATATAGCGCGAGTAATCCTCTTTGCCCGGCTGGTGGCACAGGCGGGTGATCGCCTCGGCTTCCTCGACCGCGGTGTGATCCTTCCACAGGACAAACATGGCGTTAGGGTTGTCAGCGAATTCTTCGCGCAGCGCCAGCACGTTGCCCTCGGCATCGACGGGAGCCGGAGTTGAGCCGGTGCTGTCGACGCCAATGCCCACGACGTCGGCGCGCTGTTCGGCGCTCAGCGAAGCGAGCACGCTTTTCAGCGCCGCTTCCATGGACTCGATGTAATCTCGCGGGTGATGGCGGAAGCGGTTGTTAGCGCCATCGCAATACTGTCCTTCCCGCCAGCGCGGATACCACTCCACGCTGGTCGCCAGCTCTGCGCCGGACGCGCATTCCACCGCCAGAGCGCGGACTGAGTCACTACCAAAGTCGAGGCCAATCGCAATTGCCATCTTGTTACTCCATGCAGAAATCATTCATGCAGCAACAGTAGATATCCCCGGCAAAATCCGTCAGGCCGGATTCGCTAATCTTATGGATTATTTTGCTGTTACCTTGCAAAGTGTGACGCCGTGCAAATATTCGATGTGGACTTTTCTGCCGTATTTATAGACACTTTTGTTACCCGGCATATCACGGTGGAATGCACGCTACTGGCGCTTTTTTCGCTTGCTGTGCGGGTTTTTCGCCAAATTCCCACCGCCGTCGCAGTCGCGACAGGGCCGAGAGCGATAAAATGATGAATATGGACAATTGGTGCCACTGATACCTTCGGGGAGAACCACGCGTATGGCCGAAACGCAAAACGATCCGCTGCTGCCGGGCTACTCTTTTAACGCTCATCTGGTTACCGGCCTGACGCCGATTGAGGCGCAGGGATACCTGGATTTCTTTATCGACCGCCCGCTGGGTATGAAAGGCTATATTCTCAATCTGACGATTCGCGGCGAGGGGGTGATCAACAACCACGGCGAACAGTTTGTCTGCCGGCCGGGCGATATGCTGCTGTTCCCGCCCGGGGAAATTCATCACTATGGCCGCCATCCCGACGCCAGCGAGTGGTATCACCAGTGGGTCTACTTCCGCCCGCGCGCCTACTGGCACGAGTGGCTCAACTGGCCAACGATTTTTGCCCAGACCGGCTTTTTCCGTCCGGATGAACAGTGGCAGGCGCGCTTTGGCGAGCTGTTCGGCCAGATCGTTGATGCCGGGCAGGGGGCGGGGCGCTATTCCGAACTGTTGGCGATAAACCTGCTGGAACAGCTGCTGCTGCGGCGGATGGAGGCGATCAACGAATCGCTGCATCCTCCGCTGGACAACCGGGTGCGCGACGCCTGCCAGTACATCAGCGACCATCTGGCGGACAGCCATTTTGATATCGCCAGCGTCGCCCAGCACGTCTGCCTGTCGCCCTCGCGTCTGTCGCACCTGTTCCGCCAGCAGCTGGGGGTCAGCGTCCTCGGCTGGCGGGAGGATCAGCGCATCAGCCAGGCCAAACTGTTGCTCAGCACCACGCGGATGCCGATCGCCACCGTTGGGCGCAACGTCGGCTTCGAAGATCAGCTCTATTTTTCCCGCGTGTTTAAAAAATGCACCGGGGCCAGCCCGAGCGAATTCCGCGCGGGTTGTGAATAAAAAGTAAAGAAAGTGAAATGATGACCCGCTTAAATGTCACAGCCAGTAAACTATTAAGACAATTGATGGCTTGACGACGGCGCGATGGCTTCGGAGAATCCGGGCTTCGTTTTTTAACCGGGTACATTATGCAAGCATTGCTCGAACACTTTATTACCCAATCCACGGTCTACTCATTGTTAGCCGTGATGCTGGTGGCCTTTCTCGAGTCGCTGGCGCTGGTGGGGCTTATCTTACCCGGCACGGTGATGATGGCTGGCCTTGGGGCGCTCATCGGCGGCGGCGAAGTTAACTTCTGGCAGGCGTGGCTGGCGGGGATTGTCGGCTGCCTGCTGGGCGACTGGATCTCATTCTGGCTCGGCTGGCGCTTTAAGAAGCCGTTGCACCGCTGGTCGTTTATGAAGAAAAACCGCGCCCTGCTGGAGAAAACCGAGCATGCGCTGCATCAGCACAGCATGATCACCATTCTGATTGGCCGCTTTGTCGGACCGACGCGTCCGCTGGTGCCAATGGTCGCCGGGATGCTCGACCTGCCGGTGGCCAAGTTCGTGCTACCGAATATTATCGGCTGCCTGCTCTGGCCGCCGCTCTATTTCCTTCCGGGCATTCTCGCCGGGGCGGCGATTGATATTCCGGCTGATGAAAACAGCGCCAGCTTTAAATGGCTGCTATTGGGGGCGGCGCTGCTGGCCTGGCTGGCGGGATGGCTGTGCTGGCGGCTGTGGCGGAGCGCGAAAACCTCAGGCGATCGGCTGACCCGCTGGCTGCCGCGCGGCCGACTGCTGTGGCTGTCGCCGCTGATGGTCGCGCTGGCGGCTACAGCGTTAACATTTGTCTTCCGCCATCCGCTGATGCCGGTCTATCTGGCGATCCTGCACAAAGTCATCGCGCGCTGATCCCCATCAAATGCGAGGCGCTGCTGTGGCCGCTTAACAGCTCGGCGGTGGCGCCATCCCAGACAATGCGCCCTTCGGCGACCACCATCGAGCGCGGCGCGATGCGCGCGGCGTCCTCTACGCTGTGGGAGACCATCAGCAGGGTGAGCTGCTGCTGCTCGCAGACATCGGCGACCAGGGACAGCATCTCCTGGCGCAGTGCCGGATCGAGCGCCGAGAAGGGTTCATCCAGCAGCAGCACCGGCTGCTGGCGCACCAGACAGCGGGCCAGCGCCGCGCGCTGCCGCTGACCGCCGGAGAGCTCGCCGGGCAGACGTTCCAGCAGCGCATCAATTCCCATCTGTCCAGCTATCGCCGTGACCTGCGCCTGCTGCTCGCGGCTCAGTTTAAGGCCTGGGTGGATCCCGAGGCTGATATTTTGTCGAATGGTCAGATGGTTAAACAGGTTATTCTCCTGAAACAACATCGAGACCGGACGCTGCGCCGGCGGCGTCGCGTTATGCGCCTCGCCGTTAATCAGCAGGCTGCCGCTGGCGGGTGGCAGAAACCCGGCGATCAGATTCAGCAGGGTGCTCTTTCCGGCGCCGCTGGGACCGAGCACCGCGATGCGCTCCCCGCGCGCGACGTCGAGGGTGAAGCGCATCGGCAGATGCTGGTATAGCCAGGTCACATCATTGAGTTTTAGCATCACGCCCCGGAAGTTTTTCAATCAGCGTAAACAACAAGAAACAGAGCAGCAGCAGGAGCAGGGCGGTGACGGCCCCGTCCTGGCTGCGGTAGGCGCCTATCTGCTGGTACAGATAGAAAGGCAGGGTGCGGAACGCCTCGTTGCCGAACAGCGCCACCACGCCGAAATCGCCAATCGACAGTACGCAGGCGAAGGCGAGCGCCTGGGCCAGCGGGCGCCGGAGAGCGCGAAGCTCGACCACCCGCAGCCGGGCAAAGCCTTCAATACCCAGCGACTGGCACAGCATGCTGTAGCGGGCGGCAATGTCGCGCATCGGGTTTTCCAGTACTTTCAGCGCATAGGGGATCGCCATCAGGGCATTAGTGAAGATGACGATGCCGTCGGCGGACTCCGGCAGGCCGATAGTGTTATTGAGCAGCAGGAAGAAGCCGGTCGCCAGCACAATTCCCGGCATCGCAAGGATCAGCATGCCGCTCAGCTCCATTGCCTGCCCGGCCAACGGCCGCTGGCGAGCGCGCAGCTCCCGGCTGCTCCATAACAGCATCATCGTCAGGGTCACGCTCAATAGCCCGGCGGCGATGGCGATGCGTAGAGAGGTGCTCAATGCCTGCCAGAGCGCTGGCTGCGCCAGCACGTCCAGCATATTACGGTTGATCCCGTCGACGATGACCGCCAGCAGCGGCGGGAGCAGCAGCAGCAGGGCGGCGCCGATCAGCAACCCGTCGCTCAGGCGGCTATGCAGGCGATCGTCAGGGTCGCGCCAGCCGCGCACATGGCTGACGCCGATGGCGACGGCTTTACTCAGACGCTGGCTAAGCAGCACCAGCCCAAGGCAGCAGAGCATCTGGATCAGCGCCAGCATTGCCGCTCGCGCCGGATCGTAGTCAAAGCTCAGCGCCTGGTAGATAGCCAGCTCGATCGTGGTGGCTTTCGGGCCGCCGCCCAGCGAGAGCACGGTGGCGAAGCTGGCGAAGCAGAGCATAAAAATCAGCGCGGCGACGGCGGGAATGTGCCGGCGCAGCCACGGCCATTCGACGAGGCGGAAGAAGGCATAGCCGCGCATGCCAAGCTGGGCGGCAATTTGCCGCTGCTCGCCGGGAATGTTCTCCAGCGCCTGCAGCAGCAGGCGGGTCGCCATCGGCATATTGAAAAAGACGTGCGCCAGCAGGATGCCCTGCAGACCGTAGGGCGAGAACTCCCATTGCCAGCCGAGCGCGTTAAATAGTGAGGCCAGCCAGCCCTGGCGGCCATAGACGCTGAGGATACCGAACACCGCCACCAGCACCGGCAGGATCAGGGTCATCGCGCACAGGCGCAGCAGCAACGTACGGCCCGGGAAGCGACGCCGGTAAAGCGCGCGGGCGAGAAAGATGGCTGGTCCCACCGAGATCAGCGCTGACAGCGACGCCTGCCAGAAGGAGAAGCGGACCACATGCCACAGGTAGCTATCGCTGAAGACCGATTGCCAGCCCGCGCCGGGGGCGCTAAACCACAGCGCCAGAAACGCCGCCAGCGCGACAGCGCACAGCAGCGTAGCGGCGAACAGGCCCGGCATCAGCCCGCGAAGGTTTAGCGGCTGACGGCGCGTTGCCATGCGCTAATCCAGGTTTGACGCTCGCTGGCGACCTGCTGCGGGGTAAAGGACAGGGTGGTCTGCGGCTTCACCAGGGTATCAAACCCGGCCGGCAGGGTGACCTGGGTCACCGGATACATCCAGTTGCCGGTAGGGATGGCGTTCTGGAAGCCAGGAGATACCATAAATTTGAGGAATTTTTCCGCCAGTTCCGGCTGCTTGCTGGCGGCGGTACGCGCGGCAACTTCGACCTGCAGATAGTGGCCCTCGGCGAAGCTCGCCGCCGCATAGTTGTCTTTCTTCTCTTCAATCATGTGGTAGGCCGGCGAGGTGGTATAGCTCAACACCAGGTCGCTTTCCCCTTTCAGGAACAGGCCATAGGCTTCGCTCCAGCCTTTGGTGACGGTAACGGTTTTCGCGGCCAGCTTCTGCCAGGCCTCGGGCGCTTGATCGCCATAGACCTTTTGCATCCACAGCAGCAGGCCCAGTCCCGGGGTGCTGGTACGCGGATCTTCATAGATGACCCGCCATTTTTGCGGGCCCTCGACCAGCTCTTTCAGGCTCTTCGGTGGATTAGCCAGTTTGTTTTTGTCATAGACGAAGGCGAAATAGCCGTAGTCGTAGGGAACAAAGGTGTCATTATCCCAGCCGCCCGGCACGCTGACCGCGCTGGCGGGTACGTTGCTTTTGGCAAACAGTTTACTCTGCGCCGCGGCTTCCAGCAGGTTGTTATCAAGGCCAAGCACAACGTCGGCCTTGCTGTTTTTGCCTTCCATGCGCAGGCGATTCAGTAGCGAAACGCCATCTTCCAGCGCGACGAACTTCAGCTCGCAGCCGCACTCCGCTTCAAAGGCTTTTTTGACCGCCGGGCCGGGGCCCCAGTCGGCAGAGAAGGAGTCATAGGTATAGACGGTAAGAACAGGCTTAGCCAAAGCGGGCATGGCGACCAGCGCCAGCAGCGGGAGTAATTTTTTCAACACTTTGCACCTCAGAAAAAAGGGGTGGCAAAGGATTTTGAGTGAGCCTCAAATCCCTTCGCCGGCGTTATCCGGATCAGGTTCGACGGGTATTTTCTCAGCCCATGCGCTTCATCCTTCAAGCCGCATCTGCGTTAGCTTCGCGCGTTCACCCCAGTCACATAGTTATCTATGCTCCAGGGGATTCACCCGCTTGCTGCCTTGATGCAACTTGAATGATATTGCGTATGTTTATTAGCACCCCGTTGAGAACGGCCTTAGTGTAATGATTTTGTCAGATGACGGAAAGCGCTTACGGCTCCGGCGGCGCAAACCATGCGGATTTAAAATCGAACCAGCCGAGGGTATTCATCCTCACGCCGCGCATACTGCGCTGACCCTGAATCATCAGCCAGTGGTGGATCAGCGGCACGATATGTTGCCCGGCCAGCAGCCGCTGGCTCCAGGTGGCCGGATTAAACTCTCCTGCTCGCCAGCGGCAGGCGTCTGCCTGCCAGTCAATGGGGATGCAGCGCTGAATCAGCGGGACTTCGTACAGATAGGCGAAGAGCGAAAATTCGATCGGTAAGGTGAAGTTCACGCTGTTGAGCCAGATATCGCTGACCACCTCGCCGCGATGCCAGGCATCGTACTCCAGCTCCTGGATCTCCAGCTTTACCTGATGCGCCGTCAGCAGGTCGCGCATGATCCCGCCGATCACCCGATGTTCGACGTGATCGCGGTAGTAGGTAAGGGTGACTGTCTCCAGCCCCGCCGGCTTCTCGCAGGCGTGGTTGCTGGCGTGATGCCAGCGCGGCAGCAGGCCGTAGGCGGGAAACCAGTTGCCCTGGTAGTGTTCGCCCGCATGGTAGAGCAGGTTGGCGGGCTGAAACAGATAGCTTAGCCAGCGGCGCACCGCGTCGTTGGCCCCCAGCGGGCTTCGCGAGTCGAACAGCAGGTAATAGCAGCCCTCTTCCAGGCGACTCTCCACCGCTTTTTCGCTTTCGGTATTGCCCTGCAGCGTCAGGCCGCCGTTGGGCTCTTCGCTAATCTCCGGCAGCACCCAGACGTTCACCTCATCGATCAGCGCCCGGTAGCCAAAATAGTCCTCAAAGGCATGGATCTTGAGCTGATTCTGGTTGTTACGCACCACGGCATAGGGGCCGGTGCCGACCGGCATGGAGGAAAAGTGGTTCATGGTCTGCCACTCCTGCGGCAGCACCATCGCCGGCACCTGCCCCAGCAGCCAGGGCAGCCAGCGGTCGGGCTGGCGCAGATGAATATCCAGGGTCCAGGCGGTGGGCGATTCGATGCGTTCGATATGTGAATAGAGCGGCAGGGCATTGCTGCGCTGCAGAGAGGCGATCACATCGGCCATCTCCAGCTCACGGCCATGGTGAAAATGGATGCCCGGGCGGAGGAAAAAGCGCCAGTGGGTGGGCGACAACTGCTGCCAGTGGTGGGCAATATCGGCTTCCAGTTCCCCATTTTCCTCATTTACCCGCGTCAGGGCGCTGAAAATCTGCCGGGCAATATGCGTTTCCGAACGCCGCAGCGCGCTACCGGGCAGCAAATTCTTCATTGGTCGGTAGTAGAGCACGCGCAGGATGTGCCGCCCCTGGCGGAAGCTGCGGCCGAGATGCGAGACCAGCATCTGGCGGACGGCAGCCTTATCGCCGACCAACTGCACCAGCTGATCGATGCGATCCTGCTCAAGGAGATCTTCGGCACGTTGCTGCTGCAGGGCGAGGCCGGTATAGAGAAAGGTTAGCCGCGAACGCTTGCCGCGGCCTGCCTCCGCTTCCCAGGTCAGCCAGCCGCGGGACTCCATCATATTGAGCAGGGTGCGCATATGGCGGCGCGAGCAGCTCAGCATTTCCGCCAGCTCGTTAAGGGTGGTCTCCTGCGACTTGCCGTCGCAGCACTGCCATAGGCGAATGAACTGTTGTTGCAGACGGCCGGAAGACATAAAAGGGGAACTCCTGCGCAAAACTCAGCAATTTATTACTTCCTATATTAAGCCAATAATGAATCCCGATGAAGCGAGGAGGTGAATATGATGAGGTCTACCGCAAAATCGTTCTACCAACGCTACTTTTCTGCGACGCAGGAAGCGTCCTGGCTGGCCCGCCTGATGGCAGGACGACAGCAGGAAATTCTGGGGGAACTGATGCAGTGGGGAGTGACGTCAACGACCTCTGATCATTGACTTGCAGACATCATGTGTGACTGAGTATTGGTGTTATACTCGTCGTTTTTCAAACTGCAGGTGCGCTGTCGATGTTTCCTGGGCCGTATGTTCTGGCTGCGTGATTCGCCTCTACGGGACTCACCTTTTCAGGGCCAGCGCGAGCGCGGCGCAAAATGGTTAACCGTTTTGTCCTGCAGCATGAAATCCATAGAGTATAGAATCACCCGCCAGCAGAATGCCTCTGCTGGCTTTTTTCGTTTTCTTCGCGTGTGTTAAGGACATTCCATGCTGTGGTTGATGACGATGGGACGACGGCTTAACGGCGTCTATGCCGCCTTTATGCTGGTTGCTTTTATGATGGGCGTGGCGGGCGCGTTGCAGGCGCCGACGTTGAGTTTGTTTCTTAGCCGCGAAGTGGGGGCGCAACCGTTCTGGGTGGGCCTGTTCTATACCGTAAACGCCATCGCCGGGATCCTGGTTAGCCTGTGGCTGGCCAAGCGCTCCGATAGCCGCGGCGACCGGCGGCGGTTGATTATGTTCTGCTGTCTGATGGCGGTGGGTAATGCGCTGCTGTTTGCCTTCAACCGCCACTATCTGACGCTGATCACCTGCGGCGTGATGCTGGCATCCATTGCCAACGCCGCCATGCCGCAGCTCTTCGCGCTGGCGCGGGAGTACGCCGACAGCTCGGCGCGGGAAGTGGTGATGTTCAGCTCGGTCATGCGCGCCCAGCTGTCGCTGGCTTGGGTGATTGGCCCGCCGCTGGCCTTTATGCTGGCGCTCAACTATGGCTTCACCACCATGTTCTCCATTGCGGCGGGCATTTTTGTCATTAGCCTCGCTCTGATTGCCATCAAACTGCCTTCGGTTCCGCGTGTGGAACAGCCCTCGGAGGAGGCGGCGGCGCTAGCGCAGGCCGGCGGCTGGCAGGACAAGAACGTGCGTATGCTGTTTATCGCCTCCACCCTGATGTGGACCTGCAACACCATGTACATCATTGATATGCCGCTGTGGATCAGCAGCGATCTCGGGCTTCCCGACAGCCTGGCCGGGATCCTGATGGGCACTGCCGCCGGGCTGGAGATACCGGCGATGATCCTCGCCGGCTACTACGTAAAGCGCTTTGGCAAACGTAAAATGATGGTGGCGGCGGTGGCCGCCGGCGTGCTGTTTTATGCCGGACTGATCCTGTTTCATGGTCGCACGGCGCTGCTGGCTCTGCAGCTGTTCAATGCCATCTTTATCGGCATTATCGCCGGGATAGGCATGCTGTGGTTCCAGGATTTAATGCCGGGACGGGCGGGAGCGGCGACCACCCTGTTCACCAACAGTATTTCCACCGGCGTGATCCTTGCCGGCGTGATGCAGGGGGCGCTGTCCCAGAGCTATGGTCACGCCAGCGTCTACTGGACGATCGCGGCCATTTCGCTGGTGACGCTGTTTTTGACCAGCAAGGTGAAGGATATCTGACTACTCGCCCCGGCATCGCCGGGGCGACCAGGCCTACTTGAGTTCGATACGCTTAATGTCGCCGATGATAAAAATGTAGGCAATCACCCCAATCAGCGCCGTCAGGCCGACGTAGATCAGCGCGTAAAAGAAATTACCCGTGGCGGAAATAATCACACCAATTATCAGTGGTGCGATAATCGAGGCCATATTGGCACAGAAATTAAATATGCCGCCGGTGAGGCCTGCCATATTTTCCGGGGCAATATCCGAAATTAAGGTCCAGCCCAGACCGACCATCCCCTGGCCAAAAAAAGCCACCGACATGATAATAATTACGGTGCTATTGGCGCTTACCCAATTCGCCGCGATAATACAGCTGGACAGCAATAAACCGGAAATTATTGGTAACTTTCGACTGATGTTGACGGAGCCGGTTCGCTTCAACAACCGGTCGGAGATCCAGCCGCCGAAGAGGATGCCAATCGCGGCGGCAAGGAAGGGCCAGGTGGCGAAGAAGCCGACGTGCAGCCATGGAAGATGGCGCTCGTTGGCGAGGTAGCTGGGAAACCACGTCAGGAAAAAGACCAGTGTGGTGTTGCCGGCGAACTGACCCAGGCTGGCGCCGAGGATCTGGCGACAGCCCAGCAGGCGTCTGGCGTCACGCCAGTTAAATGGAACGTTCTGGATTTTATTGTTAATGCTGCTTGCGCCGATATACTCCAGCTCCGCTTGATTAGCCGTGCGCGATTCATGCGGTTCATGATAAAAACGCCACCACACTAAAGTAAATAAAATACCTAATCCGCCGGTGAGGAAAAAAAGCGTTCTCCAGCCATGATGTTCGAGAATTAAAAATAACAGCGGCGAGAAAGCGGCCAGCCCTATATATTCACCAACTGTATACGTTGCCGTTGCCCGCGCGCGCTCATGCTGAGGGAACCAGGTGCTGACGATGCGGCTGTTGGCCGGAAAGCAGGGCGCTTCGCTGACGCCGAGTCCCAGGCGCAGAAGCAGCAGGGATTTTAGGCCGAGGGTGAAACTTTGCAGCAGGGTAAACAGCGACCAGAAGAAAATTGACAGGGCATAGGTCACTTTGTTGCCAAAGCGGTCTAAAAACATCCCGCCGGGGATCTGCGCCAGCGCATAAGTCCAGGCGAAGGCGGAGAAGATGATGCCCATCATCGCCGGATCGATATGGATTTCTTTGCTTAACTGTGGCGCTACAATACCCAGGATGGTACGGTCGAGATAATTTATCATCGTTCCGACGGAGAGTAGCAGCAGAATAACTATCCGTACGCGGCTTCTTTTTTTCGCCCCCGATGTGGAAGTGAGGACTTCCTGAGAGTTTGACATACTCATAGCGAGTTCCTTTAAAGTTTAAAATATTTTTGCATATATTCTAATATGCAAAAATATCTCAAGGAGCTATAGGTAGTATCTATGAATGGCAATGCCTTGTGGCACATTCATGCCCTTCGCCAAATAATATTTGATGTAACGCCGATATTTACCCGTTCATGCGCATTATTGGTGGCTTGCATGGTATATTAGCGTCAGTGCATTTATTCTTATATTATACGGGTAAAAATAATGAACCTAAAGCAACTTTGTTATTTTAAACGTCTGTCTGAAACTGAGCATTACACCGAAGCCGCCTCCAGTCTGTGCATCACCCAGCCCTCGCTAAGCCACGCGATATCGGAGCTGGAGAAGGAGTTAGGGGTCGCGCTATTCGCCAGACAGGGGCGGAACGTAAAAATTACCCAAAACGGCAAGCGTTTTTTGCCGTATGTTGAAGATGCGCTGGCCTCGCTGGAGAACGGACGCATGATATTGCAAAAAAATGGCGCTGAGAATAAAGAGAATATTCGCATCGCCTTTATTTACACGATGGGGGAGTATGTTGTTCCACAGTTAATTAATAAATATTCTCTTTCACCTGAATGTCACAATGTGACTTTTTCTTTTACTCAAGGGACATCGCTGACGCTGTTGCAGGAGCTGAAGGCCGGAAAAGTCGATCTGGCGATCTGCTCTTATATTGCCGATGAACCCGATATCGATTTTATTCCGGTGATCCAGCAGGAACTGGTGGTGGTCACGGCAAAGGATCATCCGCTGGCCCGGCTATATGAACATGAAGTCGATCTGGTGGAGACGATTCATTATCCGTATATCTATTTTTCAGAAAATAGCGGCTTACGTCCGTTTATCGATAATGTATTTATGCAGCAAAAGCTGGTGCCGGAGATCGCCTGCTATGTGGATGAGGATACGGCGATGGCCGGGCTGGTGAGTATTGACTACGGGATCGCGATTATGCCGCGCATCACCGCGCTCTCCTATTACAATGTCCATATCCTGAAGATTAAAAACACCATCCCCCCCCGCTATATCTATCTGGCGACCATGAAAGACAAGGGGCTCTCTCCGGCGCTGGAGTCATTTAAAAATGTGGTTATCCACGACAGCCAGAAGATCTGTTAACGGATGGCCCGGATGTGACCTCCGGGCCATCCGGATATCAGGAGAGAATATCCATCACTTCACGCAGCTTAGCGATGGCGATCTGCCCCGGCGCGGAGGCCTGACCAACGGTACCGAAGGTCATCGCCGAACCGAACAAGCGCCCGGTGACCCGGCTAACGCCACCGGATTTGCCCATCGACATGGTGATCAGCGGACGCGTCGCATACTTCTCTTTCATGGTCAGCGTGGCGGCGAGCAAGGTGAGTACGTCCTGCGGCGACTGCGGCATCACCGCGATCTTCGGCAGATCGGCCCCCAGATCCTGCATGCGGCGCAGGCGATAGATAATATCTTCCTGAGCGGGGGTCTTATGGAAATCATGATTACTCATGATCACCTTGACGCCCGCGGCATGCGCATCGTCAACCAGCGCGCGGATCTGCGCTTCATCATTGAACAGTTCGATATCGATAACATCAACCAGTCCACTGCGTGCGGCCTCGCGGTTGAGCGCAAAATAGGCTTCGTCGCTGAGCTCGGTTTCGCCACCTTCTTTCTTACTGCGGAAGGTAAACAGCAGCGGAAGCGCTTTCAGCGCGCCACGGATTTCCGCCAGCGCGGCCATCACCTGGGCCATCTCTCTGACCTGGGCAAAGTGGTCAACGCGCCATTCGATAATATCAGCGCCGGCATCGACCAGGCCGTGGGCGTTACCCAGTATCTCATCCAGGGTTTTACCGATCAGCGGTACACAAATGAGGGTTTCCCCTTCCTGAAAGGTGATGTTCTTTACGGTTACTGCATTTGTCATGTAGGTATCCATTATTTTTCGCGTTGTACTTCAGGCGGTGACTGCGGTGCGTGATACTTTTTGCGCCGCCCGAGCCTGCAGTTGACGATAGCCGATGTACAGGGCGATCACAAAGCCGATAACGGCGATCAGAAAATCAAACCACATAATGCTGGCAATACTGATCTGCGAAAGCTTTGCGGTGATCAACGGGATCGTGAAGCTGGCGATACTGCCGGCAGTGTAGAAGATGCCGGTTGCTTTGCCTTTTCCGTTCGGGAAGCTCATCGCCATGATTGTCGCACCCAGCTGCAGCACTCCGCCAGCGGCGGCAAAGCCGATGACAAAAGCAAAGCCGGTCACCATCATCGGCGTCGGGAACAGGCACACCAACAGCAGCGAAATCATCGACAGGCCAGTATAAATAATCATCGCAATGGCCGAGCTAAACACCTCTTTGACGAAGGCGGCAGTTACAAAGACGCAGACCAGCGAGCCGACGGTATAGATGCTAAGCAGTTTAATCGCCGAGGCATAGGGCAGGCCGACGACGAACTGGCCGTACTGCGCCAGCCATTGGCTGACCAGATAGAAGGTCGCCATGCCGATATAACCGTACAGGGTGAAGATCACCATATCCAGCTTATTAGCCTGTGGCTGGACGGCTGTTTCCGCCTGTGCCGTAGGGGCTTCCTCTTTTTTCGCCGCCTGGCTGTCAGGGAACGGCATTTTAAGCAGATAAATCCCGCTCAGTACAAAGAGCGCTGCCGCAATCACGAACGACCAGCCGAACCACAGATTTGCCCATATCAGGAAGCTGATAATGAACGGCAACAGGAACTGCCCTGCAGAGACGAAGGCTTTGATCAGCACGTTGGCCCGGCTGGCAGAGTGCGGGAAAGATTCCATCAGCGCCGGATAGGTACCGGAGTCGAGGAAGCTGTTCGCCAGGCCCGCCATAATGCCGAACACGTAAGCCAGATAGATATTTTTGGTCAGCAGGATGCCGACGAAAAAGATCAGGTAACTCAGGATCCCAAGATAGATAAAGGGCTTGCGACCGAAGCGATCCGAGAGAAATCCGGTCACGATGGTCGCTAACTTACCAATACCTAACGAAGATATAACGATCGATACGCCGGCTTTGTCTGTTCCCCACTGTTCCTGAAGATGGGCCATGTTGAGGGTGATTAACAGCACCCCCATACCGTGGATCAGGTAGTTGAGATACAGCCCTGCCGCAGTAGGGATGTATTTATTTTTCATCATTCGCCTCTTAGAACAGAATGCTCTTGATGTAATCAACCGGCATCTGTTTGCCCGTCCAGATTTCGAACGCGCGCGCGCCTTGCCACAGCATCATCCCCAGGCCGTTCAGCGTGCGGCAGCCTTTTTTCTCGGCCACTTCCAGCAGGTGGGTTTTGCGCGGGTTGTAGACGACGTCGGAGACGATCAGGTCCGGACGCAGGAAGCTGTCGTCAGGTAGCAGCATCTGGCCTTCGAACGGCTTCATGCCGACCCCGGTGGCATTGGTCAGGATCACGCTGCTGTCAATTTCGGCGCGCAGTTTGTCATGATCGTCGAGATCGAACAGATGGATCTCGCAGTCGGTGTTGTGGCGGATCTTGGCCACGGTTTCTTCTGCGTTAGCGAAGAATTTATCGCGACGGTTAAAGATGGAGATCGCCTTCACGCCATCCAGTGCTGCCTGGACGCAGAGCGCCGTTGCCGCGCCGCCGGCGCCGAGTACGGTCATCTTCTTGCTGATGATATCGATACCGGCTTCGCTAAGGGCGCGCATGTAGCCGGTGCCATCGGTGATATGTCCGGTCAGTACGCCGTCGTCGTTGACCACGGTATTGACCGCCCCGACCAGCTGTGCCGCCGGCGACAGTTTATCGAGATACTGGCAAATCTCGGTTTTGTTCGGCATAGAGACGTTAAAGCCGCGCAGCTTCATCGCCCGGAAGCCCTGCACCACGTCTTTTAGCTCCTGGTTACCGACTTCAAAAGCGAGATAGACGTAGTCCAGCCCGAGATGGGCGAAAGCCTCGTTGTGCATGGTGGGCGACATGCTGTGACGAATCGGGGTGGCGATCAGGCCAATCAGCTCAGTGTGTCCAGTAATACGTTCTGCCATGACAAAAATCCTCAATAAGTTAGAAAGGGAATTCGTTGTGCTTCGCGGCTGCCCAGCGCACCCATGTCTTCCAGTGCATCCAGTACGTTGCGGCCTTCGCGGACGCCATCGATAATGCGTCGCGCCATCACGCTGTCGCCGATGTTCATGATTTTGACGTTATTGGCATTGGCCCAGCGCTCGATCTCGTCGAGACCCGTCCGGTTGGCGCGCATCCCCAGACAGACAAAGCCGTAGTCGAAGGGAATATCGAAGGTTTGCTGTGTATTTTTCACCTGGAAATGGTCGGCAGCGACCGCCATCAGTTGGGTATTCATGTGCTGTTCGACCTGGTGCTCGTCGAGCATGGTCAACATGGCATTTTTGGTAATGATGTCGAGATCGCGACCGGCGGCGTCCTGCATCTCGATTAGCACCGCCTGTGCGCCGCGAGCGGTAAAGTATTCGATAACGTCAAGGCCAACGGCGCCGGCGCCGACTACGGCGATGCGTTTGCCCTTGATATCGGTAAATTTCGCCAGATTGTCGATCATGCCGGTAATGGAAAAGATCTTGCCGTTCTCGACGTCAATGTTTTCCCGCAAGCCTTCAATGGGCGGCAGCAGCGGCGTTGAGCCGGTGGCGTTGACAATCAGATGCGGACGCAGGGCGGAAACTGAAGCCACGTCGGCCCGCTTGCCGATCTGCAGCATCAGGTTGTCCAGCGAGGCGATACGATTTTTCATAAACTGCGGGAAATCAGCGATGCGTTTTTTCTCCGGCAGGCGGGAGATTTCGTTGGCGAGGCCGCCGACGTGGTTTTTCGCTTCCAGCAGCCAGGTATGGCAACCAACTTCCGCCGCGGTGCAGGCGGCTTCCATCCCGGCGGTGCCGGCGCCGATGACCACCACGTTAGTGTCGCGATTCACGCGCCGCATTTTATAGGCGTCACCGTGAATAATATCCGGGTTAATCGAACAGCGCAGCGGGCGCGAGCGGGCGATGCGATGGTCGGCGCAGCCGATGTTGCAGGAGATACATTTGCGCATCAGACGCTCTTTTCCGCCTTGCACTTTCTGCACCCACTCCGGCTCGGCAATCAGACCGCGGCCAATGGCGATAAGATCGGCATCGCCGCTGGCGAGGATATCTTCGGCTACCTGTGGAGTGCGAATATTGCCGGCGATGACCGTGGGTTTATGGAATTTATCGCGCACCGCGCGGGAGAGATAGCGCTTCCAGCCATCCTCCAGCGACATCTGATCGATTTGCAGATTCAGGTTGTCGTTCTGCGCCGCAGAGACGTTGATGATATCGACCTTCTCCTGGCAGAGCTCAAGAATACGCAGGGAATCTTCGAGGGTATTGCCGCCCTTGAGGAAGTCGTCGGCGCTGATGCGCAGGCTGACCGGAAAACGCGGCCCCACGCAGGCGCGAACCTTATCGACAATCAGACTCAGTATCCGAGTGCGATTTTCGACGCTGCCGCCAAATTCATCAGTGCGCTTATTAAACAGCGGCGATAAAAACTGGCTAATTAAATAGGAGTGACCGGCATGAATTTCGACGCAGTCAAAACCTGCGCGCCGAACGCGCTCCGCGGCGTCACCAAATTTCTCTACCGCATGATAAATTTCCTCATGGGTCATCGGACGCGGAATATTACCGTGCTTCTTCGACGGCGTTGTAGAAGAGGAGAGCGGCGTCTGGCCTTCCAGTCGGTAGGCATAAGCGGAAGCGCCGGCATGATTTAACTGAATGGATACGCAGGCACCATGTTTATGCAGGGTCTCGGTTAATTTAAACAGCCGTGGAATATATTGATCGTTATCGATGCGCAGTTGGGTGGTGCCGTTGGAGGCGAAGGGGAAATCAATACAAATATTTTCGATGGTGATAAGCCCGGTGCCGCCTTTGGCCCGCAGTTCGTAGTATTCCAGCTGTTCCTGCGACACCTCGCCATTGAGCGTGGCCATATTGGTGCCCATAGGGGGCATAATAATGCGGTTTTTTAACGTCATACCGTTGATGGTCAACGGACTGAAAAGGTGCGGATAGTGGCTCATCTCTTCTCTCCACAGGAGGCCGGGAGGCCGATATGCGGGGCCCAGGCGTGTCCTTAGTTAATATTTCTCTGTGGCAAAAGATAACGAGGGGAAAAATCGAAAAATAATGTTTTTTTTTGTGCATAGCCATAGGGGTTCTCTATGAGATTAACGCTTTCTTCACATTCTTATATTTTTATATTAAATACTCGTGCCTTATTTTTACTTGCAGTGCAGGGAAAATACATAAACAGTGCTGGAGAAGGGGAGGAAAGCGGAATAATTCTTCTTTAGGCGGTAGGGCAGGGTGGCGGTAAGGTCTGACAATCAGCAAATTAAAATTGGTTTTTGTGCGTGAGATCGCAATTTTCTCCGCAACAAAATAAAAAGCCCGATCAAATGACCGGGCCCAAAGGTTAATTCATAAACGCCGGCAGCTTGCGTTCATAGTCGGAGATCGCCGCTTCATGCTGCAGCGTCAGGCCGATGCTATCCAGGCCGTTGAGCATGCAGTGGCGGCGGAAATCGTCGATCTTAAAGCTGTAGGTTTTATCCCCGGCTTTAACCACTTGCGCTTCCAGATCCACTTCAAACGTAATGCCCGGGTTGGCCTGCACCAGCTTGAACAGCTCGTCGACCTGCTCGTCGCTCAGGGTCACCGGCAGCAGCTGGTTATTGAAGCTGTTGCCGTAAAAGATATCGGCAAAGCTCGGGGCGATAACGACCTTAAAGCCGTAATCGGTCAGCGCCCACGGCGCGTGCTCGCGCGAGGAGCCGCAGCCGAAGTTTTCCCGCGCCAGCAGTATCGATGCCCCCTGGTACTCAGGAAAATTCAGCACGAACTCCGGGTTCGGCTGTTGACCTTTATCGTCGAGAAAGCGCCAGTCGTTAAACAGGTGCGCGCCAAAGCCGGTGCGGGTGACCTTCTGCAAAAATTGCTTAGGGATGATCGCGTCGGTATCGACGTTTGCAGCATCCAGCGGAACCACCAGGCCGGTATGTTGGGTAAATTTCTCTGCCATGATGGTCTCCTTACTTCAGATTACGGATATCGGCGAAATGGCCGGTAACGGCTGCCGCCGCGGCCATTGCCGGGCTCACCAGGTGCGTGCGTCCGCCGCGGCCCTGACGGCCTTCAAAGTTACGGTTGCTGGTTGAGGCACAGCGTTCGCCCGGATTCAGGCGGTCATTATTCATTGCCAGACACATAGAGCAACCAGGTAAGCGCCACTCAAAGCCGGCTTCGATAAAGATCTTATCCAGACCTTCCGCTTCCGCCTGCGCTTTCACCGGACCAGAACCCGGCACCACCAGCGCCTGGACGCCCGGCGCCACTTTACGCCCTTTAGCGATTTCCGCCGCGGCGCGTAAATCTTCGATGCGCGAGTTGGTGCAGGAGCCGATAAACACTTTATCGATAGCGACTTCCGTCAGCGGGATCCCGGATTTCAGCCCCATATAGGCCAGCGCTTTTTCGGCGCTGGCGCGTTCCACCGGATCGCTGAACGACGCTGGATCGGGGATGTTATCCGTCACCGAGATCACCTGGCCCGGGTTGGTGCCCCAGGTCACCTGCGGGGCAATTTCCGCCGCCTGCAGCGTCACCACGGTATCAAACGTCGCGCCGTCGTCGGTTTTCAGGGTTTTCCAGTACGCTACGGCATCGTCAAAATCTTTGCCTTTCGGCGCATGCAGACGGCCGCGTACGTAATTGAAGGTGGTTTCGTCCGGCGCGACCAGGCCCGCTTTGGCGCCCATCTCGATCGCCATGTTGCACAGGGTCATACGCCCTTCCATGCTCAGATCGCGGATCGCTTCGCCGCAGAACTCAACCACATGGCCGGTGCCGCCGGCGCTACCGGTTTTACCAATGATGGCCAGCACGATATCTTTGGCGGTAATGCCCGGCGCCGCTTTGCCCTGGACTTCGATTTTCATGGTCTTCGCGCGGCCCTGTTTCAGGGTCTGGGTCGCCAGCACATGCTCCACTTCGGAGGTGCCGATACCGAACGCCAGCGCACCGAACGCGCCGTGGGTGGCGGTATGGGAGTCACCGCACACGATCGTCATCCCCGGCAGGGTAACCCCTTGTTCCGGGCCCATGACGTGGACGATGCCCTGATACGGGTGGTTCAGGTCGTACAGTTCAACGCCGAACTCTTTACAGTTCTTAATCAGCTCCTGCATCTGAATGCGGGCCATCTCACCGGACGCGTTAATGTCTTTGGTCTGCGTCGAGACGTTATGATCCATGGTAGCGAAGGTTTTACCCGGCTGGCGCACCTGGCGGCCATGGGCGCGCAGACCGTCAAACGCCTGCGGAGAGGTGACTTCGTGCACCAGATGGCGGTCGATATACAGCAGCGGGGTTTCGTTCTGCGCCTCATACACTACGTGCGCATCAAATAATTTTTCGTATAACGTCTTCGCCATGATTACACCCCTTCTGCGACATAGCGGGCAATAATATCGCCCATTTCATCAGTGCTGACCGCCGCCGTGCCGCGCGCTAAGTCGCCGGTTCGAACCCCTTCTTCTAAGGCGCGGTTGATCGCGTTTTCAATGGCGGTCGCCGCTTCGTCAGCGTCGAGGCTGTAGCGCAGCAGCAGAGCCAGGGAGAGGATCTGCGCGATCGGGTTGGCGATATTTTTGCCGGCGATATCCGGTGCGGAACCGCCCGCCGGCTCGTACAGGCCAAAACCTTGTTCATTGAGGCTGGCGGACGGCAGCATACCCATCGAGCCGGTGATCATCGCGCACTCGTCGGAGAGGATGTCGCCAAACAGGTTGGAGCACAGCAGCACGTCGAACTGGGACGGATCTTTAATCAGCTGCATGGTGGCGTTATCGATATACATATGCGCCAGCTCAACGTCCGGATACTCCTTGCCGATCTCGCTGACGATTTCGCGCCACAGGATGGAGGACTGCAGAACGTTGGCCTTATCGATGGAAGTCACTTTGTGACGACGCTTGCGGGCGGATTCAAAAGCGATGCGCGCGATACGCTCGATCTCAAAGCGGTGATACACCTCGGTATCAAAGGCTTTCTCATGCTGACCGCTGCCTTCGCGGCCTTTCGGCTGGCCGAAGTAGATGCCGCCGGTCAGTTCGCGTACGCAGAGAATGTCGAAGCCGTTAGCAGCGATGTCGGCGCGCAGCGGGCAGAACTCTTCCAGCCCCTGATACAGTTTGGCCGGGCGCAGGTTGCTGAACAGTTTAAAGTGTTTACGCAGCGGCAGCAGCGCGCCACGCTCTGGTTGTTCCGCCGGCGGCAGGTGCTCCCATTTCGGACCGCCGACGGAGCCGAACAGGATCGCATCCGCCTGCTCGCATCCGGCGACGGTCGCCTGCGGCAGGGGAGTTCCCTGACGGTCGATGGCCGCCCCGCCAACGTCATACTGGCTGGTGGTAATGTGCATGGCAAAACGTTGGCGCACGGCTTCCAGTACTTTCATCGCCTGGTTCATCACTTCCGGGCCAATGCCATCACCCGGCAAAACGGCAATATGGTAATTCTTCGACATTACACGGTTTCCTTATTGTTCTCTTTATTCTGAGCTTTGCGTTGCAATTCTTTTTCGACTTCGGCGGCGCGCCAGATGTTGTTCAGCACGTGAACCATCGCTTTGGCTGACGACTCTACGATATCCGTTGCCAGACCAACGCCATGGAAGCGGCGGCCATTGTAGTCAACGACGATATCCACCTGGCCCAGGGCGTCTTTGCCGTGGCCTTTCGCGCTTAAGCCATACTTCACTAATTCAATGTTGTAGTCGGTGACGCGATTAATCGCCTGGTAGATAGCATCGACCGGACCGTTGCCGTTGGCGGCTTCGGTTTTGATCTCATCCCCGCAGACCAGTTTGATCGAGGCGGTGGCGATATCGCTGGATCCGGATTGGACGTTGAAGTAATCCAGGCGGAAATGCTCTGGCTCTTCCTGCTGCTTGTTGATAAAGGCCAGCGCTTCCAGATCGTAATCGAAGACCTGGCCTTTTTTGTCCGCCAGCTTCAGGAATGCGTCGTACAGATGATCCAGGTTGTAATCGCTCTCCTGGTAGCCCATCTCTTCCATCCGGTGTTTCACCGCCGCGCGGCCGGAGCGGGAAGTCAGGTTCAGTTGCACCTGGTTCAGGCCGATAGATTCCGGGGTCATGATCTCGTAGTTTTCGCGGTTCTTCAGCACGCCGTCCTGGTGAATGCCGGAGGAGTGGGCGAAGGCGCCGGTGCCGACGATGGCCTTGTTCGCCGGGATCGGCATATTGCAGATCTGGCTGACGGTCTGGCTGGTGCGCCAGATTTCATGATGATTAATGTTGGTGTGCACGTTCATGATGTCTTTGCGCACTTTGATCGCCATGATCACTTCTTCCAGCGCGCAGTTGCCGGCGCGTTCGCCGATACCGTTCATCGCACCTTCTACCTGGCGCGCACCGGCGTGGACCGCGGCGAGGGCGTTACCGACAGCGATGCCCAGATCATCATGGGTGTGGACGGAAATAATTGCTTTGTCGATATTCGGCACGCGATCATACAGGCCGCTGATGATGTTGGCATATTCGAACGGCATGGTATAGCCGACGGTATCCGGGATATTAATGGTGGTGGCGCCGGCGTTGATCGCCGCTTCCACGACGCGAGCCAGATCGGCAATCGGCGTACGGCCGGCGTCTTCACAGGAGAACTCAACGTCGTCAGTGTAGTTGCGTGCCCGCTTCACCATATAGATCGCGCGCTCAATAACCTCATCCAGCGTACTGCGCAGTTTGGTGGCGATATGCATCGGCGAGGTGGCAATAAAGGTATGAATACGGAAAGCCTCGGCCACTTTTAACGATTCCGCCGCCACGTCGATATCTTTCTCAACGCAGCGCGCCAGAGCGCACACGCGGCTGTTTTTAATGGTGCGCGCGATGGTTTGCACCGATTCAAAATCGCCCGGCGAGGATACCGGGAAACCGACTTCCATTACGTCGACCCCCATTCGCTCAAGGGCCAGTGCGATCTGCAGCTTCTCTTTGACACTCAGGCTTGCCTGTAACGCTTGTTCGCCATCACGTAAGGTCGTATCGAAAATAATGACTTGCTGGCTCATGGTTTGGATCCTTAGTCTGTGTCCTGGCGCCTTGTTGACGAGCATAAAAAAACCCGCGCCAAGGCGCGGGTTTTATAGTCTTGCTGGAAGATGACTTAACGCTGAACGTCGCCCAACAGCCTACCGCGCAAATGGCATGCGTTTAGTAGTAGTAGGCTGGTGATACGAGCGGTGCGAATCATTGCGTCAAACTCCAGATGAAATCGTTATGCTTTTAGAGTTACTGGATAGCCGTTTTAAAGTCAACCCCTGGCATGGAAAAAGCGTTTTGGGCTGACTAAATGAATTAGCAAAATGTGCTGATGGAAGCCCCATTTTGCAGAAGATCCTATTTTGGACCGAAGGCGGTTTATCCCCATTTGTTTCATTTGAAAAAGTGCTTTGCATTCAAGGCATCGTCGAACAGGTGTCGCCAATGAAGGGACAAAAAACGGTATCTGGATGAAAATATTAAATTTATTTTTCCTGTGAATGTATTCGAACGCTAGCGGATTATTTTTCAATGATAAGGATTTGTTAATTTTATGGAGGGAAAAATAAAATACTTTATTATTGCTTAAGTTACAGTTAACTCGTGGTGCTGTTTTTATTTTTATGGATTATGGTTACACTTATCATCATTAAGTAATCAGTATGGTTTGAGCGGCTCAATTTTTTGATCAGGACCGTTTCTTCACTGCCACTCATAGCCTTGATATATTCCTAAAAATTTCTTTTGCTATTTTGTAAATGTCATTTGCATGGTAAATGATATTTTCGGCGCTAATTATAGCGGTTTAGTGAAGGGAATTCATCGTGACGGCGGAATTAGATATGTTAATTGAAACTCCAGAATATAAATCAGCCCCCGGACAGGAAGTCGTTAAACCTCAACTACGGATGGTTGATCTCAATCTGCTTACCGTTTTTGATGCGGTTATGCAAGAGCAGAATATTACTCGTGCCGCCCATACGCTCGGCATGTCACAACCCGCGGTGAGCAATGCGGTTTCACGACTGAAAGTGATGTTTAATGACGAGCTTTTTGTGCGCTATGGCCGCGGTATTCAGCCGACGGCGCGCGCCTATCAGCTGTTTGGCTCGGTACGCCAGGCGCTGCAGCTGGTCCAAAACGAATTGCCAGGCTCCGGTTTTGAACCGCTGAGCAGTGAGCGCGTGTTCCATCTGTGCGTCTGCAGCCCGCTGGATAACATCCTGACGTCGGTTATTTTTAATAAAGTTGCAGAGATAGCACCCAATATTCATTTAGTCTTTAAGTCTGCGCTGAATCAAAATACGGAACATCAGCTACGTTATCAGGAAACAGAATTCGTAATCGGTTATGAAGAGTTCCGTCGCCCTGAGTTTGCCTGCGTTCCGTTATTTAAAGACGAAATGGTCCTGGTCGCCAGTCGCAACCATCCGCGTATTTCCGGGCCGATGATGGAGGCGGATATTTATCGCGAGGAGCATGCCGCCGTTGCTCTCGACCGGTATGCCTCATTTAGTTTGCCGTGGTATGACACGGCCGATAAACAAGCGCGTATCGCCTATCAGGGTAATGCGATGGTCAGCGTATTAAACGTAGTATCGCAAACCCAGATGGTGGCCATTGCCCCGCGCTGGCTGGCAGATGAATTTGCTGACAAGCTTGCCCTGCAAATATTACCTTTGCCGTTGAAGGTCAACAGTCGGACCTGCTATCTCTCCTGGCACGAAGCCGCTGGTCGTGATAAAGGCCACCAGTGGATGGAAGAGCTGTTGGTGGACATTTGCAAGCGCTGACCCAACGACGATAGATAGCAAAGGAGCTTCGGCTCCTTTTTTTATATGACATAAATCAAATAAAGCAGAATTTTATTCTGTTTACCTTGCGCGAGGGGTTCGTTGTGTTCGTGAAAAATGGATCTATTCCTGTTATCACCCTTTTTCGCCGAGTATTTACCATTCTCTTTTCTTATCTCTGAAGCAATTCACCATATTTTCCCCTCACCGCTTTCTTTTCTTCTTATTCAAGAAATAAGGCCTCAGCTGCGGCGAATTGCCTGCCTGCTGGCGAGCAGTTATGGTAGTGGCATGCAGTACATTCACCTCAATGCGGAGGACCACTCCTTCGCATCGTGCGAGCGCGCGGAAATTGAGTTCCGCTGTCGTAAAACAATAAGCCTGGAGGCAAACCATGGAGATGTTGTCAGGAGCCGAGATGGTCGTCCAATCGCTTGTCGATCAGGGCGTCAAGCAAGTATTCGGCTATCCCGGAGGCGCAGTCCTCGATATCTATGATGCGTTACATACCCTTGGCGGTATCGATCATGTGCTGGTTCGTCACGAGCAGGCGGCGGTGCATATGGCGGATGGCCTGGCGCGGGCGACCGGGGAGGTCGGCGTGGTGCTGGTGACCTCTGGGCCTGGGGCGACGAACGCCATCACTGGCATTGCGACAGCCTATATGGACTCTATTCCGTTGGTGATCCTCTCGGGGCAGGTAGCCACCTCGCTTATCGGCTACGATGCCTTCCAGGAGTGCGACATGGTGGGGATTTCCCGTCCGGTGGTGAAGCACAGTTTCCTGGTGAAGCAGACCGAAGATATTCCCGGCGTGCTGAAGAAAGCCTTCTGGCTGGCGGCCAGCGGTCGCCCCGGTCCGGTAGTGGTCGATCTGCCGAAGGATATTCTCAATCCGGCGAAGAAGCTGCCTTACGTCTGGCCGGACGCAGTGAGCATGCGCTCGTATAACCCAACCACCAGTGGCCATAAAGGGCAGATTAAACGCGCCCTGCAGACCCTGGTGGCCGCAAGTAAGCCGGTCGTCTACGTCGGCGGCGGGGCGATCAATGCGCATTGCGAACCTCAGCTGCGCGAGCTGGTGGAAAAACTGAAGCTGCCGGTGGCCTCATCCTTGATGGGACTTGGCGCTTTCCCGGCGACACACTCGCAGGCGCTGGGGATGCTGGGGATGCACGGCACCTATGAAGCCAACATGACTATGCACCACTCGGACGTGATTTTTGCCGTCGGCGTTCGCTTTGACGACCGGACCACCAATAACCTGGCCAAGTATTGTCCGAACGCGACGGTACTGCATATTGATATCGATCCGACTTCAATCTCGAAAACCGTGCCGGCAGATGTGCCGATCGTCGGCGATGCCCGGCTGGTGCTGGAGCAGATGCTGGAGCTGCTGGAGCAGGAGGAAGCGCAGCAGCCGCTGGACGACATTCGCGACTGGTGGCAACAGATCGAGCAGTGGCGTGCCCGTCATTGTCTGCGCTACGACGACCAGAGCGATAAAATCAAACCGCAGGCGGTAATTGAAACTATCTGGCGGCTGACCCAGGGCGATGCCTACGTCACTTCCGATGTGGGTCAGCATCAGATGTTCGCCGCCCTGTATTACCCCTTCGATAAACCGCGGCGCTGGATTAACTCCGGTGGTCTCGGCACCATGGGCTTTGGCCTACCGGCTGCGCTGGGGGTCAAAATGGCTCTGCCGGACGAAATGGTTGTCTGCGTGACCGGTGACGGCAGTATCCAGATGAACATTCAGGAACTCTCCACTGCGCTGCAGTATGAGCTGCCGGTCCTGGTGCTTAACCTCAACAACCGCTATCTCGGGATGGTGAAGCAGTGGCAGGATATGCTCTATTCCGGGCGTCACTCGCAGTCCTATATGGAATCGCTACCGGACTTTGTCCGTCTGGCGGAAGCCTATGGCCACGTCGGGATCCGCATCAGCGAGCCGCAGGAGCTGGAGACGAAGCTTGCTGAAGCTCTGGAGCAGGTGCGCCAGCGTCGGCTGGTGTTTGTCGATGTGACCGTCGACGGCAGTGAGCATGTGTACCCCATGCAGATCCGCGGCGGCGGCATGGATGAAATGTGGTTGAGCAAAACGGAGAGGACCTGATTATGCGCCGGATATTATCGGTATTACTGGAAAACGAATCGGGCGCATTGTCCCGCGTTATCGGCCTCTTTTCCCAGCGTGGCTATAATATAGAAAGCCTGACTGTCGCGCCGACGGACGATCCCACTCTCTCCAGAATGACCATTCAGACCGTGGGCGATGAAAAAGCGATTGAGCAGATTGAAAAGCAACTGCACAAGCTGGTGGATGTCCTGCGGGTCAGCGAGCTGGGGCAGGGGGCTCATGTTGAACGCGAAATTATGCTGGTGAAGGTTCAGGCCAGCGGCTATGGCCGTGAAGAAGTGAAGCGCAACACCGAAATCTTCCGCGGACAGATTATCGACGTGACGCCTTCTATCTATACCGTCCAGCTCGCCGGCACCAGCGATAAGCTGGATGCATTTCTGGCCTCGCTGCGCGATGTCGCTCGGATTGTGGAAGTGGCTCGCTCCGGCGTGGTCGGCCTGTCTCGCGGTGATAAAATCATGCGCTAAGGATCGGGAACTGCTGTAAAAATAGCCCGGCAGAGACTGTCGGGCTTTTTTTTTGCGAAATCAGTAGGAACTGTAAGCGAAAGCGGTTGCTGCGCTAACTATTCTGCGCTTAGATGTTATAAAAAGGATTCCATACCTGAATAATGGTTATGTTTGGCACTTCTTACCCAAGGGGCAATTGTGAAACTGGATGAAATCGCCCGGCTGGCCGGTGTTTCAAGAACCACCGCGAGCTATGTGATTAATGGCAAAGCGAAGCAGTACCGCGTAAGCGATAAAACGGTCGAAAAAGTGATGGCTGTGGTGCGAGAGCACAACTATCACCCAAATGCGGTCGCTGCTGGCCTGCGTGCAGGACGCACACGCTCTATCGGTCTGGTGATCCCGGATCTGGAAAACACCAGCTATACCCGGATTGCAAATTATCTCGAACGTCAGGCGCGTCAGCGCGGCTATCAGCTGCTGATTGCCTGCTCGGAGGATCAGCCCGATAACGAGATGCGCTGTATCGAGCATCTGCTGCAGCGCCAGGTGGACGCTATCATTGTCTCTACTTCGCTGCCGCCGGAGCACCCTTTTTATCAGCGCTGGGCTAACGACCCGTTTCCGATTGTCGCCCTCGACCGCGCCCTCGATCGCGAGCACTTCACCAGCGTGGTTGGCGCTGACCAGGATGACGCCGAGATGCTCGCAGCTGAGCTGCGGACGTTTCCTGGCGAAACGGTGCTCTATCTCGGCGCGCTGCCGGAGCTGTCGGTGAGCTTCCTGCGTGAACAGGGCTTCCGTAAAGCCTGGCAGGACGATCCGCGTGAGGTGCATTATCTCTATGCCAACAGCTATGAGCGCGAAGCGGCGGCCCAGCTGTTTGAGAAATGGCTTGAAACCCATCCGATGCCACAGGCGCTGTTTACCACCTCTTTCCCGCTGCTGCAGGGCGTAATGGATGTGACCTTGCGTCGCGAGGGTAAACTGCCCTCCGAGCTGGCGATCGCCACCTTCGGTGATAATGAGCTGCTCGATTTTCTGCAGTGTCCGGTACTGGCCGTGGCCCAGCGTCATCGCGATGTCGCTGAGCGGGTGCTGGAGATCGTCCTCGCCAGCCTCGACGAACCTCGCAAGCCGAAGCCGGGTCTTAGCCGCATTCGCCGTAATCTCTATCGTCGCGGTAGCCTGAATCGCCGCTAAGGGCGCCATATCGCCAGCGCCCAGGTATAAACCTGGCAGGCCTGACCGTAAGCAGGCCGCTGGCGATAAATCAGGCAATTGACGTGCAAAATGCAAAACTGAATATATTTCAGACAAATCCCTAAACTTCTTTACGCGTTATTTTATTTTATTCACTGACCATCGTTTTGTGACTCCAAATGGGGTACAAAAAATGACTGCGCGGACTTTAATTGTATTATTTTGTTACATTCATCAGGTTAATTGCTGAATTAACACTCATTTTGTACGCGCCACGCTTTCATCCCCGTCATATCCCGCGCCTGGCCAGTCCCTCTGCCAGCAACAGGTACTGTTAACGGCCGGCATAATGGCCTAAAATGCCGCTCGCGTCGCAAACTGACACTTTATATTTTCCCGCCGAAGATATTCTGTTGTTTATAACTGTTACGAGTTTGTTGGTTATTTTCTTACACGTATTCATAACGTTAATTTGCCTCGCCTGTTGATGATTTTTTCATCAGGGCTAATGTCGGCTGTAAATAATGGGTTTTTGAGCTCCGTTGGCATCCGTGCTGGCTTGACAAGCTTTTCCTCCGCTCCGTAAACTCCTTCTGGTGGGAATTTGTGGGGTAAAGTGGCGAAAAGGGGTGAGGCTGGCATGTTCCGTGGAGCAACGTTAGTCAATCTCGACAGCAAAGGCCGCCTGGCCGTGCCAACGCGCTATCGCGAAGGGCTGATCGAGGACGCTGCCGGTCAATTGGTATGCACCATTGACATCCATCACCCGTGCCTGCTGCTTTATCCATTGCCTGAATGGGAAGTCATCGAGCAGAAATTGTCGCGTTTATCGAGCATGAATCCCGTTGAGCGGCGCGTACAGCGTTTGCTTTTGGGTCATGCCAGCGAATGTCAGATGGATAATGCCGGCCGCTTGCTGATTGCGCCGGTGTTACGGCAGCATGCCGGGCTGACAAAAGAAGTGATGCTGGTCGGGCAGTTTAATAAATTTGAACTGTGGGATGAAACGACCTGGTATCAACGGGTCAAGGAAGATATCGACGCTGAGCAGTCCGCGACCGGTGAACTGTCGGAGCGCCTGCAGGATTTGTCCTTATAAAAATGATGGAAAATTATAAACATACTACGGTACTTCTGGATGAAGCCGTCAACGGCCTCAATATTCGTCCAGACGGTATCTATATTGATGGTACTTTTGGCCGCGGCGGTCACTCGCGCCTGATCCTCTCCCGGCTGGGTGCGGAAGGACGCTTGCTGGCCATCGATCGCGACCCGCAGGCGATTGCCGTCGCGCAAACCATCGATGACCCCCGCTTTTCCATCGTACATGGTCCCTTTTCACAACTCGCTGAGTACGTCGGCGAGCGCAATCTTACCGGTAAGATCGACGGCATTCTGCTCGATCTCGGCGTCTCTTCCCCGCAGCTTGACGATGCGGAACGCGGCTTTTCCTTTATGCGTGACGGGCCGCTGGATATGCGCATGGATCCGACGCGCGGTCAGTCCGCGGCCGAATGGCTGCAGACGGCTGAAGAAGACGATATCGCCTGGGTGATTAAAACCTTTGGCGAAGAGCGTTTCGGCAAACGTATCGCCCGCGCGATCGTCGAACGTAATCGCATTCAGCCGATGACCCGCACCAAAGAGCTGGCGGAAGTCATCGCCGCGGCGATGCCGGTAAAAGATAAGCACAAACATCCCGCGACCCGTACCTTCCAGGCGGTGCGCATATGGGTAAACAGTGAACTGGAGGAGATAGAGCAGGCGCTAAAAAGCTCGCTCAGCGTGCTGGCCCCGGGCGGGCGGCTGTCGATCATTAGTTTTCATTCGCTGGAAGACCGCATTGTGAAGCGCTTTATGCGTGAGCAAAGCCGCGGTCCGCAGGTTCCGGCGGGAATACCGATGACCGAAGCGCAGCTCAAAAAACTGGGCGGCCGTGAGTTGCGAGCACTAGGCAAGTTGATGCCGGGCGAAGAAGAGGTGGCAGAGAATCCACGCGCCCGTAGTTCAGTGCTGCGTATCGCAGAGAGGACGAACGCATGATCGGCAGAGTGACAGAGGCCTTAAACAAGGTTAAAGGGTCGATTGGAAGCAACGAGCGCCATGCTTTGCCTGGCGTGATCGGGGACGACCTTCTGCGGTTTGGGAAACTGCCACTCTGCCTGTTCATTTGCATCATTATTACGGCGATTACCGTGGTCACCACTGCGCATCACACGCGCCTGTTGACCGCGCAGCGTGAACAGCTGGTTCTGGAGCGCGACGCCCTGGATATTGAGTGGCGCAACCTGATCCTCGAAGAGAACGCGCTCGGCGATCACAGTCGGGTTGAGCGGATCGCGACCGAGAAGTTACAGATGCAACACGTCGATCCATCACAAGAAAATATCGTTGTACAGAAATAAGGATTATTGCGACGGATGAAAGCAGCGCCAAAAACGCCTAAAGCAAAACGTCAGGAAGAACAGGCCAACTTTATCAGTTGGCGTTTTGCGTTGCTGTGCGGCTGTATTCTGCTGGCGCTGGCTTTTCTGCTGGGTCGCGTCGCCTGGCTACAGGTGATCAGCCCCGATATGCTGGTGCGCCAGGGCGATATGCGTTCTTTGCGCGTACAGGAAGTGTCCACCGCGCGCGGGATGATTACCGATCGCTCCGGACGTCCGCTGGCGGTCAGCGTGCCGGTGAAGGCTATCTGGGCCGACCCGAAAGAGCTCCATGACGCCGGTGGGGTTACCCTGGATACGCGCTGGAAAGCGCTGGCGGATGCCCTCAATATGCCGCTGGATCAGCTGGCGACGCGCATCAATACCAATCCGCGGATGCGGTTTATCTATCTGGCGCGTCAGGTTAATCCTGACATGGCCGATTACATCAAGAAGCTGAAGCTGCCGGGCATTCATCTGCGCGAAGAATCCCGTCGTTACTACCCTTCCGGGGAAGTAACCGCTCACCTCATCGGCTTTACCAACGTCGATAGCCAGGGGATTGAAGGGGTTGAGAAAAGCTTTGATAAATGGCTTACCGGCCAGCCGGGCGAGCGTATCGTACGTAAAGACCGCTATGGCCGGGTAATTGAAGACATCTCTTCTACCGATAGCCAGGCAGCGCACAACCTGGCGCTGAGTATCGACGAACGCCTGCAGGCGCTGGTCTATCGCGAGCTAAACAACGCCGTGGCCTTTAACAAAGCCGAGTCGGGCAGCGCCGTGTTAGTGGATGTTAACACCGGTGAAGTGCTGGCGATGGCCAACAGCCCATCCTATAACCCGAACAACTTCGCCGGTACGGCAAAAGACACCATGCGTAACCGTGCGATTACCGACGTGTTTGAGCCGGGTTCGACGGTGAAACCGATGGTGGTCATGACGGCGCTGCAGCGCGGTATCGTCAACGAAAATACCGTGCTCAATACCGTGCCTTATCGAATTAACGGCCACGAAATCAAAGACGTGGCGCGCTACAGCGAATTGACCCTGACCGGGGTGCTACAGAAGTCGAGTAACGTCGGTGTTTCTAAGCTGGCGTTAGCGATGCCGTCCTCAGCGTTAGTAGATACTTACTCACGTTTTGGGCTTGGAAAGGCGACCAATTTGGGGTTGGTCGGAGAACGCAGTGGCTTATATCCTCAAAAACAACGGTGGTCTGACATAGAGAGGGCCACCTTTTCTTTCGGCTATGGGCTAATGGTAACCCCGTTACAGTTAGCGCGAGTCTACGCAACGATTGGCAGCTATGGCATCTATCGCCCGTTGTCGATTACCAAGGTTGATCCTCCGGTTCCGGGCGAGCGCGTCTTCCCGGAATCACTCGTTCGTACCGTCGTTCATATGATGGAAAGCGTGGCGCTGCCCGGCGGCGGCGGTGTGAAAGCGGCGATCAAAGGCTATCGCATCGCGATTAAAACCGGTACGGCGAAAAAAGTGGGGCCGGATGGCCGCTATATCAACAAATATATTGCTTACACCGCAGGCGTTGCGCCCGCCAGCCATCCGCGCTTCGCGCTGGTGGTGGTGATCAACGACCCGCAGGCAGGTAAATACTACGGTGGCGCCGTTTCCGCGCCGGTCTTCGGTGCCATCATGGGCGGCGTATTGCGCACCATGAACATCGAGCCGGATGCGCTGGCAACGGGCGAAAAAAGTGAATTTGTAATTAATCAAGGCGAGGGAACAGGTGGCAGATCGTAATTTGCGCGACCTACTCGCTCCATGGGTGCCAAACGCACCGGAGCGCATTCTGCGAGAGATGACGCTGGACAGCCGGGTGGCTGCTTCCGGCGATCTCTTTATCGCGGTACAGGGTCATCAGGCGGACGGGCGTCGTTATATCCCGCAGGCGATAGCGCAAGGTGTGGCTGCCATTATTGCTGAAGCGCAGGGCGAAGCTAAAGACGGTGAGATCCGTGAAATGCACGGCGTGCCGGTTATCTACCTGAGCCAGCTTAACGAACGCTTATCGGCGCTGGCCGGGCGTTTTTATCATCAGCCGTCGCAGCAGCTGCGTCTGGTGGGCGTCACCGGCACCAACGGGAAAACCACCACCACTCAGCTGCTGGCGCAGTGGGCAAAGCTGCTCGGCGAAACCAGCGCGGTGATGGGGACCGTCGGTAACGGTCTGCTGGATAAAGTCGTTCCAACTGAAAACACCACCGGTTCCGCGGTGGACGTTCAACATGTGCTCTCCAGTCTGGTCGGGCAGGGGGCTACCTTCGGCGCGATGGAAGTCTCCTCCCACGGTCTGGTACAGCACCGCGTAGCGGCCCTGCAGTTTGCCGCCTCGGTGTTTACCAATCTCAGCCGCGATCATCTCGACTACCATGGCGACATGGAGCACTACGAAGCGGCGAAATGGCTGCTGTACTCCACCCATCATTGCGGTCAGGCCATCGTCAATGCTGACGATGAAGTCGGTCGTCGCTGGCTGGCGAAGCTGCCGGACGCGGTGGCGGTATCGATGGAAGATCATATCAACCCGAATTGCCACGGCCGCTGGCTAAAGGCCACCGCGGTGAACTATCACGACAGCGGGGCGACCATCCAGTTTGACTCCAGCTGGGGCAAGGGCGAAATCGAAAGCCGCCTGATGGGCGCATTTAACGTCAGCAACCTGCTGCTGGCGCTGGCCACGCTGCTGGCGCTGGGCTATCCGCTGGCCGATCTGCTGAAGAGCGCAGCGCGTTTACAGCCGGTGTGCGGCCGTATGGAAGTGTTCAGCGCGCCGGGTAAACCTGCCGTGGTGGTAGATTATGCCCATACGCCTGACGCGCTGGAAAAAGCGCTGCAGGCGGCACGCCTGCACTGCAGCGGCAAGCTGTGGTGCGTCTTCGGCTGCGGCGGCGACCGCGACAAAGGTAAACGTCCGTTGATGGGCGCTATCGCGGAAGAATTTGCCGACATCGTGGTCGTTACTGACGATAACCCGCGCACCGAAGAGCCGCGGGCGATTATCAACGATATTCTGGCCGGCATGCTCGATGCAGGTCAGGCGAAGGTGATGGAAGGCCGCGCGGAAGCGGTGACCAACGCCGTGATGCAGGCGAAAGAGAACGACGTGGTGCTGGTGGCGGGTAAAGGCCATGAAGATTACCAGATCGTCGGCAACCGCCGTCTGGATTATTCCGACCGCGTGACCGTCGCGCGTCTGCTGGGAGCGGTAGCATGATTCGCTTTACGTTAAGTCAACTTGCCGCGATCGCCCATGGCGAACGGCAGGGTAGCGATGTCGCTATCGACGAGGTGACCACCGATACCCGTAAAGTGACGGCGGGCTGCCTGTTTGTGGCGCTGAAAGGGGAGCGTTTCGACGCCCATGATTTTGCCGAACAGGCGAAAGCGGCGGGCGCCGGCGCGCTGCTGGTGAGTCGTCCGCTGGCCTGCGATCTCCCGCAGGTGATTGTGAACGATACCCGGCAGGCTTTCGGTGAGTTAGCCGCCTGGGTGCGTCAGCAGGTGCCGACTCGCGTCGTCGCCTTGACCGGCTCGTCTGGTAAAACCTCGGTTAAAGAGATGACCGCGGCGATCCTCAGCCAGTGCGGCAACACGCTGTATACCGCCGGCAACCTGAACAACGATATCGGCGTCCCGATGACGCTGCTGCGGCTGAGCAAAGAGCATCAGTACGCGGTGATCGAACTCGGCGCCAACCACCAGGGCGAAATCGCCTGGACCGTCAGCCTGACGCGTCCGGAAGCGGCGCTGGTCAACAACCTTGCTGCGGCGCACCTGGAAGGTTTCGGTTCGCTGGCGGGCGTGGCGAAGGCGAAGGGCGAAATCTATACCGGTCTGCCGGAAAATGGCATCGCCATCCTCAATGCCGACAATAACGACTGGCTGAACTGGCAGGCGGTGATTGGCGATCGCAAAGTGTGGCGCTTCTCGCCGAACGCGGCGAACAGCGATTTCACGGCGACCAACGTGCAGATCACCAGCCACGGCACCGAATTTACGCTGCAGACCCCAACCGGCAACGTTGACGTACTGCTGCCGCTGCCGGGACGCCACAACATCGCTAATGCGCTGGCCGCCACTTCGCTGGCGATGGCGGTAGGCGCCGATTTGGCGGCGGTGAAAGCCGGACTGGCGCAGCTGCAGGCCGTTCCGGGACGTCTGTTCCCGATCCGGCTGACCGAGAGCCAGCTGCTGCTGGATGATTCCTATAACGCTAACGTTGGTTCGATGACCGCGGCGGTGCAGGTGCTGTCAGAGATGCCCGGCTTTCGCACGATGGTGGTCGGCGATATGGCAGAGCTTGGCGCGGAGAGCGCGGCCTGCCATCGCGAAGTCGGCGAAGCGGCGAAAGCGGCGGGTCTGGATTGCGTCCTCAGCGTCGGCGCCTTGAGCGCGGATATCAGCCGCGCCAGCGGCGTGGGCGAACATTTTAACGATAAAGCCGCCGTGGTGGCTCGCCTGCGCGAGCTGCTGGCGGAGCACAAAATAATGACCATTTTAGTGAAGGGTTCACGTAGTGCCGCCATGGAAGAGGTAGTACGCGCATTACAGGAGACTGGGACATGTTAGTATGGCTGGCCGAACACTTGGTCAAATATTATTCCGGCTTTAACGTCTTTTCATATCTGACGTTTCGCGCCATCGTCAGCCTGCTGACCGCGCTGTTCATCTCGTTGTGGATGGGCCCGCGCATGATCGCCCGTCTGCAAAAACTCGCCTTTGGCCAGGTCGTACGTAACGACGGCCCGGAGTCTCATTTCAGTAAACGCGGTACTCCGACCATGGGCGGGATCATGATCCTCACCGCGATCACCGTTTCCGTTCTGCTGTGGGCCTATCCATCTAACCCGTACGTCTGGTGCGTACTGACGGTATTAATCGGCTACGGCATCATCGGTTTCGTTGATGATTACCGTAAAGTCGTGCGCAAAGATACCAAAGGCCTGATCGCCCGCTGGAAGTATTTCTGGATGTCGGTGATCGCCCTGGGCGTGGCCTTCGCGCTGTATCTGGCGGGGAAAGATACCCCGGCAACCGAGCTGGTGGTGCCGTTCTTTAAAGACGTAATGCCGCAGCTGGGGCTGTTCTATATCTTGCTGGCCTACTTCGTTATCGTCGGTACCGGCAACGCCGTCAACCTGACCGACGGCCTCGACGGCCTGGCGATTATGCCGACCGTTTTCGTCGCGGCAGGCTTTGCGCTGGTGGCATGGGCCACCGGCAACATGAATTTTGCCAACTACCTGCATATCCCGTATCTGCGCCACGCTGGCGAGCTGGTGATCGTCTGTACGGCGATTGTCGGGGCGGGGCTGGGCTTCCTGTGGTTCAACACCTACCCGGCGCAAGTCTTTATGGGCGACGTCGGTTCACTGGCGCTCGGCGGCGCGTTGGGCATTATCGCCGTGCTGCTGCGTCAGGAGTTCCTGCTGGTGATCATGGGCGGGGTTTTCGTGGTGGAAACGCTGTCGGTTATTCTGCAGGTCGGCTCCTTTAAGCTGCGCGGTCAGCGCATCTTCCGCATGGCGCCGATCCACCACCACTATGAACTGAAAGGCTGGCCGGAGCCGCGCGTTATCGTGCGCTTCTGGATTATTTCGCTGATGCTGGTGCTGATTGGCCTGGCGACGCTGAAGGTACGTTAATCATGGCAGATTATCAGGGTAAAAAAGTCGTCATTATTGGGCTGGGTATGACCGGCCTGTCATGCGTGGACTTTTTCATGGCGCGCGGCGTAACCCCGCGCGTGATGGACACCCGCGTCGCGCCTCCGGGGCTGGATAAATTACCCGAATCGGTCGAATGCCATGTCGGCGGACTCAATGATACCTGGCTGCTGGCGGCGGACCTGATTGTCGCCAGTCCGGGAATTGCGCTGGCCCATCCTTCGCTCAGCGCAGCGGCCGACGCTGGCGTAGAGATCGTTGGCGATATCGAACTGTTCTGCCGCGAAGCGCAGGCGCCGATTATCGCCATTACCGGTTCTAACGGCAAAAGCACTGTTACTACCCTGGTGGGCGAGATGGCGAAAGCCGCTGGAGTTAACGTCGGCGTGGGCGGCAATATCGGCCTGCCGGCGCTGATGCTGCTGGACACCGATCGAGAGCTGTATGTGCTGGAGCTCTCCAGCTTCCAGCTGGAAACCACCTCCAGCCTGCAGGCGGTGGCGGCAACCATCCTCAACGTGACTGAGGATCATATGGACCGCTACCCGCTGGGGCTGCAGCAGTATCGCGCGGCGAAGCTGCGGATTTACGAGAATGCGAAGACCTGCGTGGTGAATGCGGACGATGCGCTCACCATGCCGGTACGCGGGGCGGACGAACGCTGCATTAGCTTTGGCGTCGATGTCGGTGACTACCACCTTAACCGCCAGCAGGGCGAAACCTGGCTGCGCGTTAAAGGTGAGAAAGTCCTCAATGTGAAAGAGATGCCTCTCACCGGTCAGCATAACTACAGCAACGCCCTGGCGGCGCTGGCGCTGGCCGATGCCGCGGGTCTGCCGCGGGCCAGCAGCCTGAAGGCGCTGACCACCTTTACCGGTCTGGCGCACCGTTTCCAGCTGGTGCTGGATCATAACGGCGTACGCTGGATTAACGACTCGAAGGCGACCAACGTCGGCAGCACCGAGGCGGCGCTGAACGGCCTGCAGCTGGACGGCACGCTCTATCTGCTGCTGGGCGGCGACGGCAAGTCCGCTGATTTTACCCCGCTGAAGCGCTACCTCGGCGGCGATCGTATTCGCCTGTACTGCTTTGGTCGCGATGGCGCCGAGCTCGCTGAGCTGCGTCCTGAGGTGGCGGTACAAACTGAGACTATGGAACAGGCGATGCGTCAGATTGCTCCCCTGGTGAAAGCGGGGGACATGGTGCTCCTGTCGCCGGCCTGCGCCAGCCTGGATCAGTTTAAGAACTTTGAACAACGGGGCGAGATGTTTGCCCGTCTGGCGAAGGAGTTAGGTTGATGCGTTTCTCTCTCCCACGCCTGAGAATGCCGCAGCTGAGCCTGCCTCGGCTGAGACTGCCGCGACTGCCGGGGATGTTTATTTTCGCCTGGCTATTCGCTGCGCTGAAAGGCTGGGTGATGGGCTCGCGCCCGAAAGATAACGACAGTCTGGTGATGTATGACCGGATGCTGCTATGGCTGACCTTCGGCCTGGCGGCGATCGGCTTTATTATGGTGACCTCGGCGTCGATGCCGGTCGGACAGCGCCTGGCGAACGATCCTTTCCTCTTCGCCAAGCGTGACGGCCTGTACATTGTACTGGCCTTCGCGCTGGCGATGATTACGCTACGTCTGCCGATGGATTTCTGGCAGCGCCACAGTACCGCGATGCTGATCGCCTCGATCGTCATGCTGCTGATCGTACTGGTAGTAGGCAGCTCGGTAAACGGCGCATCGCGCTGGATAGCCCTTGGTCCGCTGCGTATTCAGCCGGCGGAGTTCACCAAGCTGTCGCTGTTCTGCTACATCGCCAACTATCTGGTGCGTAAAGCCGACGAAGTGCGTAACAACCTGCGCGGCTTCTTAAAACCGATGGGCGTGATTTTCGTACTGGCCATCCTGCTGCTGGCGCAGCCTGACCTCGGTACCGTGGTGGTCCTGTTCGTCACCACGCTGGCGATGCTGTTTCTCGCCGGCGCGAAGCTGTGGCAGTTCATCGCCATTATCGGCATGGGTATTTCGGCGGTGGTCCTGCTGATCCTCGCCGAACCATACCGTATTCGCCGCGTGACCTCCTTCTGGAACCCGTGGGAAGACCCGTTCGGCAGCGGCTACCAGCTGACCCAGTCGCTGATGGCTTTCGGCCGCGGCGAGATGTGGGGGCAGGGCCTCGGCAACTCGGTGCAAAAACTGGAGTATTTACCGGAAGCGCACACTGACTTTATCTTCGCCATTATCGGCGAAGAACTCGGTTATATCGGTGTGGTACTGGCGCTTTTAATGGTATTCTTCGTCGCTTTCCGCGCCATGTCGATTGGCCGTAAAGCGCTGGAGATCGATCATCGCTTTTCCGGCTTCCTCGCCTGTGCGATTGGTATCTGGTTTAGCTTCCAGGCGTTAGTTAACGTCGGCGCGGCGGCGGGGATGCTGCCGACGAAAGGTCTGACGCTGCCGCTGATCAGTTATGGTGGTTCCAGTCTGTTGATTATGTCGACGGCCATTATGTTGTTGTTGCGAATTGATTATGAAACGCGTCTGGAAAAAGCCCAGGCGTTTACACGGGGTGTGCGATGAGCGGTCAGGAAAAGCGGTTGATGGTGATGGCGGGCGGTACCGGCGGGCATGTGTTCCCGGGACTGGCGGTCGCGCACCATTTAATGGACCAGGGCTGGCAGGTTCGCTGGCTGGGTACCGCCGATCGTATGGAAGCGGATTTAGTGCCGAAAAACGGCATCGAAATTGATTTTATCCGCATCTCCGGCCTGCGTGGCAAAGGTATCAAAGCGCAGCTACTGGCGCCGGTGCGTATCTTTAACGCCTGGCGTCAGGCGCGGGCGATCATGAAGCGTTTCCAGCCGGACGTGGTGCTGGGCATGGGCGGCTATGTTTCCGGGCCTGGCGGTCTGGCGGCGTGGTCGCTGGGGATCCCGGTGGTCCTCCACGAGCAAAACGGCATTGCCGGCCTGACTAACAAGTGGCTGGCGAAGATTGCGAAGAAAGTGATGCAGGCGTTTCCCGGCGCGTTCCCGCATGCGGACGTCGTTGGGAACCCGGTGCGCACCGATGTACTGGCGCTGCCGCTGCCAGGTCAGCGTCTGGTTGGCCGTCAGGGACCGATTCGCGTGCTGGTGGTCGGTGGCTCTCAGGGCGCGCGCGTCCTGAACCAGACGATGCCGCAGGTGGCGGCGAAGCTCGGCGCTACGGTGACCATCTGGCATCAAAGCGGCAAAGGCGGCCAGCAAACCGTGCAGCAGGCCTATGCCGCCGCCGGACAGCCGCAGCATAAAGTGACGGAATTTATTGATGACATGGCCGCGGCGTATGCCTGGGCAGATGTTGTGGTTTGCCGTTCCGGCGCGCTGACGGTTAGCGAAATCGCGGCCGCAGGTTTACCAGCGCTGTTTGTCCCGTTCCAGCACAAAGATCGTCAGCAGTACTGGAATGCGCTGCCGCTGGAGAAAGCCGGCGCGGCGAAAATTCTTGAACAGCCTGAGTTCACGGTAGAGGCGGTTGCCTCTACCCTGGCGAGCTGGGATCGGGAAACCTTGCTGGATATGGCGGAACGAGCGCGTGGCGCTTCGATTCCGGACGCTACCGAGCGGGTAGCAGAAGAGGTCAGCGCCGTAGCTTTGGCGCGCTAATTGCGGTGATTTTCACCGCCCGAATACAGAAGTTGATGGCGTAAAGAATGAATACACAAGATTTGGCAAAACTGCGTTCCATAGTGCCCGAGATGCGTCGCGTTCGGCACATTCACTTTGTCGGCATCGGCGGTGCCGGTATGGGCGGTATTGCCGAAGTGTTGGCTAACGAAGGTTACCAGATCAGCGGCTCCGACCTGGCGCCGAATCCGGTGACCCAGCAGCTGTCGCAGCTTGGCGCCACCATTTATTTCAACCATCGCCCGGAAAACGTGCGTGATGCCAGCGTGGTTGTCGTTTCCAGCGCGATTTCGGCAGATAACCCGGAAATCGTTGCCGCGCATGAGGCGCGTATCCCGGTGATCCGTCGTGCCGAAATGCTGGCGGAGCTGATGCGCTTTCGCCACGGGATCGCCATTGCCGGGACCCACGGCAAAACCACCACCACCGCGATGGTATCCAGCATTTACGCCGAGGCCGGGCTGGACCCGACCTTTGTCAACGGCGGGCTGGTAAAAGCGGCGGGCGTACATGCCCGCCTTGGCCATAGCCGTTACCTGATCGCGGAAGCGGATGAGAGCGACGCGTCGTTTCTGCATCTGCAGCCGATGGTGGCCATTGTCACCAACATCGAAGCCGATCACATGGATACCTACCATGGCGACTTCGAGAATCTGAAGCAGACCTTTATCAACTTCCTGCACAACCTGCCGTTCTACGGACGCGCGGTGATGTGCGTGGACGATCCGGTGATCCGGGAACTGTTGCCGCGCGTTGGCCGGCAGATCACCACCTACGGTTTTAGCGACGACGCCGACGTACGCGTCGAGGACTATCGTCAGGTTGGGGCGCAGGGGCATTTCCGCCTGGTGCGCCAGGATAAAGCGATCCTGCAGGTGACGCTCAATGCCCCGGGACGCCATAACGCGCTGAACGCGGCGGCGGCCGTCGCCGTGGCGACGGAAGAGGGGATTGACGATCGGGCTATTCTGCGCGCACTGGAGAGCTTCCAGGGAACAGGACGCCGCTTTGATTTTCTTGGCGAGTTTCCGCTGGCCGAAGTCAACGGCAAACCGGGCAGCGCGATGCTGATCGATGATTACGGTCACCACCCGACGGAAGTGGACGCCACCATTAAAGCAGCGCGCGCCGGCTGGCCGGATAAAAACCTGGTGATGGTATTCCAGCCGCACCGTTATACCCGTACCCGCGATCTGTATGATGATTTTGCCAACGTGCTGACCCAGGTGGATGCCCTGCTGATGCTGGACGTCTATCCGGCGGGCGAAGCGCCGATCCCGGGCGCCGACAGCCGCTCGCTGTGCCGTACCATTCGCGGTCGCGGGAAAGTGGATCCGATCCTGGTGCCCGATTCGGCCCAGGCCGCGGAGATGCTGGCGTCAGTCCTGACCGGCAACGATTTAGTACTGGTGCAGGGCGCCGGTAACATCGGTAAAATCGCCCGCCACCTGGCTGAAATCAAACTGATCCCGCAAAAAACGGAGGAGGAGCGCCATGGCTGATAAAATCGCGGTGCTTTTCGGTGGAACCTCCGCTGAACGTGAAGTGTCGCTGAATTCAGGTGCGGCGGTGCTGGCCGGGCTGCGTGAAGGCGGGGTGGACGCCCATCCGGTCGACCCGCGCGATGTTGATATTACCCAGCTAAAAAAGCAGGGCTTTAAGAAAGCGTTTATTGCCCTCCACGGCCGCGGCGGGGAAGATGGCACTCTGCAGGGGCTGCTGGAGTTAATCCAGCTGCCTTATACCGGCAGCGGCGTGATGGCTTCGGCGATTTCAATGGATAAACTGCGCAGCAAGTGGCTGTGGCAGGGTGCCGGATTACCGGTCGCGCCGTGGGTGGCGCTGACCCGCGCCCAGTTTGCCGCCGGGCTGTCTACTGACGTCGAACAGCAAATTGCGGCGCTGGGTCTGCCGGTCATCATCAAGCCGAGCCGTGAAGGCTCCAGCGTCGGGATGTCGAAAGTCAGCGAAAGTTGTGATTTAGCAAGTGCATTGGCGTTGGCTTTTCAGCATGATGATGAAGTTTTGGTCGAAAAATGGCTCAGTGGACCGGAATTTACCGTCGCCATAGTCGGTGAAGAAATTTTACCGTCAATACGTATCCAGGCCGCGGGAACCTTCTATGATTATGAGGCGAAGTATCTCTCTGATGAGACGCAATATTTCTGCCCAGGATTTGAAGATCCCGCGCGTGAGTCAGCTATTCAGAACCTGGTGCTTAAAGCCTGGAATGTTCTGGGTTGCAAAGGCTGGGGCCGTATTGACGTGATGCTGGACAGCGATGGCCAGTTTTATCTGCTGGAAGCGAATACTTCCCCGGGCATGACCAGCCATAGCCTTGTGCCAATGGCGGCGCGTCAGGCAGGAATGAGCTTCTCCCAGCTTGTTGTACGAATTCTGGACCTGGCGGGGTGATATGTCGCAGGCTGCGCTGAATACGCGGAACCATGAAGAAGAGGCTTCTTCTTCGCGTCGGAGTAATGGAACGCGGCTGGCAGGGATCGTTTTCCTGCTGGCGGTGCTGTTTACCGTGCTGGTCAGCGGGTGGATGGTTCTTGGCTGGATGGAAGATGCGCAGCGCTTACCGCTGTCGAAGATGGTGGTGACCGGCGAGCGTCACTATACGCGCAATGATGACATCCGTCAGGCGATCCTGGCGCTGGGTTCGCCGGGTACCTTTATGACTCAGGATGTGAACATCATCCAGAGCCAGATTGAACGTCTGCCGTGGATTAAGCAGGCGAGCGTCCGAAAGCAGTGGCCCGATGAATTGAAGATTCATCTGGTTGAATATGTGCCGATTGCGCGCTGGAATGATCAACATATGGTGGATGCAGAAGGAAATGCCTTCAGCGTGCCGGCGGATCGCACCAGCAAACAGAATTTACCGATGTTATACGGTCCCGAAGGCAGCGAGAACGAAGTGCTGCAGGGGTATCGTGACATGGGGCAGGTGCTGGCAAAGGATAAATTCACGTTGAAAGTGGCGGCGATGACCGCCCGTCGCTCCTGGCAGTTGACGCTTAATAATGACATCAAGCTCAACCTTGGCCGTGGCGATACCATGAAACGGCTTCAGCGCTTTATGGAACTCTACCCGGTTCTTCAGCAGCAGGCGCAGACCGACGGCAAACGGATTAGCTACGTTGATTTGCGTTATGACTCGGGTGCGGCAGTGGGCTGGGTACCTGCTCCCGCAGAGGAAACTAATCAACAACAGAATCAGGCACAGGCAGAACAACAATGATCAAGGCGACGGACAGAAAACTGGTAGTTGGACTGGAGATTGGCACCGCCAAGGTGGCCGCTTTAGTAGGGGAAGTTCTGCCCGACGGCATGATCAATATCATCGGCGTGGGCAGTTGCCCATCGCGTGGTATGGATAAAGGCGGTGTGAACGACCTCGAGTCGGTGGTGAAATGCGTACAGCGCGCCATCGACCAGGCCGAACTGATGGCGGATTGCCAGATTTCATCAGTTTATTTGGCACTTTCGGGTAAACATATAAGCTGTCAGAATGAAATCGGGATGGTACCGATTTCGGAAGAAGAAGTGACGCAGGACGACGTCGAGAACGTGGTCCACACCGCGAAGTCGGTTCGCGTTCGCGATGAACATCGTGTCCTGCACGTGATTCCGCAGGAATATGCTATCGACTACCAGGAAGGGATTAAAAACCCGGTAGGGCTGTCCGGCGTGCGTATGCAGGCGAAGGTGCATCTGATCACCTGCCATAACGATATGGCAAAAAACATTGTTAAAGCAGTGGAACGTTGTGGTCTGAAAGTTGACCAACTTATTTTCGCCGGGTTAGCGGCCAGTTATTCGGTATTAACAGAAGACGAACGTGAGCTGGGCGTCTGCGTTGTGGATATCGGCGGTGGTACAATGGATATCGCCGTCTACACCGGCGGCGCATTGCGTCACACCAAAGTGATCCCGTATGCCGGTAACGTGGTGACCAGCGATATCGCCTATGCCTTCGGTACGCCGCCGAGCGATGCCGAAGCCATCAAGGTTCGTCACGGATGCGCATTGGGTTCCATCGTCGGTAAAGACGAAAACGTCGAAGTACCGAGCGTTGGTGGACGTCCTCCGCGTAGCCTGCAGCGTCAGACGTTGGCAGAGGTGATTGAACCGCGCTATACCGAGCTGCTTAACCTGGTCAATGAAGAGATCCTGCAGCTGCAGGAACAGCTCCGCCAGCAGGGTGTTAAACATCATCTGGCGGCGGGGATTGTGTTAACCGGCGGCGCGGCGCAAATTGAAGGTCTGGCGGCCTGTGCGCAGCGCGTGTTCCATACTCAGGTGCGCATTGGCGCGCCGCTGAACATCACCGGTTTAACCGACTATGCCCAGGAGCCGTATTATTCAACGGCGGTGGGGCTGCTGCACTACGGAAAAGAGTCACATCTCAGTGGTGAAGCGGAAGTAGAAAAACGCGTGACGGCCTCAGTGGGCTCGTGGATTAAGCGACTCAACAGCTGGCTGCGAAAAGAGTTTTAATTTTTTAAGAGAACGCAGACAATTAGCGTTCTCAGGCGACAGGCACAAGACGGAGAGAAACTATGTTTGAACCTATGGAACTGACCAACGACGCGGTGATTAAAGTCATCGGCGTCGGTGGCGGCGGCGGTAACGCCGTTGAACACATGGTGCGCGAGCGCATTGAGGGTGTTGAATTCTTCGCGGTAAACACCGATGCGCAGGCGCTGCGTAAGACGGCGGTTGGCCAGACTATCCAGATCGGTAGCGGTATTACCAAAGGTCTGGGCGCGGGCGCGAACCCGGAAGTCGGCCGTAACGCGGCTGATGAAGACCGTGAAGCGCTGCGCGCAGCCCTTGATGGCGCAGACATGGTGTTCATCGCGGCAGGCATGGGCGGCGGTACCGGTACCGGCGCGGCGCCCGTAGTCGCGGAAGTGGCGAAGGATCTGGGGATCCTCACCGTTGCGGTGGTCACTAAGCCGTTTAATTTTGAAGGTAAGAAGCGCATGGCGTTCGCTGAGCAGGGGATCACCGAGCTGTCCAAGCACGTTGACTCACTGATCACCATCCCGAACGACAAGCTGCTGAAGGTCCTGGGTCGTGGAATTTCCCTGCTCGACGCATTCGGCGCGGCAAACGACGTCCTGAAAGGCGCGGTGCAGGGTATCGCCGAACTGATCACCCGTCCGGGTCTGATGAACGTCGACTTCGCGGACGTCCGTACCGTGATGTCTGAAATGGGCTACGCGATGATGGGCTCCGGGGTGGCGAGCGGTGAAGACCGTGCGGAAGAAGCGGCTGAAATGGCTATCTCTTCTCCGCTGCTGGAAGATATCGACCTGTCAGGCGCGCGCGGCGTGCTGGTCAACATTACTGCGGGCTTCGACCTGCGTCTGGACGAGTTCGAAACTGTGGGTAACACCATCCGTGCTTTTGCCTCGGATAATGCGACCGTGGTTATCGGTACCTCTCTGGACCCGGATATGAACGACGAGCTGCGAGTGACCGTAGTGGCGACCGGTATTGGCATGGATAAGCGTCCGGAAATCACCCTGGTAACCAACAAGCAGGTTCAGCAGCCGGTGATGGATCGTTACCAGCAGCATGGTATGTCGCCGCTGACGCAAGAGCAGAAGCCGGCAGCCAAAGTGGTGAACGACAATACGCCGCAAACCGCGAAAGAGCCGGATTATCTGGATATCCCAGCCTTCCTGCGTAAGCAAGCCGATTAAGAATCGACTGGAAGTTGGGCATCTGCGCTCTTTGTGCTAAACTGGCCTCCCGATAGTGGTGTACACTTCGGTTGGATAGGTAAATTGGCGAGATTATACGATGATCAAACAAAGGACTCTTAAACGTATCGTTCAGGCGACTGGCGTCGGTTTGCATACCGGCAAGAAAGTCACACTGACGTTACGCCCTGCGCCGGCAAATACCGGGGTCATCTATCGTCGCACCGACTTGAATCCACCGGTAGATTTTCCGGCTGATGCCAAATCTGTGCGTGATACCATGCTCTGTACTTGCCTGGTTAATGAGCATGACGTGCGGATTTCTACGGTTGAACACCTGAACGCCGCATTGGCTGGCTTGGGTATCGACAACATTATTGTTGAAGTCGATGCGCCGGAAATCCCGATTATGGACGGCAGTGCGGCTCCGTTCGTTTATCTGTTGCTGGACGCCGGCATTGATGAACTGAACTGCGCCAAGAAATTTGTACGTATCAAAGAGACGGTTCGCGTCGAAGATGGCGACAAATGGGCTGAATTCAAACCGTACAATGGTTTTTCGCTGGACTTCACCATCGATTTTAACCATCCAGCGATTGATGCCAGCACCCAGCGCTATACGCTGAACTTCTCGGCCGATGCGTTCATGCGTCAGATTAGCCGTGCGCGTACCTTCGGTTTTATGCGCGATATCGAATATCTGCAGTCCCGCGGCCTGTGCCTGGGCGGCAGCTTCGATTGTGCCATCGTTGTTGACGATTATCGCGTACTGAACGAAGACGGTCTGCGCTTTGAAGACGAATTTGTTCGCCACAAAATGCTGGATGCGATCGGTGACCTGTTTATGTGTGGTCACAACATTATCGGCGCATTCACGGCGTACAAATCGGGTCACGCGTTGAACAACAAACTGCTGCAGGCGGTTCTGGCAAAACAGGAAGCCTGGGAGTATGTGACCTTCGAAGACGACGCAAAACTGCCAATGGCGTTCCGCGCACCGTCGATGGTTCTGGCGTAAGCCTGACCATCCAGTAAATTCGACTGGTAACCTGGTACTCTCTCCGACCAGGGAGCCAGTCGTTTTTCTTTTATAGCACCCCCCAGTTATTTTCGCTGCGATCCCTGGATAATACTTAGCGTGCGTTCGCTGCTTTATTAAGCGTTTTCGCCGGGCAATCGCCTTCATTCATGCTGCCTCAGGCCGGTATTAATGTTAGTATTTGAGCGCAAAATTATTTCTCAGGGTTGCTTTACCACGTGGACATCAGGTTGTCCTGCGAAAAACATCAATAAAGAGACAGCCTGAACGACGACGGGTCTAGCAAAGAAAGGTAATGAACGTGAGTGGATTGCTGACGCGCTGGCGACAGTTTGGCAGACGGTATTTTTGGCCGCATCTCCTGTTGGGGATGGTCGCGGCCAGCCTCGGCCTGCCTGCGCTAAGCAACGGTCACGAGACCGCGGCGCCAGCGAAGGCGACCGCCAGCAATCACAATCCGAGCAAGGTTAATTTCTCTCAGCTGGCGCTGCTGGAGACGAATCGCCGGCCCAGCTTTACCGTCGACTACTGGCATCAGCACGCCATTCGCACCGTTATTCGTCATCTCTCCTTCGCCATGGCGCCGCAGGCGCTGCCGGTGGCGGAAGAAACTTCCCCGCTGCAGGCTCAGCATCTGGCGCTGCTCGACACCCTCAGCGCGCTGCTGACGCAGGACAGCACGCCGCCGGTGGTGATCCGCCAGGCGGGTTACATCCCTTCTTCATATTCTGCCTTCCGCGTCAGCGCCTGGATAAGCCAGGTGGCGGGGATCCGCGCAGGGCCTCAACGTCTCAGCTGAAAATAACCACGGACCATCCTATTTTTTGTGACTCCGCACCGCGGGGCGTTTGAGATTTTATTATGCTTATCAAAATGTTAACCAAGGTTTTCGGCAGCCGTAACGACCGTACGCTGCGTCGTATGCGCAAAGTCGTCAATATCATCAACGGCATGGAACCGGCGATGGAAAAGCTCTCTGATGACGAGCTGAAAGCGAAAACCACTGAATTCCGCGCGCGCCTGGAAAAAGGCGAAACGCTGGAAAGCCTGATCCCTGAAGCTTTCGCCGTCGTTCGCGAAGCCAGTAAGCGCGTATTCGGCATGCGCCACTTCGACGTCCAGCTGCTGGGCGGTATGGTGCTTAACGATCGCTGCATCGCCGAGATGCGTACCGGTGAAGGTAAAACCCTGACCGCGACCCTGCCGGCGTACCTCAACGCGCTAACCGGCAAAGGCGTTCACGTAGTGACCGTCAACGACTATCTGGCCCAGCGTGACGCCGAAAATAACCGCCCGCTGTTTGAATTCCTGGGCATGACAGTTGGCATCAACATGTCCGGCCTGCCGGCGCCGGCGAAGCGTGAAGCTTACGCTGCCGATATCACCTATGGCACCAACAACGAATACGGCTTCGACTACCTGCGCGACAACATGGCCTTCAGCCCGGAAGAGCGCGTTCAGCGTAAACTGCACTATGCGCTGGTGGATGAGGTGGACTCCATCCTGATCGATGAGGCGCGTACGCCGCTGATCATTTCCGGCCCGGCGGAAGACAGCTCTGAAATGTACCGCAAGGTAAACAAAATCATCCCGCATCTGATCCGCCAGGAAAAAGAGGATTCGGATACTTTCACTGGCGAAGGCCACTTCTCGGTGGATGAAAAAGCGCGTCAGGTTAACCTGACCGAACGTGGTCTGGTGCTGATTGAAGAGCTGCTGGTACAGGAAGGCATTATGGATGAAGGTGAGTCCCTGTACTCTCCAACCAACATTATGCTGATGCACCACGTTACCGCCGCGCTGCGCGCCCATGCGCTGTTCACCCGCGACGTTGACTACATTGTCAAAGATGGCGAAGTTATCATCGTCGATGAGCACACTGGCCGTACGATGCAGGGCCGCCGCTGGTCCGATGGTCTGCACCAGGCCGTTGAGGCCAAAGAGGGCGTGGAGATCCAAAACGAGAACCAGACTCTGGCCTCTATCACCTTCCAGAACTACTTCCGTCTGTACGAGAAGCTGGCGGGGATGACCGGTACAGCCGATACCGAAGCCTTTGAATTCAGCTCTATCTATAAGCTGGATACCGTGGTTGTACCGACCAACCGTCCGATGATCCGTAAAGACATGGCGGATCTGGTCTATATGACCGAAGCGGAAAAAATTCAGGCAATTATCGAAGATATCAAAACTCGTACCGCTGCCGGTCAGCCGGTGCTGGTGGGGACTATCTCGATCGAAAAATCTGAAGTGGTTTCCCGCGAACTGACTAAAGCCGGCATCAAGCACAACGTCCTGAACGCCAAATTCCACGCCAGCGAGGCGGATATCGTCGCCCAGGCGGGCTACCCTTCCGCGGTGACCATCGCCACCAACATGGCGGGTCGTGGTACCGATATTATGCTCGGCGGTAGCTGGCAGGCGGAAGTCGCTGCGCTGGAAAACCCAACGCCAGAGCAGATTGAGAAAATCAAAGCCGACTGGCAGGTACGCCACGATGCGGTACTGGCCGCAGGCGGTCTGCACATCATCGGTACCGAGCGTCATGAATCTCGCCGTATCGATAACCAGCTGCGCGGCCGTGCTGGTCGTCAGGGGGATGCCGGTTCTTCCCGCTTCTACCTGTCAATGGAAGATGCCCTGATGCGTATCTTCGCCTCCGATCGCGTGTCTGGCATGATGCGTAAACTGGGAATGAAACCAGGTGAGGCGATTGAGCACCCGTGGGTCACCAAGGCGATCGCCAACGCCCAGCGTAAAGTGGAAAGCCGTAACTTCGATATCCGTAAGCAGCTGCTGGAATATGATGATGTGGCCAACGACCAGCGCCGGGCGATCTACACCCAGCGTAACGAGCTGCTGGACGTGTCTGACGTCAGCGAAACCATCAACAGCATCCGCGAAGACGTCTTTAAGGCGACGATCGATGCCCATATTCCGCCGCAGTCGCTGGAGGAGATGTGGGATATCGAAGGTCTGCAGGAGCGTCTGAAAAACGACTTCGACCTCGACCTGCCAATCAAAGAGTGGCTGGATAAAGAGCCGGAGCTGCATGAAGAGACCCTGCGCGAACGTATTCTGCAGAGCGCGGTAGAAACCTACCAGCGTAAAGAAGAAGTGGTCGGCGCCGAGATGATGCGCCACTTCGAGAAAGGCGTGATGCTGCAGACTCTGGATTCGCTGTGGAAAGAGCACCTGGCGGCGATGGATTACCTGCGCCAGGGTATCCACCTGCGCGGCTATGCGCAGAAAGATCCGAAGCAGGAGTACAAGCGCGAATCGTTCTCGATGTTTGCCGCGATGCTGGAGTCACTGAAGTATGAAGTGATCAGCACCCTGAGCAAAGTCCAGGTGCGGATGCCGGAAGAAGTCGAGGCGATGGAACAGCAGCGTCGTGAAGAGGCCGAGCGCCTGGCGCAGATGCAGCAGCTCAGCCATCAGAGCGATGATGAAGCCGCAGCCCAGGATCTGGCGGCGCAAACCGGCGAACGTAAAGTGGGCCGTAACGATCCGTGCCCGTGCGGCTCCGGCAAAAAGTACAAACAGTGCCACGGCCGTCTGAGCTAAGGTCTGATAAAACAAACAAAGGCGCAGAGTTCTGCGCCTTTTTTATGGAGCGCATTCAATGAAAAAACTGCAAATCGCCGTCGGGATAATTCGCAATCCGCAAGGCGAAATCTTTATTACCCAGCGCGCCGCCGATGCCCATATGGCGAATAAGCTGGAGTTCCCGGGCGGGAAGATTGAATCTGATGAGACGCCTGAGCAGGCGCTAATCCGCGAACTGCAGGAGGAGGTTGGGATTACGGTCACCACCTCTTCGCTCTTTGATAAGCTGGAGTATCAGTTCCCCGATCGCCATATTACGCTGTGGTTTTTCCTCGTGGAAAGTTGGCAAGGCGAGCCGTGGGGTAAAGAAGGGCAGCCGGGTCGGTGGATGGCGGGACCAACGTTGGATCCGGCGGCGTTTCCTCCGGCGAATGAACCGGTTATCAGCAAACTTATCGCCCAGGGCTGAGCCCCGGGGCGCGAGGCTAACCCGCCAGGCGCCGGGTTAGCTTGCCATCAAATCAGGGTTGCTGCTCGCTCCAGTCATCGCTATCGGAGAGATCCCCCGCGCTGGGGATGCGCTTCTCTTCCGCTGCCCATTCTCCCAGATCGATCAGTTGGCAGCGCTTGCTGCAGAACGGACGAAACGGACTCTGCTCGCCCCACACCACAGTTTTGCCGCAGGTCGGGCAGTTGACGATAGTCTCTTCTGACATGTTATCTCCTTAACAGCAGGCCAGTTCAAAATCAAAGCGCTCCGGCACGATCCCATATTCACTGTCCAGCGCCAGGAAACGGATGGCGAAACGGCTCTTATGGCCGGAAATTTGCGGATAAAGCTGGTGAGCCAGATCGAGACGCAGGCGCAGCAGATCGGCATCTTCGCCATTATCCTGATAAAAGCCGTTGAGGCTGGTCTGTTTGCGGAACAGCGCGGAGTTGCGGATAAGATCGAGGATCAGGCTCAGGGACTGGACCAGCGGATCGAGGCTGGCAAGCCAGCTGGCCACCTGCTCGTCGCGATGCGCCTGTGGCATATGGAGCCAGATATGCAGGGTCGGTAAATCGAAGCTGCAGCAGCCGCCAGGAATACTCAGGCGCTGACGCACCAGCGCAATCAGGCGATCTTCACGCAGAAACTGACCAATGCGCGGCGCGGCCATCAGGGTGCTGGAGGACTGCTTCAACTGGTGGCGCAGCTCGTTAATGCGCTCCTGATCGACGCCCGGCACTTCTGCCCATGACTGGAGCTTACGCTGCTGGCGTTCCAGCTCTTTAACCAGGTCAGTGCGCACCTCGCCGCGCTCCAGGACATCCAGCAGATCGCCGGCGTTACGGAAAAAATGGAGCGCATCGGCATGGCTGGCAATCTGCGGACGGAAAGCCATCTGCTGGATCAGAAATTCGATGCGCAGCCAGGTGCGCATTTTCTCATTAAGAGGATGTTCAAACAGAACGGGGGTATGCATTACGAGTTTTCCTGTGAGGCGGCCTGCGATGCCAGCGTTAAATACTTTTCGTGCAGGCGGGCAACATCCGATGCCACTGCATCCGGCGTGCCAGTGTTTTCAATAACATCGTCCGCGACGGCCAGGCGCTGCTGGCGCGTGGCCTGGGCGGCAAGAATATGTTCAGCATGTTCGCGACTGACCTTATCGCGCAGCATGGTGCGTTCGATTTGCGTCTCTTTCGGCACATCGACGACCAGTACGCGATCGGCCAGACTGGACAGGTGGTTTTCGACCAGCAAAGGTACGACCCAGAGGAGATAAGGGGAGGTGGCGGCCTGCATCTGGCGGCGCGTTTCCTGCTGAATCAGCGGGTGCAACAGCGCATTGAGCCAGGCTTTTTCCTCCACGTGAGCAAAAATTTTTTCCCGCAGCAGGCGGCGGTTCAGCGTGCCGTCGGGGGCAATCATCTGTGGTCCAAAGTGGCCGACAATGGCCTGGAGCGCCGGGGTACCGGGCTCGACCACCTGACGGGCGATAACATCGGCATCGATAACCTTAACTCCAAGCTGCGCGAAGGCGTCGGCGACCGTACTTTTACCGCTGCCGATCCCGCCTGTTAACGCGACTGTGTACCCCATATCTTCTGACCCTGAAACGGATTGCTCGTATTTTTTGCAGGCAGACAGCGATGACTGGCAGCGCGCCGGGGAGGCGACAGTGAGCATGTCGTGAGGGCCCCGCGCCAACCGGGATCGCCGTCCGCTATACTGTTTGTTTTAATCAAGCAAATCAAATGGTTAAAAACAATACTCCGGCAGGGGAAGGCATAGGCGCCTTTTTCTCCATTCACCAGGTAAATTTATACGATTGTAGCGTAAAAAAAGTGAAAATCGCAGTCTTGCGCGGGCCTGATTCACGCGTATGATAACGTCACTGGAGTTGTGCTCTCACATTCATGCCATTAACCCCAGGAATTCGCACATGCGTATTGAAGAAGATCTGAAGCTTGGTTTCAAAGACGTTCTTATCCGCCCGAAACGCTCTACCCTCAAAAGCCGTTCTGATGTTGAGCTGGAACGTGAATTCACCTTTAAACATTCAGGCCTGACCTGGTCCGGCGTGCCGATTATTGCGGCTAACATGGATACCGTCGGCACCTTCAGCATGGCTAAAGCGCTGGCCACTTTTGGTATTCTGACCGCGGTACATAAGCACTACACCGCTGAAGAATGGCTGGCGTTTACCCAGGGCGCATCCGCAGACGTACTCAAGCATGTGATGGTTTCCACCGGCACGTCCGATGCGGATTTCGAAAAAACCCAGCAGATCCTCTCTCAGAACCCACAGCTGAATTTTGTGTGTATCGACGTCGCCAACGGCTACTCTGAGCACTTTGTACAGTTCGTGGCGAAGGCGCGCGAAGCCTGGCCGCAAAAAACTATCATCGCCGGGAACGTGGTCACCGGTGAAATGTGCGAAGAGCTGATCCTCTCCGGCGCCGATATCGTCAAAGTTGGCATCGGCCCGGGATCCGTCTGCACCACCCGCGTTAAGACCGGGGTCGGCTATCCGCAGCTCTCCGCCGTGATTGAGTGTGCCGATGCGGCGCACGGCCTTGGCGGCCAGATCATCAGCGACGGCGGTTGCACCATGCCGGGCGATGTGGCGAAAGCCTTCGGCGGCGGCGCTGATTTCGTGATGCTTGGCGGCATGCTGGCGGGCCATGAAGAGAGCGGCGGAACCATCGTTGAAGAAAACGGAGAGAAATTCATGCTGTTCTACGGCATGAGCTCCGAGTCGGCGATGACCCGCCATGTGGGCGGTGTCGCGAAATACCGCGCGGCGGAAGGCAAAACCGTTAAGCTGCCTTTGCGTGGACCGGTGGAGAATACCGCACGTGATATTCTCGGCGGCCTGCGTTCTGCCTGCACCTACGTTGGCGCCTCGCGTCTGAAAGAGCTGACCAAGCGTACGACCTTTATCCGCGTTCAGGAACAAGAGAACCGGGTATTCAATAGCCTGTAATCGGCTGCACTGGCGCCTGCGCGGCGCCAGTGTTTCTCATCCTCCCGCCCCGCCAATGGCATCGCCCAGGTGAAAAACGGGCAAATACATTGCCACCACCAGAATCCCGACCAGCGAGCCGGTTATCACCAGCATCATGGGTTCAAGATGCGCAGCCAGACTATCGGCTCGCTGATAGGTTTGCTCGCGATGGTGATGCGCCAGGTTTTCCAGCATCTGATCCAGCGCTCCCGCGCTTTCCCCCGTGCGGATGAGCTGCAGGCACAGCGGTGTAAAACCGCCGCAGCGGCTTAACGCCTGCCAAATCGGCTCCCCCTGAACGATCAGCGCGCGGGCCTGCGCCAGACGCTGGCGCCATAGCGGGCACGACAGGGACTCTTCAACGCTTTGCAGCCCCTGCAGAAAGCTAATACCGGCGCTTTGGGTTAACGCCAGGATGGTGAAGATCAGGCTCAGCTGTTGTCCGCCGATCAGGGAGCCAATGAGAGGGAGCGCGTTAAGCAACCGCTGGCGGCGCAGCAACCAGTCGCTGCGCCGCCGGATCAGCTGGTTGAGCAGCAGCGGGCTCAGCAGCGAGGCCAGCAGCAGCGGCCAGCCGCGACTTAGCATGTCGCCTGCCGCAACGACCATCCGCGTCAATAGCGGTAGCGGCGTACTGAACGTCTGGTAGATGGCGGTGAACTCGGGCAGGACAAAATAGAGCATCCCCAGCACCACCAACAGCGCCAGAGAGAGCACGATCAGCGGGTAGCGCAGCGCTTTTTTGACTTTGCTGGCGAGCCGCTGCTGCTCCTGCTGCTGATTCGCCAACTGCAGGCAGCAGATATCGAGCTTGCCCGTCAGTTCGCCGGTGCTAATCATCGCCAGATATAGGGGCGGAAAAGCCTGGGGCCACTGCGCCAGCGCGGCAGAGAACGCCACGCCCTGGGCCAGCTCGCGGCCCAGCGCCTCAAGCAGCGCCTGCCACTGGGCATGCGACTGCTGCTGCGCCAGCAGCGATAACCCTTCCGCCAGCGGCAGGCCGGCCTGCAGCAGGGACGCCAGCTGGCGGATCGTTTCGCAACTGTAGCGCGGGTGCCAGAGGCTCTGCTTCACCGCACAGCGGCGTACGGCCAGCGGTATGACTCGCTGCTGTTGAAGGTGCTGCAGGACCTCCAGACGCTTGGTTTGCCATAGCATCCCCTGACAGGGGGCGCCCTGCACATCAATACCGCGCCAGCGCCAGAGACGCTTAGTCGCCATGGGGGATCCCCAGCACCCGCACCACCTCTTCGAGGCTGGTCAATCCCTGTTCGATAGCCTGACAGCCGCTTTCAAAAAGCGTCATCATCCCTGCGGCTCGCGCCAGAGATTCAATCTCAATGGCGTTAAGTCCCTGGACTATCCCCTGGCGTAGCCCGGGGGTAACAGGCAGCACTTCGAACAGCGCCAGCCGGCCGTAATATCCGTGGTAACAATGTTCGCAGCCCGCTGCCTGCCAGCGTGGCAGCGGGCGGGGCCACAGGCTGTGCGGCAGGTCGGCGGCGCTGCCGGCATTACGCCGACAGTGGGGACACAGCTTGCGGACCAGACGCTGGGCGATGACCAGCGAGAGCGCAGAGGAAATCATCCAGCGGGCGATGCCCATTTGCTGCAGGCGGGTCAGGGTTTCGCTGGTGGAATTGGTGTGCAGGGTGGATAGCACCAGATGACCGGTCTGGGCGGCTTTGAGCGCGATTTCAGCGGTCTCGGCATCGCGGATCTCGCCCACCATGACAATATCCGGATCCTGGCGTAACAGGGCGCGCAGCACACTGTGAAAAGTGAGTCCGGCGCGGGGATTGATTTGCGTCTGGTTCATCCCGGCGATGGGGATCTCCAGTGGATCCTCCACGCTACAGATATTCACTTGCTCACGGTTTCTGGCCTGCAGGGCGCTGTAGAGGGTCACCGTTTTCCCGCTTCCGGTTGGGCCGGTGACCAGCAGCAGACCCTGCGGCTGGTTCAGCGCCTGGCGAAAGGCCGCCAGCTGGGAGGATGAGAGTCCGAGTGCTTCCAGATCCAGCGCCTGGTCAACCTGATGCAGAAGGCGCAGGACAATCTTTTCGCCATAGCGGCAGGGCAGAGTGGCGATGCGAAAAGAGAGCGGTCGTCCCGCAAGATTCAGCGCGAACTGGCCATCCTGCGGTAAACGGTGCTCGGCGATATCGAGACTGGCCAGGACCTTGAGTCGCGCGATAACCGGTGCGGCCAGTTCGGGAGCCAGCAACGGTAGGGCGTGAAGGACGCCATCGACCCGCAGGCGGATGCGTAAGTGCGTTTCCGTGGGCTCGATATGAATATCAGACGCCCGCTGACGCAAGGCCTGTTCGAGGATCTGGTTGACCCGTTCGGCGATATTTTCCGGCCCGTCGTTCTGCGCCAGTTGCGCCTGCTTTTCCTGGGCCTGCAGACGCTTATCCATCTGCTCCTGGCTCCAGCATTCAATGTCGATCCGCTTTTGCGTCGCGAAGCGTAGCGCCTCCATCAACTCCGCCGGCGGGGTATTAACCACCGCAATAGAGATTGTCTGTTCATCGCTATTCAGCAGCATGGCGTGGTAGCGACGGCAGAGGGGGATCAGCTGTTCTGTTTTCATGCATTAGCCCTCACTTCACCCGGAAAACGTCTTCGCAGGCCTGCTGAAGCGCGCTATTGCCGGTGATGGTGCAGACGCGCTGCCAGCCGGTGACGCCCTCGGCATTGTCCCAGGTCGGCGTCAGGGTGACCCCCAGTCCGTTCAGACTCTCCTGACCGGTGAGGGTGACGACCCCTTTGGCCACGCTCATGGCGGAGAGGTAGCGCGTGGTTGTCGGCGAGGGAATGCCGTTGCTGCCGCCGTCGCATGGCGTTAGGCCGCCATGATCGAGCGCGCAAAGTTCGATGGCTGTCCGGTAAGGGACAAAGGTCTGCAGCAGGTCGGTGAGGGCGGCTTTACGCAGGTAGTTCTGGTAGGCCGGGATGCCGATGGCGCTAAGAATGGCGATGATTCCGATAACCACCATCAGTTCAATCAGGGTAAAACCTCGTTGTTTATCCATAAGTCGCTCCTTGTTGTGACAGGAGCACTGTGAAGGGATTGAGGGGCGCAGGCGAGGGGGCGAAAACGATCCGGGAAAGCGGGTTCCAGGGTTTTTATCTGGATTTCATGGTGAGCACGGGCGACTGCGAGGCGGGCCGCAAATTCAGGCCTTCACGCCCGGAAGCGTGAAGGCCTGTTGCTCAGCGGAAGCGCATCGACAGGTCGAGCGCCTGCACATGTTTGGTCAGGGCGCCGACGGAAATATAGTCGACGCCGGTATCGGCGAATTCGCGGATGGTGTCAAAGGTAACGTTGCCGGAGACCTCCAGCGCCGCCTGGCCTGCGGTAATTTTCACCGCCTCGCGCATCAGGTCGGTGGTGAAGTTATCGAGCATAATGATATCGGCCCCGGCTTTTAACGCCTGCTCCAGTTCATCCAGGGTTTCCACTTCCACTTCCACCGGCACATCAGGATGCAGCCAGAACGCCTTTTCCACTGCCTGACGGATCGATCCGGAGGCGATAATGTGGTTTTCTTTAATCAGGAACGCGTCGAACAGGCCCAGTCGATGGTTGGCGCCGCCGCCGCAGAGTACCGCGTATTTCAGCGCGGTACGCAGCCCTGGCAGCGTTTTGCGCGTATCCAGCAGTTGGGTTTTGGTGCCGGCGAGCAGGTCAACATAGCGACGGACGACGCTGGCGACGCCGGAGAGGGTTTGCACAAAGTTCAGCGCCGTGCGTTCGCCGGTGAGGAGAATACGCGACGGGCCTTCCAATTCGAACAGCGGCTGGTCGGCTTTGACCGCATCGCCGTCGGCCACGTGCCAGGTGATATTCACATCGTCACCGGCGAGCTGAATAAAGACCTCTTCCACCCAGCGTTTGCCACAGAAGACGCCATCTTCACGAGTAATGACCACCGCATGGGAGCGTGCATCCTGCGGCAATAATTGCGCGCTAATATCGTTGTTGGCGTCGACTTCGCCGCCCAGATCTTCCCGCAGGGAGTGTGCGACAGCATCGGTAATATCGAGATTAATACGTTCCAGCAGCACGTCACGGCGGCGGTCGGGGTTGTAACGACGAGGCGACATGATAAAGCTCCAGATAGATAAGATTCAGAAGTGGGAAACATGCTAACCTGAACGACGTTTCAGTACCATACACACTTCATCCTTTGGGCCGGCGTGTGGCCCGGAAGCATGAGTTCGCGAAAGGAGATCCCGCATGCAGTTGAACGAGGGGTGGTTGGTCGGCGCGCGTCGGGTTCCCTCGCCGCACCATGACTGCCGTCCGGATGAAGAGACCCCTTCCTTACTGGTGGTGCATAACATTAGCCTGCCACCGGGGGAATTTGGTGGTCCGTGGATTGATGCGCTGTTCACTGGTACCCTGGATCCGCACGCGCATCCTTTCTTTGCCGAGATTGCTCATCTGCGCGTTTCGGCGCATTGTCTGATTCGCCGTGATGGCGAAATCGTGCAGTATGTGCCTTTCGATAAGCGGGCGTGGCATGCGGGCGTCTCCTGTTATCAGGGACGCGAACGCTGCAATGACTTTTCCATCGGCATAGAGCTGGAAGGCACCGATACTCTGGCGTATACCGACGCGCAGTACCGGCAGCTGGCGGCGGTGACGGATCTGCTGATCGCGCTTTATCCGGCTATCGCCGAAAACATTGCGGGCCACAGCGATATCGCGCCCGTGCGGAAAACCGATCCAGGACCGGCCTTTGACTGGATAAAATACCGTGCGCTGCTCAGCGCCCCGTCAGAAAAGGAGACCTCATGACGCTGTTTACGACGCTGTTGGTGCTTATCGCCGAACGGCTGTTTAAGCTGGGCGAACACTGGCAGCTTGATCATCGGCTGGAGGTGGCGTTTCGCCGGATAAAACATTTCTCGTTACCGGGCACGCTGCTGATGACGCTGGTGGCCGTCGCGGTCGTGTATATCATTCAGCGTCTGCTGCAGGGGCAGCTGTTTAACATACCGCTGCTGGTGTTCTGGATTTTACTGGGCCTGCTATGCATTGGCGCCGGCAAAGTTCGGCTGCACTACCATGCCTATCTGAAAGCGGCGTCGCGCAATGACAGTCGCGCCTGCGATGCCATGGCCAGCGAGCTGACGCTTATTCACGGCGTGCCGCCGGGCTGTGATGAGCGTGAGTACCTTAGCGAACTGCAAAATGCGCTGCTGTGGATTAACTATCGATACTATCTGGCGCCGCTTTTCTGGTTTGTCGTGGGGGGCGCCTGGGGCCCGCTGACGCTTATCGCCTACAGCGTACTGCGCGCCTGGCAGACATGGCTGGCGCGCTACCAGACGCCGCACCACCGGTTGCAGTCCGGGATCGATGGTATCCTGCATATTGTGGACTGGCTGCCGGTGCGTCTGGTGGGGGTGGTCTATGCCCTGGTGGGCCATGGTGAAAAAGCGCTCCCGGCGTGGTTTGCTTCGCTGGGCGACCGCCATTCGTCGCAGTATCAGGTGTTGACCCGCCTGGCGCAGTATTCCCTGGCCCGTGAGCCGCACGTGGATAAAGTAGCGACGCCGAAGGCTGCGGTATCGATGGCTAAGAAGACTTCGCTGGTGGTAGTGGTGATTATGGCGCTGCTGACGATTTACGGTACCCTGGTTTAACGGCCTGAGCCCGCGCGCTGCCTGCCACGATGTACGTACCTGCGGGGCTTTTGTTGCCTGATGGCGCTGCGCTTATCCGGCCTGGCGAGTCACCCGCAGGCTCACGTCACGTAGGCCCGGCAAGCAACAGCGCCGCCGGGCGATATATCAGACGCCGTGCTGGTCATGTTGCCGGGTGGCGGCTTCGCCTGACCCGGCCTGGAGAACCCGCGCCAGCGGGTAACATTCCGAACCGCTACAGCGTATCCGCCGGTGGAATACCGAAGTCGGGCATCCCGTCTTCCCGCCAGCTGACCAGCTTTAACCGCGTATGGCGATTGGGATCATACAGCGGGTCGCCTTCTATCTCGGTGTAATTCCGCGCGTGATACACCAGCACATCTTCCCCTTCCGGCGTTTGGGTAAAACTATTATGACCTGGGCCATACTGGCGGTTTTCATAGCTGGTGCGGAACACCGGCTGCGGAGCTTTATGCCAGTTTGCCGGCTGCAGCGGATCGGCCTGCCGGTCGATCCATAACAACCCCATGCAGTAGTTTTCATCGGTGGCGCTGGCGGAATAGCTGATAAATAGCTTATCGCCATGCATCAGTACCGCAGGCCCTTCGTTGACCTTAAATCCCCGGCACTCCCAGTCGAACTCCGGCTTGCTCAGCATGACCGGCTCGCCTTTTAACGTCCACGGGTTAGCCATTTCGGCGAGATACAGGTTTGAGTTGCCTTCGATATGCGGGGATTTTTGCGCCCACAGATACCAGCGTTTCCCCTGATGGGTAAAAGTGGTGGCATCGAGGGCGAAGGTATCGAAAGGCGTGACCACCTGGCCTTTTTCCTGCCAGCGGCCGGTCAGCGGATCGCTGTCAGCGCACTCGAGAACGAACATGCGATGCTGGAACATCCCCAGCGCATCCAGATCGTGAGTATGGGTGGCGGCAAAATAGATATACCACTTACCGTCTATTTCATGCAGCTCCGGCGCCCAAATCAGCTGGCTCATCGGCCCGCTTTGCGGCGCGCGCCAAACCACGACCGGCTCAGCATCGCGTAATCCTTCAAGGGTTACCGCGCGCCGGATCTCCAGCCGGTCGTATTCCGGCACCGAGGCAATAAAGTAGTAGTGGCTAAGATGGCGCAGGATAAAGGGGTCTGCACGCTGTTCAATAAAGGGGTTTGGCCAGTTGTTCATCAGGCTTTCCTTACGTGTTCACTGGTTTTCAGTTCCTGGTATTCGTTCAGCTCGCTGTAGTTGCTGCGGCGCTTCTCCAGATCGCTCTGAATCTGGCGCATCAGGGTACGGTCAACCTTCAGCAGGCGCACCACGCCGGCGGTGATCAGATAGCCGACGCCGGGAATGACTGAGAATAGCAGCACGATACCGTTCAGCGCGGAGGCGCTTTGCGCTTTCGCGCCGGCGTCGTAGCCGTACCATGACAGCAGGAAACCGACCATTGCCCCGGCGACCGCCAGGCCGACCTTGAGGAAGAACAGATTACCGGAGAAGCTGATACCGGTGATGCGCTTGCCGGTTTTCCATTCGCCGTAGTCATCAACGTCGGACATTAGCGACCAGTGTAGCGGGGAAGGGATTTGATGCAGAATGTTGAGCAGGAAGTAGAGCACCATAATCAGCGTGGTGGCGTGTGGATTAAAGAAATAGAAGGCGCAGGAGAACACGGCCAGCACGATATTGGTCCAGAAGAAAACCTGCAGTTTGCACCAGCGGTCGGTCAGGACTTTCGCCAGCATGCTGCCAATCATCATCCCAACTACGCCGAGGCTGATAAACAGGGTGGCAAAATGGGTGCTTTGTCCCATCACCCAGGTGACGTAGTACATGGTGGCGGCCATGCGGATAAAGCCCGGACAGACGTTGCACAGCGTGAGCAGCAGGATGCGCACCCACTGGTCATTTTTCCAGACGTCTTTCAGATCTTTTTTCAGTTCGTCATTCGTCTGCACCGCCGGGCGGATACGTTCGCGCACGGTGGCGAAGCAGAACAGGAACATACACATACCGATAAAAGCCAGCACGGTCATCGCCATCTGGTAGCCCTTCGCTTTATCGGCGCCGCCGAACCAGTCGGCCATTGGCAGCAGCGTCAATGACAGCAGGAGCGTGGCGATACCCACCATGACGAAACGATAAGACTGGCAGGCAACACGCTCTTTCGGATCGGCGGTCATCACCGTTCCCAGCGAGCAGTAGGGAATATTAATCGCGGTATAGGTAATCGACAGCAGAAAGTAGGTCACAAACGCATAGATGACTTTGCTATTGTAGGTCCACTCAGGAGTGGTGAACATCAGGACGCTGAACAGGGCGTAGGGGAAGGCGATCCACAGCAGCCATGGACGAAAGCGACCATATTTACTACGGGTGCGGTCGGCAAGAGCGCCCATGATAGGGTCGGTTACCGCATCGATGACTCGCACCGAGAGCAGAAGTACGCCGACCAGCGCCGGCGCCAGTCCGAATATATCAGTGTAAAAATAGTTCACAAACAGCATGATGGCGCCAAAGATAATATTGCATCCGGCATCACCCATCCCGTAACCAATCTTTTCTCTTATTGAAAGCGTGTTCTCTGCCATGTGCGGTCTCTCCGTTGCAGTATGGAGAGAATTATTGGCTGCGGTTGGCAGAAATACGTTGCAGGAACTCGTTGACGATATGGATAAATAAGCTATGGAGGGGAAAGTGTGAAGCAGATAACAATGCTCTGCGCCCATTATTCAGGGGAGGGCGCAGAGCAAAGTGAAGTATTGATGAGATGTATTATTGTGCTTTTATGGTGGCGGCGGCTTTCTCTTTAAACAGGTAGCCCACGCCCAGCACCGCAATCCATACCGGGATCAGCCAGACGGAAATCGCCATCCCCGGGGTCATCAGCATAATCACCAGCACCGCCGCCATAAACAGCAGGCACAGCCAGTTGCCCAGCGGATAGAAGAGGGCCGGGAAACGCGTGACCACGCCCTGCTGCTTTTTGGCGCGACGGAATTTCATATGCGCGAGGCTGATCATCGCCCAGTTGATGACCAGGGCTGAGACCACCAGCGCCATCAGCAGACCGAAAGCAGATTCAGGCGCCAGGTAGTTGATCAGCACGCACAGCGCAGTGACCAGGGCCGAGACGAGAATGGTATTCACCGGCACGCCGCGTTTGTCGACGCTGAGCAGCGCTTTTGGCGCGTTGCCCTGCTGAGCAAGGCCGAACAGCATACGGCTGTTGCAGTACACGCAGCTGTTATAAACCGACAGTGCTGCCGTCAGCACCACCACGTTCAGAGCGTTTGCCACCAGCGTATCGCCAAGTTCATGGAAGATCAGGACGAACGGACTGGTGTCCGCGGTGACGCGGGTCCACGGCAGCAGGGAGAGCAGCACCGCCAGCGAACCAACATAGAAGATCAGAATACGGTAAATAACCTGATTGGTGGCTTTAGGAATGCTTTGCTCCGGATTATCCGCTTCCGCGGCGGTGATCCCCACCAGCTCCAGGCCGCCAAAGGAGAACATGATGATCGCCATCATCATCACCAGCCCGTAAAAGCCGTGCGGCAGGAAGCCCCCCTGGTCCCACAGGTTACGTACCGTCGCCTGCGGGCCGCCGTTGCCGCTGAACAGCAGCCAGCCGCCGAACAAAATCATCGCCACTACGGCGACCACTTTGATAATCGCGAACCAGAATTCCATTTCACCGAACACTTTGACATTGGTCAGGTTAATGGCGTTGATGGCGATGAAGAAGACCGCCGCCGAGGCCCAGGTAGGGATTTCCGGCCACCAGAACTGGATATATTTGCCAACGGCGGTCAGTTCCGCCATGGCCACCAGGACATACAGTACCCAGTAGTTCCAGCCGGAGGCGAAGCCGGCAAAACCGCCCCAGTATTTGTAAGCAAAGTGGCTAAATGAGCCGGCCACCGGCTCTTCCACCACCATTTCGCCCAGCTGACGCATGATCAGGAAAGCGATAAAACCGGCGATAGCGTAACCAAGAATGATACCCGGGCCGGCGGACTGAATGACGGACGCGCTCCCCAGAAACAGGCCGGTGCCGATAGCCCCGCCCAGCGCGATGAGCTGAATGTGACGGTTTTTCAGGCCGCGCTTCAGCCGATCGCCGTGCTGTTGACCTTCCATATGAAACCTCGTGTGTGTTATTTTTTGTGTACGTCATCCGTCAGGTTGCTGCTTCACTGCTGTCCCTGCCTGAAAGCATAGCCAGCGAAAATTTGGGCGAAGTGGCCCACTTTTTACCTGAGTGATGGCGCGCACATATTGTTGTGTTTGTGTATTCAGGAACTTCCGTTTCTGTATTGTTTTGTTTACGGAAGGCTGTGTGGTAATTCCGAAAAAGGCCTTTCGTCTCCGGCAGAATAGTGGTAAGCGCGTTTGAATGCACCTGCTTTATGAAGGGATGATGACGATGTGTCTAAAAAGACATCAATAGTCACAATCTGTCGTATTTTGATGCATGCTGCTTTGTCATTATTTATTCACTGTAAATGACTCTGTATTCATTTATTGCAGCGTTGAATCGGTTCAGAAAGCGTAATTTTTCGTTTCTATAAAGTTAAGGCTACCTCTTTGTGAGTAAACGTAACATTTGTGCAAGGTTACATTTCTGAAATGTTATTTCTGTAAGGTTGTTAAAATGTCCCGGGTTTACTGATTTCAATCAAAACCTGTATGGACAGAAGGTGAATACTTTGTTACTTTAGCGCTACGAACTTTAAATTGGTAAGACCAATTGACTCCGGGCTAATGGCAGAGACAGGGAATATGGCCTACAGCAAAATCCGCCAACCAAAATTATCCGATGTGATAGAGCAGCAGCTGGAGTTTCTGATTCTTGAGGGGACCTTGCGCCCCGGTGAAAAACTCCCGCCAGAACGCGAACTGGCTAAACAGTTCGACGTTTCCCGCCCCTCGCTGCGTGAGGCGATTCAACGCCTCGAAGCCAAGGGCTTGTTGCTTCGTCGTCAGGGAGGTGGAACGTTTGTTCAGAGCCGCCTGTGGCAGAGCTTCAGCGATCCGCTGGTTGAGCTGCTGTCCGATCACCCTGAATCCCAATTCGATCTGCTTGAGACCCGTCACGCGCTGGAAGGCATCGCGGCCTATTACGCGGCGCTGCGCAGCAATGATGAGGATCGCGACCGTATCCGTGAGCTGCATCAGGCTATTGAACGCGCTCAGCAGTCGGGCGATTTGGACGCTGAGTCCGGCGCCGTCGTCCAGTATCAAATCGCCGTCACCGAGGCGGCACACAATGTGGTGTTGCTTCATCTGCTAAGGTGTATGGAGCCGATGTTGGCGCAAAACGTGCGTCAGAACTTTGAATTGCTGTATGCCCGGCGGGAAATGCTCCCGTTGGTCAGCAACCATCGCACTCGCATTTTCGAGGCGATAATGGCCGGGGAGCCGGAGCAGGCGCGTGAAGCGTCGCACCGTCACCTGGCGTTCATTGAGGAAATTTTGCTGGATCGTAGTCGTGAGCAGAGCCGTCGAGAGCGCTCACTGCGTCGTTTACAGCAACGAAAGGACGAGAACTCCGGTTCTTAAGCGCCATTTTTAGAGCGCGGCAACTAAACGCAGAACCTGTCTTATTGAATTTTTGGTTGTTCCAGCGTGAAGAACGGAGAGTTCAATGGGACAGGTTCCAGATTAATCAACGATTAGATAGATAAGGAATACCCCCATGTCAGAACGTTTACACAATGACGTGGATCCGATCGAAACTCGCGACTGGCTACAGGCGATCGAATCGGTCATCCGTGAAGAAGGTGTTGAGCGCGCTCAGTATCTGATTGACCAACTCCTTTCTGAAGCCCGTAAAGGCGGAGTGAAGGTTGCTGCAGGCGCTTCCGCCGGCAACTACGTCAACACTATTGCCGTTGAAGATGAGCCGGAATACCCGGGCAATCTGGATCTGGAACGTCGCATTCGTTCTGCGATTCGCTGGAACGCCATCATGACCGTTCTGCGCGCGTCGAAAAAAGATCTCGAACTGGGCGGCCACATGGCGTCCTATCAGTCTTCCGCGACCTTCTACGAAGTCTGCTTCAACCACTTCTTCCGTGCGCGCACTGAGAAAGATGGCGGCGATCTGGTGTACTTCCAGGGTCACATCTCTCCGGGCGTATATGCACGTGCGTTCCTGGAAGGCCGTCTGACCGAAGAGCAGATGGACAACTTCCGCCAGGAAGTTCACGGCAAGGGTCTGTCCTCTTATCCGCACCCGAAACTGATGCCGGAATTCTGGCAGTTCCCGACCGTATCCATGGGTCTGGGGCCGTTGGGCGCTATCTATCAGGCCAAATTCCTGAAATATCTGGAACACCGCGGTCTGAAAGACACCTCCGAACAAACCGTTTACGCCTTCCTGGGCGACGGCGAGATGGATGAGCCGGAATCAAAAGGCGCTATCACCATCGCCACCCGTGAAAAACTGGACAACCTGGTCTTCGTCATCAACTGCAACCTGCAGCGTCTGGACGGCCCGGTCACCGGTAACGGCAAAATCATTAACGAACTGGAAGGCATCTTCGGTGGTGCTGGCTGGAACGTTATCAAGGTTATCTGGGGCGGCCGTTGGGATGAGCTGCTGCGTAAAGACACCAGCGGTAAGCTGATTCAGCTGATGAACGAAACCGTTGACGGCGACTACCAGACCTTCAAATCCAAAGACGGCGCTTACGTTCGTGAGCACTTCTTCGGCAAATATCCGGAAACCGCTGCCCTGGTCGCTGACTGGACTGACGAGCAGATCTGGGCTCTGAACCGCGGTGGTCACGATCCGAAGAAAGTCTACGCTGCATTGAAGAAAGCGCAGGAGACCAAAGGTCAGCCGACCGTGATCCTGGCGCATACCATTAAAGGTTATGGTATGGGCGATACCGCTGAAGGTAAGAACATCGCGCACCAGGTTAAGAAAATGAACATGGACGGTGTTCGCTACGTCCGCGATCGTTTCAATGTGCCGGTGGCGGATGCCGATCTCGAAAAACTGCCGTACGTAACCTTCCCGGAAGGTTCCGAAGAGCACACTTACCTGCACGCTCAGCGTCAGAAGCTGAACGGCTATCTGCCGACTCGTCAGCCGAAGTTCACTGAGAAACTCGAGCTGCCGACCCTGGCCGACTTCAGCGCGCTGCTGGAAGAGCAAAACAAAGAAATCTCTACCACTATCGCTTTCGTTCGCGCCCTGAACGTGATGCTGAAGAACAAGTCGATCAAAGATCGTCTGGTGCCGATCATCGCCGACGAAGCGCGTACCTTCGGTATGGAAGGTCTGTTCCGTCAGATCGGTATTTACAGCCCGAACGGCCAGCAGTATACCCCGCAGGACCGTGAGCAGGTTGCTTACTACAAAGAAGACGAGAAAGGCCAGATTCTGCAGGAAGGGATCAACGAGCTGGGCGCAGGCGCATCCTGGCTGGCTGCTGCGACCTCTTACAGCACCAACAACCTGCCGATGATCCCGTTCTACATCTACTACTCGATGTTCGGCTTCCAGCGTATCGGCGATCTGTGCTGGGCGGCTGGCGATCAGCAGGCTCGCGGCTTCCTGATTGGCGGGACTTCCGGTCGTACTACCCTGAACGGCGAAGGTCTGCAGCACGAAGATGGTCACAGCCACATTCAGTCGCTGACTATCCCGAACTGTATCTCTTACGACCCGGCGTACGCCTATGAAGTGGCTGTCATCATGCATGATGGTCTGGTCCGTATGTACGGCGAAGCGCAAGAGAACGTTTACTACTACATCACTACGCTGAACGAAAACTACCACATGCCGGCCATGCCGGAAGGCGCCGAGGAAGGTATCCGTAAAGGTATCTACAAACTCGAAACCATCGAAGGTAGCAAAGGTAAAGTTCAGCTGCTGGGCTCCGGTTCTATCCTGCGTCACGTGCGTGAAGCAGCGCAGATCCTGGCGAAAGACTACGGCGTGGGTTCCGACGTGTATAGCGTTACCTCCTTCACCGAACTGGCGCGTGATGGCCAGGATTGCGAACGCTGGAACATGCTGCACCCGCTGGAAACCCCGCGCGTGCCGTATATCGCTCAGGTAATGAACGACGCTCCGGCAGTGGCATCCACTGACTATATGAAACTGTTCGCTGAGCAGGTTCGTACTTACGTACCGGCTGATGATTACCGCGTACTGGGTACCGATGGCTTCGGTCGTTCCGACAGCCGTGAAAACCTGCGTCACCACTTCGAAGTCGATGCTTCCTATGTGGTCGTAGCAGCGCTGGGCGAACTGGCTAAACGTGGTGAAATCGATAAGAAAGTGGTGGCTGACGCTATCGCGAAATTCGACATCGATGCAGAAAAAGTTAACCCGCGTCTGGCGTAAGAGGTAAAAGAATAATGGCTATCGAAATCAAAGTACCGGACATCGGGGCTGATGAAGTTGAAATCACCGAGATCCTGGTCAAAGTTGGCGACAAAGTAGAAGCTGAACAGTCGCTGATCACCGTAGAAGGCGACAAAGCCTCTATGGAAGTCCCGTCTCCGCAGGCTGGCGTCGTGAAAGAGATTAAAGTCTCCGTCGGCGACAAAACCGAGACTGGCAAACTGATTATGATTTTCGATTCCGCCGAAGGTGCAGCCGCCGCTGCACCTGCGCAGGAAGAGAAGAAAGAAGCCGCTCCGGCCGCCGCTGCTCCAGCGGCTGCCGCGGCAGCGAAAGAAGTTCACGTCCCGGATATCGGCGGCGATGAAGTCGAAGTCACCGAGATCATGGTTAAAGTGGGCGACACCATCGCCGCTGAGCAATCCCTGATCACCGTAGAAGGTGATAAAGCCTCTATGGAAGTTCCGGCGCCGTTCGCCGGTACCGTCAAAGAGATCAAAATCAATACCGGCGATAAAGTTTCCACCGGCTCCCTGATTATGATCTTCGAAGTGGCGGGCGCTGCGCCTGCAGCCGCTCCGGCACAGGCTGCCGCGCCGGCTGCTGCGGCTCCGGCTGCCGCAGCAGGCGTGAAAGATGTTAACGTCCCGGACATCGGCGGCGACGAAGTTGAAGTCACCGAAGTGATGGTTAAAGTCGGCGATAAAGTCGCGGCGGAACAGTCCCTGATCACCGTAGAGGGCGACAAAGCCTCTATGGAAGTTCCGGCGCCGTTCGCGGGTACCGTTAAAGAGATCAAAATCAGCACCGGCGATAAAGTCAAAACCGGTTCCCTGATCATGGTCTTCGAAGTGGAAGGCGCTGCGCCTGCCGCCGCTCCGGCTCAGGCTGCTGCACCGGCACCAGCTGCTGCCCCGGCTCAGGCCGCTAAGCCTGCCGCTGCGCCGGCTGCGAAAGCAGAAGGTAAAAGCGAATTCGCTGAAAACGATGCCTACGTTCACGCGACCCCGCTGATTCGCCGCCTGGCGCGCGAGTTCGGTGTTAACCTGGCGAAAGTGAAAGGCACCGGCCGTAAAGGTCGTATCCTGCGCGAAGACGTTCAGGCTTACGTGAAAGAAGCGGTTAAACGCGCTGAATCCGCACCGGCTGCTGCCGCAGGCGGCGGTATCCCGGGCATGCTGCCGTGGCCGAAGGTTGACTTCAGCAAGTTTGGCGAAGTCGAAGAAGTGGAGCTGGGTCGTATCCAGAAAATCTCTGGCGCCAACCTGAGCCGTAACTGGGTGATGATTCCGCACGTTACCCACTTCGACAAAACCGATATCACCGATCTGGAAGCGTTCCGCAAGCAGCAGAATGCCGAAGCTGAGAAGCGTAAACTGGACGTGAAATTCACTCCAGTGGTCTTCATCATGAAAGCGGTTGCCGCTGCGCTTGAGCAGATGCCGCGCTTCAACAGCTCGCTCTCCGAAGATGGTCAGCGCCTGACGTTGAAGAAATACATCAACATCGGTGTGGCGGTGGATACCCCGAACGGTCTGGTGGTTCCGGTCTTCAAAGACGTGAACAAGAAGAGCATCACCGAGCTGTCTCGTGAACTGACCACCATCTCGAAGAAAGCGCGCGATGGCAAACTGACGGCTGGCGAAATGCAGGGCGGTTGCTTCACCATCTCCAGCATCGGCGGCCTGGGTACCACCCACTTCGCGCCGATTGTTAACGCGCCGGAAGTGGCCATCCTCGGCGTGTCTAAGTCCGCGATGGAGCCGGTATGGAATGGTAAAGAGTTTGTGCCGCGCCTGATGCTGCCGATCTCTCTGTCCTTCGACCACCGCGTCATCGACGGTGCTGATGGTGCCCGCTTCATTACCATCATTAACAACACCCTGAGCGACATTCGCCGCCTGGTGATGTAATCGAAAAAGCCGGCCTGACGGCCGGCTTTTTTCTGATAACCTCAGGCTGTTGGGGATTATCAGCAACAAAGGACAAAATCGTTTGCCGTTTGTTGTTTAAAAATTGTTAACAATTTTGTAAAATACACGCGGATAGAACGTCCCGGTGGACTTGGGCGTAAGAATAATAGCGTCAGACCCGCCGGATATAAATTACAGAGGTCATGATGAGTACTGAAATCAAAACTCAGGTCGTGGTACTTGGGGCAGGCCCCGCAGGTTACTCTGCAGCCTTCCGTTGCGCTGATTTAGGTCTGGAAACCGTCATCGTAGAACGTTACAGCACCCTCGGTGGTGTTTGTCTGAACGTGGGTTGTATCCCTTCTAAAGCGCTGCTGCACGTGGCAAAAGTTATCGAAGAAGCGAAAGCGCTGGCCGAACACGGCATCGTTTTCGGCGAACCGAAAACTGACATTGACAAGATCCGCACCTGGAAAGAAAAAGTCATCACTCAGCTGACCGGTGGTCTGGCTGGCATGGCCAAAGGTCGTAAAGTGAAGGTGGTTAACGGTCTGGGTAAATTTACCGGCGCTAACACCCTGGAAGTGGAAGGCGAAAACGGCAAAACCGTGATCAACTTCGACAACGCCATCATCGCGGCGGGTTCCCGTCCGATTCAGCTGCCGTTTATCCCGCATGAAGATCCGCGCGTATGGGACTCCACCGACGCGCTGGAACTGAAATCTGTACCGAAACGCATGCTGGTGATGGGCGGCGGTATCATCGGTCTGGAAATGGGTACCGTATACCATGCGCTGGGTTCAGAGATTGACGTGGTGGAAATGTTCGACCAGGTTATCCCGGCTGCCGACAAAGACGTGGTGAAAGTCTTCACCAAACGCATCAGCAAGAAATTTAACCTGATGCTGGAAACCAAAGTGACTGCCGTTGAAGCGAAAGAAGACGGTATTTACGTTTCCATGGAAGGTAAAAAAGCACCGGCGGAAGCGCAGCGTTACGACGCAGTGCTGGTCGCTATCGGCCGCGTACCGAACGGTAAAAACCTCGATGCAGGTAAAGCGGGCGTGGAAGTTGACGATCGCGGCTTCATCCGCGTTGACAAACAAATGCGCACCAACGTGCCGCACATCTTTGCTATCGGCGATATCGTCGGCCAGCCGATGCTGGCGCACAAAGGTGTCCATGAAGGCCACGTTGCCGCAGAAGTTATCTCCGGTCTGAAACACTACTTCGATCCGAAAGTGATCCCATCCATCGCCTACACTGAACCAGAAGTGGCATGGGTCGGTCTGACCGAGAAAGAAGCGAAAGAGAAAGGCATCAGCTACGAAACCGCCACCTTCCCGTGGGCTGCTTCCGGCCGTGCTATCGCTTCTGACTGCGCAGATGGTATGACCAAACTGATCTTCGACAAAGAGACCCACCGTGTTATCGGCGGCGCGATTGTCGGCACCAACGGCGGCGAGCTGCTGGGTGAGATCGGCCTGGCTATCGAGATGGGCTGTGACGCTGAAGACATCGCCCTGACCATCCACGCTCACCCGACTCTGCACGAGTCCGTTGGCCTGGCGGCGGAAGTGTTCGAAGGCAGCATCACCGACCTGCCAAACGCCAAAGCGAAGAAAAAGTAACTTTTTCTTTCAGGAAAAAAGCATAAGCGGCTCCGGGAGCCGCTTTTTTATGCCTGATGTTTAGAACTATGTCACTGTTCATAAACCGCTACACCTCATACATACTTTGAAAATAGTCACTCAGTAAACTTATAGGTAGTTAACGATATCGATGAGGTGTGAGATGAAACGCTTTTTAACCACAGCGCTGGTCGCTGCAACGTTTTTTACCGGTGTGGCTTACGCCGCTGACGCCAACATTCCCTGGGCGGACAACAGCGGCGGTACGGAAACGACCCACATTGCGGCGATGGGCCAGGATCTGAATGCCCAGCATCAGCAGGTGACGAAGACCAATGAAGGGGTATGGGCGGCGAATTCCGGTAGCATCAGCGCTGACGAAGCGGCATTATCCAGCACAAAACCAGCCTTTGCCGGCGATCCTTCTCTGATGCCTCACCAGGGCTAAGTGAATGAAAACGCCCGGTTGCGTGAGTGCAACCGGGCGTTTTTTTTAAGGTTCTGCCACCTGCCAGCCGGCGTCAGCGTCGGGGGTAAAGCGCGTTATCTCTTGTGCCTTTGCGGCGCTCTCTTCACCGAGATTGGCCTGATAGACCCTATCCTGCTGATCGATCATAAAGCTCATCACGCCGGTTTCACCCCAGGCTATCGGCCAGGCCAGCAAGGCGACGCTCTGGTCATCGCGACCGGCGATAATTCGAAAGCGATAGCCATGGTAGCCGCTACCGGGTACCGTCGGGCTAAAGGCCGGACCGAGCGGGCTTGGCGCTTCGCCCGGTGAAGTTGGCCAGTACAAGCCATCTTTTTTGCCTTCGCTACTGATGATTTTCTGCGCCCAGCGGTGGTTCAGATGATAATAATCCTGCTGGGCATCAACATAGGCATGCATGGCGGCGATCGCCGAAAGCTCATTGCGGCCGATGGCGCGGGTGAGGATCTCCTCTTCGCCAGCGGCCATATCAAAGCGCCATCCCTCAGACGCTTTTACGATAGGCACGGGCAGACGCCATGCCTCGCTACCGACATCGAGCCAGGCTTTGTCACCCTGCTGGATGATGACATGTTTCACCTGCCAGTCGCGTTGAAAGCGATCGACGGCGGCAGGGTCGATCCCGTCCGTGGGTAAAAACTGCTGCCAGTTATCGCCGAGTACTTCGCTCAGCGCGGCTTCATTAGGCTGGCTGATCGCTTCGGCCAGCGCAGTTGCGGCCTGTTCCGGCGTGGCAAACTGCTGTTGGGCGAAGGCGGCAAGCGGCGACAGCATTAACGTAAACAGGGCAACGGATAATGGGTTTCTCATTCTGCTCATCCTTAGCGGCGACGCAGTTCATGGTGTTCGGAAAGACGTTCTCTGGCGCCCTCGCGTAACTCGCGGTTTACGCCGGATAACTGGCGGCTCTGCAGTCCTCGTTCCTGCTGCGCTTGCCAGGAGGGGGCGCGGCTTTCGTTGCCGCTAAGGGCGTTGGCGCGCAGATGGCTGAGCGTCTGCTGACGCTGGGCTGGCGTGGCGGACTGGAACTGCTGGCGGCGCTGCTGCTGCTGAGGTGTGCGGTTCTGCTCGTGGCTCCTGGCGGCTTCTCGACGCTGCTGTTGCTGCGGCGTGGGGGTTTTCAGCTGCGTTTTTGCCGCCTCGCGACGCTGCTGTTGGGTCGGCGTGCTGTCGTAACCGCGGTAATTACTGCGTTGGGTGGCTTGCTTCAGCTGCGCCGAGGCCGCCTGACGCTGGGCGTCGCGTGAGGCGTTGTTTGCCGCCAGGTTGCCCGCTGTGGCCGTCGGTACGTTATGCTGCAGCTGGGTCATCGCTGCCTGGCGCTGCGCTTCGCGATCGACTGGCGCATGTTGGGTCGCGCTCAGTCCGCCGGAAACGTTGGTCTGATGGAAGCGCTGAGCTACCGTATTATCGGGATACGGTGTGTGTCCGCGATAGGCAGGATTGTGCTGCCAGTTAACGTGGTTTCCCGGCAGGTTTTCTCCTGTTATGTGATTGAAATTATTTACATTAATATTGATGTTATCGCCATTATGCGAGTAATCGCCGTGGTGGTAGTCGTCATCGTGATGGTGATGGTCATCATCATCCCAGTCGATACTGCTGAACAGCGCCCAGGTGGTGGCCACGCCGAGGCTGTACCCGAAGCCTTTGACGAAGCTATCGGTAAACTGCTCCCCGGGAGGGGGCGGCAGATAGACCGGCGGATAGGCGCTGTTCGGCCAGGTACCATAGACGGTGGAGGGGTTATAGCTGGGAACATAGACCACCTGTGGATTGGTCGGCTCTATTTTAATGACCTGCGTGGGCGCAGGCGCCGCTGTGTGGGCGGTTGCGGTTGCTGCCGTGCTGCTGCTGGCTGAAACCGGTGCGGCAGGGGTGACAATCACTTTCTGCTGCGGTGTGGATTTCAGCGTCCCGGTTTGTTGGGCAATGGCGCGCAGGCGCTGCACTGAATCCATCACATCATGCGGCTGGGCCAAAAACGCATTGCCAAGATTTTCCACCCAGGGCGGATTCTCGCCCATCATCGCCAGCAGGGCAGGGAAAGCGACAAGAGATTTGACGCTAGGGTCCCACGGCTGGCTGGCAACCGCCTGCACGGCCGCATCCCCTTTCATCGCGGGGTTATCCTGGGACCACTGGACCGCCTGCAGGACGTTGTCGGGATAAGTGGAGGCCATCAACACCTGCGACAGCAGACTGTCCGGGTAGAGCGCGATAGGGGCGACCCACTGATCAATTTGCGCCTGGGTGTAAGTGGCGGCCACCGGCTGTGTCGTCGACGCTGCGGGCGCTGGCGCTTGCTGCGCAGGCGGTTCAGCGATCGTCGCTGGGGTTCGGCTTTGCACATAGAGTGTTCCTGCCGCCGCGAGTAAGCCAGCGCTACAGAGCAGGGCGATAATATGGGGTTTGAACGGCAGTGACATGGAAACTCCTGACCCAAAAAGTAACCCATCTCGCTAAAGTATCTGCGAAAACGGCGCGTTTGCTGAGTATAAGTAAGCGGTATGGCTTTTTATTGATTATTGTTGGGATCGGCCCGTGGCGTTGTACGCGGAAAGGAATTTTTGTCGCGGGATTTGAACAGAAAGCCTGCAATATCCTGCCCTTAACGATTCAGCTAAATTTTAATGTTGCTTTTTTGTAAACAGATTAACACCTTTCAAAAATCCTGCTATGCTGCCGACGCGGTATCGGGCATTTACCCTACAAACTGCTGTCTCACAGGAGCGTGAAGAAAATCGCCCAGCCACTAAATCCTTCAAGATGCGTCACGCGGCAAGCTAAGCCAGGACAGAGGCAGATTGATTGAAGACGTGTAGGCCGCATTATGACAATGAGAGCGAGGAGAACCGTCGTGCTAGAAGAATACCGTAAGCACGTAGCTGAGCGTGCCGCCATGGGGATTGTTGCCAAACCCTTAGATGCAACCCAAATGGCCGCGCTGGTAGAACTGCTGAAAAACCCGCCTGCGGGCGAAGAAGAATTCCTGTTAGACCTGCTGATTAACCGTGTACCGCCGGGCGTCGATGAAGCCGCCTATGTTAAAGCTGGATTCCTTGCCGCGATCGCCAAAGGCGAAGCGACCTCCCCCCTGGTTACCCCTGAAAAAGCCGTTGAACTGCTGGGCACCATGCAGGGCGGTTACAATATCCATCCGCTGATCGATGCGCTGGACGACGCGAAACTGGCGCCGATTGCCGCGAAAGCGCTCTCCCACACCCTGCTGATGTTCGATAACTTCTACGACGTGGAAGAGAAAGCCAAAGCGGGTAACGAGCATGCTAAACAGGTTATGCAATCCTGGGCTGACGCCGAGTGGTTCCTGAACCGTCCGCAGCTGGCAGAGAAAATCACTGTTACCGTCTTCAAGGTCACCGGCGAAACGAACACCGATGATCTCTCTCCGGCGCCGGATGCGTGGTCGCGTCCGGATATCCCGCTGCATGCGCTGGCAATGCTCAAAAACCCCCGCGAAGGCATTGAGCCGGATCAGCCGGGCGTGGTTGGCCCAATCAAACAGATCGAAGCCCTGCAGCAGAAAGGCTACCCGCTGGCCTACGTCGGCGACGTGGTCGGGACCGGTTCTTCACGTAAATCCGCCACCAACTCGGTGCTGTGGTTTATGGGCGACGATATCCCGAACGTGCCGAACAAGCGCGGCGGCGGCCTGTGTCTGGGCGGTAAAATCGCGCCAATTTTCTTCAACACCATGGAAGATGCGGGCGCGCTGCCTATCGAAGTTGATGTGTCTAACCTGAACATGGGCGACGTAATCGACGTTTACCCGTTCAAAGGCGAAGTGCGTAACCACGAGACCAACGAACTGCTGGCCAGCTTCGAGCTGAAAACCGATGTGCTGATCGACGAAGTGCGCGCCGGCGGCCGTATTCCGCTGATCATCGGTCGCGGTCTGACCACCAAAGCGCGTGAAGCGCTGGGCCTGCCGCACAGCGATGTCTTCCGTCAGGCGAAAGACGTGGCGGAAAGCACCCGCGGCTTCTCGCTGGCGCAGAAAATGGTTGGCCGCGCCTGCGGCGTTGCCGGTATCCGTCCGGGCGCTTATTGCGAACCGAAAATGACCTCCGTCGGTTCTCAGGACACCACCGGTCCAATGACCCGTGATGAGCTGAAAGACCTGGCGTGCCTGGGCTTCTCTGCAGACCTGGTGATGCAGTCCTTCTGCCACACCGCGGCCTACCCGAAGCCGGTTGACGTTACCACGCACCACACTCTGCCGGACTTCATCATGAACCGCGGCGGTGTTTCTCTGCGTCCGGGCGATGGCGTGATTCACTCCTGGCTGAACCGCATGCTGCTGCCGGATACCGTGGGTACCGGCGGTGACTCCCACACCCGTTTCCCAATCGGCATCTCCTTCCCGGCAGGCTCTGGTCTGGTGGCCTTCGCCGCCGCGACCGGCGTGATGCCGCTGGATATGCCGGAATCGGTGCTGGTGCGTTTCAAAGGTAAAATGCAGCCGGGGATCACCCTGCGTGACCTGGTCCACGCCATCCCGCTGTACGCCATCAAGCAGGGCCTGCTGACCGTGGAGAAGAAAGGTAAGAAAAACATCTTCTCTGGTCGCATCCTCGAGATCGAAGGTCTGCCGGATCTGAAAGTCGAGCAGGCGTTCGAGTTGACCGATGCCTCGGCGGAGCGTTCTGCCGCCGGCTGCACCATCAAGCTGAATAAAGAGCCGATCGTTGAGTATCTGAACTCCAACATCGTTCTGCTGAAGTGGATGATCGCCGAAGGCTACGGCGACCGCCGTACCCTGGAGCGTCGTATCCAGGGCATGGAAAAATGGCTGGCGGATCCGCAGCTGCTGGAAGCCGATGCTGACGCGGAATACGCGGCAGTGATCGACATCGATCTGGCGGATATTAAAGAGCCGATTCTGTGCGCGCCGAACGATCCGGACGATGCCCGCCTGCTGTCTGATGTGCAGGGCGAGAAGATCGACGAAGTGTTCATCGGCTCCTGCATGACCAACATCGGCCACTTCCGTGCCGCCGGTAAGCTGCTGGACAGCCACAAAGGCCAACTGCCGACTCGCCTGTGGGTGGCGCCGCCAACCCGTATGGATGCCGCGCAGCTGACCGAAGAAGGCTACTATAGCGTGTTTGGTAAGAGCGGGGCGCGTATCGAAATCCCTGGCTGTTCCCTGTGTATGGGTAACCAGGCGCGCGTGGCCGACGGCGCGACGGTGGTTTCCACCTCTACCCGTAACTTCCCGAACCGTTTAGGTACCGGCGCTAACGTCTATCTGGCCTCTGCCGAACTGGCAGCGGTGGCTTCGCTGCTCGGCAAACTGCCGACGCCGGAAGAGTACCAGACCTTCGTGGCGCAGGTGGATAAGACGGCGGAAGATACCTACCGTTATCTGAACTTCAACCAGCTGGATCAGTACACTGAAAAAGCTGACGGCGTGATCTTCCAGACCGCGGTGTAAACCATTCGGTCAGCCCGGCTGACCGTTTGGCGATAAACTCTCCAATGCCCGGTGAACATTGCATCACCGGGCATTTTTATTTCCAAACCTCCCGCCCGCTACGCTTTTTTTCTTTCTGTCTGCTGCGATAATTACTGCATGGGTACAGTGCAGCGGTGACGCATTGCCCTTGCAGAGGAAAAGACTATGGATTACGAATTTCTGCGCGATATTACCGGAGTGGTAAAGGTGCGAATGTCGATGGATCACGAGGCGATCGGCCACTGGTTCAACGAGGAGGTGAAAGGCAATCTTGCTCTGCTGGACGAAGTGGAGCAGGCTGCGCGCACCGTGAAGGGCAGCGAGCGTTCCTGGCAGCGTGCCGGGCATGAATATACGCTGTGGCTGGATGGCGAAGAGGTGATGATCCGCGCCAATCAGCTGGAGTTTTCCGGCGACGAAATCGAGGAGGGGATGAGCTACTACGACGAAGAAAGTCTCTCTCTGTGCGGTGTTGAGGATTTCCTGCAGGTGGTCGCCGCCTATCGTGAGTTTATGCAGCAGCGTTAATGACGCCTTTTATGTCGGGCGGCGCAGAACTACAGGCCCGGCAAGCAAAAGCGCCGCCGGGCATTTCATAGATTACACGGCAGGAATATTGCGGCCGTAGTAAATCTCGCGCATCTCTTTCCATAGCAGGTCGGTAATGACCTTGCGCTCTTCGGCAGTCAACTCTTCCGGTCGGGTATGGAACATGTAGTGCTTAAGGTCGAACTCCTTGAGCAACATTTTGGTATGGAAGATATTTTCCTGATAAACGTTGACGTCGACCATGTCATACAACGACTTCATATCGTCGGACATAAAGTTCTGAATCGAATTGATTTCATGATCGATAAAATGCTTCATCCCATTGATATCGCGGGTAAAGCCGCGCACACGGTAGTCAATGGTCACAATGTCCGATTCCAGCTGGTGAATCAGATAGTTCAGCGCTTTAAGCGGGGAAATGACGCCGCACGTTGAAACTTCGATATCGGCGCGGAAGGTGCACAGGCCGCCCTCCGGATGGCTCTCCGGGTAGGTATGCACGCAGATATGGCTCTTATCGAGATGGGCGACCACGGTTTCCGGTAGCGGGCCAGGATGTTCGGTCTGGTCAATCAGCTTGGGATCGACAGGCTCTTCGCTGACCAGAATGGTCACGCTGGCGCCCTGGGGTTCATAATCCTGACGGGCGATATTCAGGATATTGGCACCAATAATAGAACAGGTTTCTGTCAGGATCTCCGTCAGGCGATTGGCATTATAGAGTTCGTCGATATAGGCGATGTAGCCGTCGCGCTCTTCTGCCGTTTTGGCGTAACAGATATCGTAGATACAAAAACTCAGGCTTTTGGTCAGGTTGTTAAAGCCGTGCAGCTTCAATTTTTTCAATTTAGTTCACCCCCTTATTTCGCGTCACGGTGCGGACAGAGCATCATGCAGATATTGTGGTAAGGCGAAGGCCGCCGTATGGATTGCCGGATTGTAGTAACGGCAGGTCAGGTTGGCTTTGTGAAAGCGCGCCTGAATGATTTCGCTGGAGAGATGGCGCAGCGCCTCATTGTCGCTCGCCCAGGCAAAGGTCATGATCCCGCCGTAATAGGTTGGAATTGCCGCCTGGTAGAAGCTGACGTCGCGAAAATAGTGGCTTAGCTTGCGATGGCTGCCTACCGCTTCATCCTGTTGCAGGAAGCAGACGCCATTCTGGGCAACAAAGATCCCACCCGGGTTCAGGCAGCGTTTGCAGCCTTCATAAAAAGCCGAGGTGAACAGGCTTTCTCCCGGGCCGATAGGGTCGGTACAGTCCGAAATGATCACGTCAAACGTTTGCGTCGTCTGATTAACAAAATTGACGCCATCATCAATCACCAGCGTAAAGCGCGGATCGTCATAGGCGCCGGCGTTATGGTTCGGCAGGTACTGGCGGCAGAATGAAACTACCCCGGCGTCGATTTCCACCATGGTGATGGTTTCGATGCTACGGTGACGAGAGACTTCGCGCAGCATCGCGCCATCGCCGCCGCCAATGATTAACACATGCTTCGCGTTGCCGTGAGCCAGCAGCGGCACATGGGTCATCATTTCGTGATAGATGAACTCGTCGCGTTCGGTGGTTTGTACGACGCCATCCAGCGCCATCACCCGGCCAAAAGCGCGGTTATCAAAGATGATCAGATCCTGATGATCGGTTTTTTCGTGGTACAGCACGTTATCAACGCTAAAATACTGACCAAAATGGTCATGCAGCGTTTCATGCCACAGTGGATTATCGGCCACGATAAGGCTCCTCCTTCGTTAACATCTGTTACACCCGTAAAACGAGTGCAACATCATAGACAACTATAGATGAGGATGCACGGCGGTTATTGCAGCAATGAGGCAGGAATAACAGCCACCGCCCCGGAAGGGCGGTGGAGAGGATGAGGCTATTTTGCCGGCTCGGGTTGGCTATCTACTATCCGCACGGAATAAACCATGGTGGCGCCTGGCGGGATTTTTGGCGGTAATCCTTTACTGCCATAGGCCTTTTCAGGCGGGACGACGAGCGTCACAGAGCCGTGGTTCTGTAGACGCTTCAGCGGTTCGCGAAACACCGGGGGATAGGCATCCAGCTTTTGCGTAAGCGCCTGATCTTTCGCTTCCATATCGTTGATCACCGTCCCGTCCGTCAGCATCTCTTTGATCACCACGGTAACCAGGTCATTACCGCTTATTTTTCCTTTACCCGGGTAATCGACGCGGCTGTAGACGCCCTCTTTAAAAACCACATCTTTTTTGCGCGCAAACGCCTGCTGATATTTCTTGCCGGCACTGATGTTTTTCTGCTCTATTTTATTCAGGTTCTGAAAAACCTGCTGCGACACATCAAACAGCGCCTTGTTACGTTCCTGCTCTCCGAGACGAAGCTGGCCGCGAAAGGCATCTTCGATGCCCTGCAACACCAGGCCTGCGTCGACGGTAACTCCCTGAGTGCGACGGGTGGTAAGGACGTTGAGCGCCTCGCTTCCCATCGAGGCGCCGATCGCATAAGCCTGCTGTTCTCCCGATGCGCTGAGTTTGGCAGCGGCGCTCTCGCCGCTGCGCGTTTTGGACTGTACAGAAAGCTGCGTTCTCAGCAGTTCGATTTCATCTTCTTTCATCCGTAGCTGGGCGTTGTCTTTATCCGCCTGCAGGCGATAGGCTGCCACTATGGCCGCCATCTCTGGTGGCTCATTTTTTGGCGCAGCGGCGTCGTTAGCGGGGCCATGCGGCGCTTTATCCGCGGCGGCCAGCCGGGTGGACAGTGATTGTTTATCGGCGTTAAGGGCTTTGACCTGATCGAGGGCAGCCTGCTGCGTCTTTTCCGCAGCGGCGAGGCGAATAGTCAGCGACTGCTTATCGGCGTTAAGGGCCTTAACCTGCTCGAGGACGGCCTGTTTCTCTTTTTCCGCGGCGGCCAGCCGGGTCGCCAGCGGCTGTTTGTCAGCTTAAGCGCTTTAGCCTGGTCAAGAGCGGCCTGCTGCGCCTTCTCCGCAGCGGCGAGGCGAATAGTCAGCGACTGCTTATCGGCGTTAAGGGCCTTAACCTGCTCGAGGACGGCCTGTTTCTCTTTTTCCGCGGCGGCCAGCCGGGTCGTCAGCGGCTGTTTGTCAGCGTTAAGCGCTTTAGCCTGGTCAAGAGCGGCCTGCTGCGCCTTCTCCGCAGCGGCGAGGCGAATAGTCAGCGACTGTTTATCGGCGTTAAGGGCCTTAACCTGCTCGAGGACGGCCTGTTTCTCTTTTTCCGCGGCGGCCAGCCGGGTCGTCAGCGGCTGTTTGTCAGCGTTAAGCGCTTTGACCTGCTCAAGAGCGGCCTGTTTCTCTTTTTCCGCAGCGGCCAGTTGGGTCATTAGCGCGTGTTTATCTTTATTAAGCGTGGTAAAGCTGGCGCTGAGGCGTTTATTTTCAGCTTCGGCTTGCTGAATCTGTGTCGTTAATTGCTGGATCTGCTGACGCGCCGCGGCCTGGCTTTGCTGTAGATTATTATTCTGCACAACGCCTGCTTTTTTTATTAATGCCTCTTTTTCTGCAGTAGCGGCGCTTAAGGCGACCTGTAATTCATTAATTCTCTTATTCAACGCCGCTTGCTCATTCGCTCCGGCAGTATCCGTTTGCGGCGTAGCGGCAAGCTGTTTTTTTAATTGCTGTATAAGCTTATCTTTTTGTGCAATCGCCGCCTGCTGGCTGGTGATTCTTTTTTGTAATTGTGAGGTGCTGGTACCGGTTTTTTTATTATCTGCGCTCTGGCGGCTTTCTTGTGTTTGTTTTGCGCTTGCGGCATCGTTTTTTTCTTGCGCCTGAGATTGCTGGGTTTGCTGTTGGGCGTAATCAAGAAAGGCCGGCGCGGCGCCGGCGGTGAAGGGGGTTGAAAGCGCCAGCGCAGCGACGAGCATCAGCAGGGGCGCGTTGAGGGTCAGCGTGGCGGCTCTGTTCATGGCTGTTTGCTTTCACCACGCTGTACCAGGCTATCGATTAGCGTTTTCTGGATATCGGCGCACAGTTTGATGGATTTAAACTGATACATGGAGTCAATGCCAAGCCGGGTAGGATCCGCCACTTTCTCGCGCACGCTATTGTATTGTGACGCCGCGCGCACTAAAGCGTTAAAGTCATTACTGAGTTTAGTGGCTTGCTGTGGGTTAACCTCTTTTAGCGAATCCAACGCCTGGCGACAGGATTCAATGCGCGCTTGTTCGCTGGCCGCCCGCTCCTGCTCTGCCTGCTGCTGTGACGTCAGCGGCGTGGCGATCGGTTTAACCGGCTGGCGGGAAGAGGTATTGCTACAGCCGGCTACTAACAGCGCGGCGAGTGGGATAACACGAAGAGTCAGCGAGATATTCACAATTTCAGTCCATGAAGTAGGTATATTTTTACCGGATTCTAGAAGGGTGCTTTTTATTTTGCAATATATGAATAATGATATTTTATTAGTTTTTTAGTCATTCTTCATTATTATGGGTTTACTTTATTTGGCAAATTGATAGGTTCGCAATTAAATAAGATTTGTTTATATACAATAATAAATATAAATATTTAAAGGGGGAAATTGAAATGCTAAAGGCGCGGAGCGTTGCCGCCCGCGCAGGGAATTATTTAACGTAAGCCAGCAGGCTGAGCGAATCGCGGGCCAGCGCTTTACATTTTTTCGCCGTCGGAATGTTAATGCCGCTAAGATCGCGATAGCTGTCTTCGCCTAGCGCTTTCATGTTGTAGCTGTCATAGTTGCTCAGGTCCCACTGGTTCTGTTGGGCAAAGAACACCAGCGCGCGACGGATCTGCGTGTTGGGCAGGTTCTGGTAGCCACAGTCGTTTTTCAGAAACACAAAAACCGCGGTTAAATCAGCCATATCTTCCGCTTCGGATTCGCTGAGCGCGTAGCTGTTGGCGGAGAGAGCAAGCAGGCTGCCGAGTACCATTGTTCTGAAAAGCGTCTTCATTTTTTCTACCATTAGATCACCGACGCTTCAAATTAGCATACTTCGTTACACAGCGCCGATCTTTATTCTTACTCTTCTGCTTGACCTTCCCGTTACGGTAGGGTTTAAGCTCAAATATTCGCCCGCAGAATAAAAGGATGTGAATATGCAACGTCGAGACTTCCTCAAACTGACCGCCGCGGTCGGCATGGCCAGCGCATTGCCGTTATGGAGCCGGGCGGTCTTTGCCGCCAGTCGCCCGGCTCTGCCGATACCGTCGCTGTTAGCCGCCGATGCGCGCAACCGCATCGCGCTCAGGATCCAGGCGGGCAAAACGCGGTTTGGCGCCCTGAATGCCACTACCTGGGGCTACAACGGGTCGCTGCTGGGCCCTGCGCTGCAGTTGACGCAGGGGAAGACCGTCACGGTGGATATTACTAACCAGCTGGCGGAAGAGACCACGCTGCACTGGCATGGTCTGGAGGTACCGGGCGAGGTCGACGGGGGGCCACAGGGGGTTATCGCGCCGGGCGCCACCCGCACGGTAAGCTTCACGCCAACGCAGCGGGCGGCGACCTGCTGGTTTCATCCGCATCAGCATGGGAGCACCGGCCGGCAGGTGGCGATGGGGCTGGCCGGCCTGGTGCTGATCGAGGATGAAGAGAGCGGGCGCCTGCTGCTGCCTAAGCAGTGGGGAATCGATGATGTGCCGGTGATCGTCCAGGATAAGAAGTTCACCGCCGCCGGCGAGATCGACTATCAGCTGGATGTGATGAGCGCCGCCGTCGGCTGGTTTGGCGATACGCTACTGACCAATGGGGCCCTCTATCCCGAACATGCCGCGCCGCGCGGCTGGCTGCGCCTGCGCTTGCTGAACGGCTGTAATGCCCGTTCCCTCAATTTTGCCACCAGCGATAAGCGCCCGCTGTACGTAGTGGCCAGCGATGGCGGTCTGTTGGCCGAGCCGGTCAAGGTCGATGAATTGCCGGTCTTGATGGGGGAACGCTTTGAGGTGCTGGTGGACACCAGCGACGGTAAACCTTTCGATCTGGTGACTCTGCCGGTGAGCCAGATGGGCATGGCGATTGCGCCTTTTGATAAACCACAGCCGGTACTGCGCGTCCAGCCGCTGGTCATTCCCGCCTCCGGCAAGCTGCTGGATACTCTGGCCGCTCTCCCGGCGTTACCGTCCCTGACGGGGCTGACGCAGCGTCAGCTCCAGCTGTCGATGGATCCGATGCTCGACCGGATGGGCATGCAGGCGCTGATGGAGAAGTATGGCGACCAGGCGATGGCCGGAATGGATCACGGCAGGATGGGGCATGGCGACATGAGCGACATGGGGAATATGCATCACGGCGACATGAGCATGAACCACGGATCCGGCATGGAGCATGGCATGTCGTCAGGCAAGGGCTTTGATTTCCATAACGCCAACCGCATCAACGGCAAAGCCTTCGACATGAATGAGCCGATGTTTGCCGCCGCCAGAGGCCAGTATGAGCGCTGGGTGATTTCTGGTAAGGGCGACATGATGTTGCATCCGTTCCATATCCACGGCACCCAGTTCCGTATCCTCAGCGAAAACGGCAAGCCGCCAGCGGCGCATCGTCGCGGCTGGAAAGACACCGTTCGTGTGGAAGGGGACGTGAGTGAAGTATTAGTGAAGTTTGATCATCCGGCGCCGAAGGAGTTTGCCTATATGGCCCACTGCCACCTGCTGGAACATGAAGACACCGGGATGATGTTGGGGTTCACGGTTTAAGTCTCTGCGACCTGCTGCCATCCCCTACGGGAAGAAGGACGGAACACCAAAAAAAACGGCAACTTTCGTTGCCGTTTTGCGTTTTATTTGGCGTCATCCGGGAGCGCATAGGCGACAATATAATCGCCCATTTTGGTACCGAACGAGCCGTGACCGCCGGCAGAGATGACAACATACTGTTTGCCATTCACTTCGTAGGTCATCGGAGTCGCCTGACCGCCGGCTGGCAGACGGGCTTCCCACAGCTTCTCGCCGTTGCTCATATTGTACGCGCGCAGGTAGTTATCTGCAGTCGCGCCGATGAACAGGACGTTACCGGCCGTGGAAATCGGACCGCCCAGCATCGGCATCCCCATGGTAAACGGCAGTTTAACCGGCATCGGGAACGGCAGGCTGTCCTGCGGAGTACCGATACGTTTTTTCCATACCACTTCGTTGGTTTTCAGATCCAGGGCGGAGATATACCCCCAGGCCGGCTGTTTGCACGGCAGGCCGAACGGCGACAGGAACGGGTTCAGCGTTACGCCGTACGGGACGCCGTACTGCGGCTGCACGCCGGACTCGGTACCAGAGCCTTTCGCATCTTTCGGCGGCTCCATCGGATTGCCTGGCCCGCGCGGGATCAGTTTTGAGACGAAAGGCAGCGCCATCGGGTTGGCGATAGCCACCTGACGGTTCGGATCGACGGAGATACCGCCCCATTCAAACATCCCCAGGTTACCCGGGAACACCAGCGTGCCCTGCTCAGACGGCGGGGTGAAGATACCTTCATAGCGCAGCTGGTGGAAGATCACGCGGCACACCAACTGGTCGAACATAGTGGCGCCCCACATGTCCGCGCCGGTCAGATCTTTCTTCGGACGGAAGCTCAGATCGGAGAAGGGCTGGGTTTTGGTAACGTAATCACCTTTGGCAGCGCCCTGCGGAACCGGTTTTTCAGGCGCCGGGACCACCAGCTCGCCGTTACGACGATCCAGCACGAAGATGTTGCCGGTTTTCGCCGGGGCATAGATGACCGGTACGGTTTTGCCGTTGACCTCAATATCAGCCAGCGTCGGCTGGGAAGGCATGTCCATATCCCACAGATCGTGATGGACGGTCTGATAGCTCCAGGCCAGCTTACCAGTGGTGGCGTTCAGTGCCACAATCGAGCTGGCATAACGCTCTTGCTCCGGCGTACGGTTGCCGCCCCAGATGTCCGGAGTGGTCACGCCCATCGGCAGATAGACCAGATCCAGCTTAGCGTCGTAGGCGGCAGGCGCCCATGAGTTCGGCGAGTTGAGCGTGAAGTGATGTTCATCGCTCGGGATGGCGTTCGGATCTTTCGCACCAGGATCGAAGGCCCACAGCAGTTTACCGGTATTCACATCAAAGCCGCGGATCACGCCTGACGGCTCGCGGGTAGAGAAGTTATCGGTGACCGCGCCGGCAATCACGATGGTTTTATCGGTGATGATCGGCGGTGAAGTGGGTTCATACATGCCCGGCGTGGTGACCGGCATGTTGGTCTGCAGATTGAGAATACCTTTATTAGCAAAGGTTTCGCACAGCTTACCGTTGTCGGCGTTTACCGCGAACAGGCGACCATCGTTCACCGGCAGGATAATGCGGCGCGGACAGTCGGCGACGACGTCGGCAGGGGCGTTATCCGCTTTCGCTTCGTGATAAGAAACACCGCGGCAGGTGACGTGCTGGAACGACGGATCGGCGTTCAGCTGCGGGTCAAAATGCCACTTCTCTTTACCGGTGGCGGCGTCCAGCGCAAACAGGCGCTGGTGAGCGGTACACAGGAAGAGCGTATCGCCGACTTTAATCGGCGTCACTTCGTTAGTGATTTCACCCGGATCGTTCGGCTGTTTCAGGTCGCCGGTGCGGAACACCCAGGCTTCCTTCAGGTTCTTCACGTTATCGGCGTTAATCTGCTTCAGCGGGGAGAAGCGCTGGCCTTCCTGGTTACGGCCATAGGCCGGCCAGTCGCCGTCGGCGACGGTGGAAATCGGTGCGGCCGGCGTAACGTCGGCGCTCAGGGTGCCGTTGACTTCCTGCGGGTCGTTAAAACCAGCCCAGGTCAGCATGCCGCCGCTGATCAGCAGGGCGACGACCAGCGCGCCAACGGCGCCAGCGGAAGGCACCGGCAGACGACGCCAGACAAAGGGCAGGATCAGCCAGATGCCAAAGAAGACGAGGATATCGCTACGCGGCGTCAACGCCCAGAAGTCGAAACCAACCTCCCAGACGCCCCAGATCATGGTCGCCAGCAGCAGCGCGGCGTACAGCCACAGCGCAGCGCGCTTGCCGCGGAACAGCATTACGGTCACGCCCAGCATCACCAGCCCGGCGATAGGGTAGTACCAGGAGCCGCCAAGCACGACCAGCCATGCCCCGCCGATTAATAGATAGAGGCCGCAGAACGCTGCAAATAGCGCAGTCAGCGTCACCAGGAGCCTTGATTGTTGAGACTTTGTTTCAGCCATAAAAAGTTACTCATGTGTTTGTTAAATTTTTTAACTGCAATTAATTATAGGATTTAACAAGTGTGATCGGAATCACAAATATGGCTTTATTAATCCCTGCACCGAAGATTTCTTTTTGCTGGTATACTGGATGGCTTGCCGGTCATCGTCGGGGCGAAAGCAGCGGCTTTGATGATTTATATTTAGAATCAAATGGTTAGTATTATGAAACATACTGTAGAAGTGATGATCCCGGAATCCGAGATCAAAGCGCGTATCGCGGAACTGGGTCGTCAAATCAACGAACATTATCAGAACAGCGGCAGCGAAATGGTGCTGGTGGGGCTGCTGCGCGGCTCGTTTATGTTCATGGCCGACCTGTGCCGTGAAGTGCAGGTGCCGCATGAAGTCGATTTTATGACCGCCTCCAGCTACGGCAGCGGCATGTCCACCACTCGTGATGTGAAAATCCTTAAAGATCTGGATGAAGACATCCGTGGTAAAGACGTTCTGATCGTGGAAGACATCATCGATTCCGGCAATACCCTGTCTAAAGTTCGCGAAATCCTCAGCCTGCGCGAGCCGAAATCGCTGGCCATTTGTACGCTACTTGATAAACCCAGCCGCCGCGAAGTGAACGTCCCGGTTGAATACGTCGGTTTCGCGATTCCGGATGAGTTCGTGGTGGGCTACGGTATCGACTATGCTCAGCGCTACCGCCATCTGCCGTATATCGGCAAAGTCACCCTGCTGGACGAGTAAGGGGATATCCCACTCTGGACAGCGCGCGCCGCGCTCTCCAGGGTGGCGAAGTCTGAAGGCTATCTGTGGTTGATGTGCTTGATCTTGAGGTTGGAGATCCCGTGGCGATAGCGCTGTTCGAGGGTTTCCCTGCTCACAGCGGTGACATCCAGATCGCGCAGCAGTCCGTCGTGAATCCCGTAAGCCCAGCCGTGGATGGTCACCTTCTGTCCGCGCTTCCACGCGGATTGCATAATCGTCGAATGTCCCAGATTGTACACCTGTTCCATCACGTTCAGTTCACAAAGGGTATCCAGACGGCGCTCCTCTGGCATTTCACCGAGCAGCGAGCTGTGCTTAAACCAGATATCGCGGATATGCAGCAGCCAGTTGTCGATAAGCCCCAGCTCCGGGTTCTCCACCGCCGCCTGCACGCCGCCGCAGCCGTAGTGGCCGCAGATAATAATGTGCTCGACTTCCAGGACATCGACGGCATACTGCACCACCGACAGACAATTGAGATCGGTGTGGATCACCAGGTTCGCTACGTTACGATGCACGAACAGTTCGCCAGGCTCCAGGCCGGTGAGTCGCTCAGCGGGAACGCGGCTGTCCGAACAGCCAATCCACAGGAAGCGCGGTTTCTGCGTCTGCGACAGTTTCTCAAAAAAGCCGGGGTCCTCTTCCACCAGCATTTTTGACCATAGTGCATTGTTGCTGATGAGTGTATCTATATCATTCATGGACGTTATCGGCCTGTAACCAAGTAAGTGCGTTGCGCTAATATAGGGTAAGCTCACCTTTTTTAAAACCATCTTAACCCGTGATACTTCAGGCTGCAGATGCGTTGGCGGCGTCAGCGCCGGTCCAGCGCAAACGTGAGTCAGGCGGGTTAATGACGTGTCACGACACGAGAAGAGATATTTAATGACCATTGCTCTGGAATTAAAACAGCTCAAAAAAACCTATCCCGGCGGGGTTCAGGCGCTGCGGGGGATCGACCTGCAGGTCGAAGCGGGGGATTTTTATGCCCTGCTGGGCCCGAACGGGGCCGGAAAATCCACGACCATCGGCATCATCAGCTCGCTGGTGAACAAAACCTCTGGTCAGGTCAATGTCTTTGGCTACGATCTGGAGAAAGACGTCGTCAATGCCAAGCGCCAGCTTGGCCTGGTGCCGCAGGAGTTTAACTTCAACCCGTTCGAAACCGTGCAGCAGATCGTCGTTAACCAGGCGGGCTACTACGGCGTTGAGCGTAAAGAAGCCCTTTCCCGCAGTGAAAAGTATTTAAAACAGCTCGACCTGTGGGAAAAACGCAACGAACGCGCGAGAATGCTCTCCGGCGGGATGAAGCGCCGTCTGATGATCGCCCGCGCGTTGATGCATGAGCCGAAGCTGCTGATCCTCGACGAACCGACCGCCGGCGTCGATATTGAACTGCGTCGCTCGATGTGGGGCTTTCTCAAGGATCTCAACGATCGCGGAACCACCATTATCCTGACCACCCACTATCTCGAAGAGGCCGAAATGCTATGTCGCAACATCGGCATCATCCAGCACGGCGAGCTGGTGGAAAACACCTCGATGAAAGCGCTGCTGTCGAAGCTGAAGTCAGAGACCTTTATTCTTGACCTCGCGCCAAAAAGCCCGGTGCCGAAGCTCGAAGGCTACCAGTACCAGCTGGTCGATACCTCGACGCTGGAAGTGGAGGTTCTGCGTGAGCAGGGAATTAACAGCGTCTTCGCGCAGCTGAGCGCCCAGGGGGTGCAGGTACTGAGTATGCGTAACAAAGCCAACCGTCTGGAAGAGCTGTTTGTCACGCTGGTGCATGAGCGAAAAGGAGAATCAGCATGATGCAGCTTTATTGGGTCGCGCTGAAAAGCATCTGGACCAAAGAGATCCACCGTTTTATGCGCATCTGGGTGCAGACGCTGGTGCCGCCGGTGATCACCATGACCCTGTATTTCGTGATCTTTGGCAACCTGATCGGCTCGCGCATTGGTGAGATGCATGGTTTTACCTATATGCAGTTTATCGTCCCAGGCCTGATCATGATGGCGGTGATCACTAACGCTTACGCCAACGTCGCCTCATCCTTCTTCAGCGCCAAGTTTCAGCGCAATATTGAAGAGCTGCTGGTGGCGCCAGTGCCGACGCATGTGATTATCGCCGGCTACGTGGGCGGCGGGGTAGCGCGAGGACTGTGCGTAGGTATCCTGGTGACCGCGGTGTCGCTATTCTTTGTGCCGTTCCAGGTTCACTCCTGGCTGTTTGTCGCCCTGACGCTGCTCCTCACCGCGGTGCTGTTCTCGCTGGCCGGGCTGCTGAACGCAGTGTTTGCCAAGACCTTCGATGACATTAGCCTGATCCCGACCTTTGTGCTGACGCCGCTGACCTATCTCGGCGGGGTGTTCTACTCGCTGACCCTGCTGCCGCCGTTCTGGCAGGGGCTGTCGCATCTGAACCCCATCGTCTACATGATCAGCGGTTTTCGCTTCGGCTTCCTCGGTATCAACGACGTCCCGTTGGCGACCACCTTCGCCGTGCTGGTGGTGTTCATTGTCGCCTTCTATCTGCTGTGCTGGTCGTTAATTCAGCGCGGTCGCGGCCTGCGTAGCTGATACTCATCATGGTTAGCGCTTCCTGAAGTAAATATGCGAAGCGCTAACCGCTTATCTTTGACTCCCATCACCGATACGTCATCTTCACCTTGCTACATTATTCGCTGGCTAAGGAGGGAAGCATGCTCGGATGGGTCATTACCTGTCACGATGAGCTGGCGCAGGAGATGCTGGATCGTCTTGAACAAAAGTTTGGTCCGCTGGCCCAGTGCCGGGCGGTCAATTACTGGCGCAATCTCAGCAGCAATATGTTGAGCCGGATGATGTGCGATGCGCTGCATGCCACCGACTCCGGGGACGGGGTCATTTTTCTCACTGACAAAACCGGTGCGGCGCCTTATCGGGCCGCGGCGCTGATGAGTCACAAACATACCCACTGCGAAGTGATCTCCGGCGTCAGCTATCCACTCCTTGAGCGAATGTATCTCCTGCGAGGCACGTTAAGCAGCGTGGCGTTTCGCCAGGCGATCGTCAGCGCGGGCGGGCCGATGGTGAGCAGCCTGTGGCATCAGCAGCAGAAGAACCCCCCGTTCCGGTTGCGCCATGATGCCTGGGGAAATTAAGCAGCGGGACAGATACCGCTTTTGTTACAATAACCGCCGTTGATGGTATAACGGTTTGATGCGTATGCTTGCCCGATTTTTGACCCTGCTTCTTTTCCTGACCTCACTCAGCGCCTCCGCCAGCCTGCTTAGCCAGCACGGCAAGGCTGTGCGCTATATGCAAACCACCGAAGACGCGGTCATCTGGGCGCAGGTGGGAAACCATGTGGTCAGCGTCGGCAATGTTCGTGCCGGGCAGATCCTCGCAGTCGTCCCGACGGCGGCTGACTACTATGAGTTTCGTTTCGGCTTTGGCACCGGGTTTATTGATAAAGGGCATCTCGAGCCGGTGCAGGGCAAGCAGCGGGTGGAGGACCGTTTGGGGGATCTTAATAAACCGCTGAGTAACCAAAATTTACTCACCTGGAAAGATACACCGCTCTATGACGCTCCCTCGGTAAGCAGCGCGCCGTTCGGCACGCTGGCCAACAATCTGCGCTATCCGATCCTCAGCAAGCTGAAGGACCGGCTCAATCAGACCTGGTTTCAGATCCGCATTGGCGACCGGCTGGCGTGGGTCAGTAGTCTGGACGCGCAGGAGGATCACGGTATTCCCGTGCTGACCTATCACCATATTCTGCGCGATGAAGAGAACACCCGTTTTCGTCATACGTCGACCACCACCTCGGTTCGCGCCTTCACGAATCAGATGACCTGGCTGCGCGATCAGGGCTATACCACGCTGACCCTGTATCAGCTGGAAGGCTATGTGCGTAATAAAATCAATCTCCCGGCGCGGGCGGTGGCGATCACTTTCGATGATGGCTTGAAATCGGTGAACCGCTACGCCTATCCGGTGCTGAAACAGTACGGTTTCCATGCCACCGCGTTTATTATCTCCTCGCGTATTAAGCGCCATCCGCAGAAGTGGGATCCGAAATCCCTGCAGTTTATGAGCATTTCCGAGCTACGCCAGCTCCAGGACGTCTTTGATATTCAGTCGCATACTCACTTCCTGCATCGGGTTGACGCCGGCCGGCGGCCGATTTTATTCAGTCGCAATTACCATAATATTCTGTTTGATTTCGCCCGCTCGCGCCGGGCGCTGAGCCAGTTTAATCCGCACGTTCTCTACCTTTCCTATCCCTTCGGCGGCTATAACGCTACGGCGGTGCAGGCGGCGAATGACGCCGGGTTTCATATGGCGGTAACGACGGTGCGTGGGAAGGTGAAGCCGGGGGACAATCCGTTTCTGTTAAAGCGGTTATATATCTTACGCACGGATTCGCTGGAGACGATGTCGCGGCTGATCAGTAACCAGCCGCAGGGGTAATACCGACGCTGCGCCTGAGCGCAGCGTCGCGGCCATCAGGCGACCTGTACCGGAATAGCTTTCGCCTGGCGCTTCATTTCGTTGTCGCCTTCGAAGTAGGCGATGTTAGGCTGCCAGCTGCGCGCCTCTTCGTCCGACATGGTAACGAAGCTGGCGATGATCAAAATATCGCCGACGCTGGCGCAGTGCGCGGCGGCGCCGTTAACGGAGATGATCCGGGAGCCCCGCTCGGCGGCAATGGCGTAGGTGGAGAAACGGTTGCCGTTGGTGACGTTCCAGAGGTGAATAGTTTCATTCTCCAGAATACCGGCCGCATCCAGGAAGTCCTGGTCAATGGCGCAAGAACCTTCATAGTGCAGGTCCGCCTGCGTGACTTTTACGCGGTGGAGCTTGCCCTGCAGCATATTACGCATCATAACTTCTACCCTTCAACCTTAATGTAGCAGAGCGGACACGGCGCCCGCCCTGAGAAAAGCCCGGGCAGTATTGCCCGATTTTTACCCGCTGTCTACTGAGCGAGCGTGACGATCCGGTTGTCGATCAGGCGAGCCTGCCCCAGCCAGGCGGCCATCAGGATCACCGCGCGCTGGCTGGCATCGGTCAGCTCAAGCAGGGTGTCGGCATCGCGGATCTGAATGTCGTCGGCGCGGAAGCCTTTCTCATTCAGCTCCTGTTCAGCGATAGCGATGATCTCATCGAGCTGCCGATCGCCGGCGGCCAGCTTTTCCGCCACCGCGCTCAGCACTTTATACAGACCAGGCGCGATTTTGCGCTGGTCGGCGGTCAGGTAGCCGTTACGCGAACTCAGCGCCAGGCCATCTTTCGCGCGGACGATCGGCACGCCGATGATCTCAATGTCGTAGCCCATATCGGCGACCATCTTGCGGATCAGCGCCAACTGCTGGAAGTCTTTCTCGCCGAAGCAGGCGACGTCTGGTTGAACAAGGTTGAACAGCTTACTGACGATGGTCGACACGCCGCGGAAATGGCCCGGGCGGCTGGCGCCTTCGAGCATGGTGGACAATCCCGGAACGTCGACGTAGGTCTGGCCTTCAGTACCCTGGGGGTACACTTCCGCCGGCGTCGGCGCGAAGACAAAGTCGACATGACGTTTGTTCAGCTTTTCGCAATCATCCTGTAAGGTGCGCGGGTAGCGCGCCAGGTCGTCGACGCGGTCAAACTGCATCGGATTGACGAAAATACTGACCACCACCACGTCCGCACTGGCTTTGGCTTCATCAACCAGCTTCATATGACCATCATGCAGGTTGCCCATTGTCGGGACCAACGCGATACGCTTACCTTCCTGACGCAGACGGCGGATATGCTGCCGCAGCAGCAGTACGGATTCAATAATCAGCACAACAAGACTCCTTAATGGAAACTGTGTTCTTCGCCCGGATAGACTCCGGATTCGACTTCGGCAATATACTGCCGCACCGCGGCGCGGATGTCGCCCGCTTCGGCAAGGAAATTCTTGGCAAATTTAGGAATGTGGCCGCCGGTAATGCCGAAAGCGTCATGCATCACGAGGATTTGCCCGTCGGTGACGTTGCCCGCGCCGATGCCGATCACTGGAATGGTCAGAGCGTCGGTGATGCGCTTCGCCAGTTCAACCGGCACGCACTCCAGGACCAACAGCTGCGCACCCGCCGCCTCCAGCGCTAACGCGTCTTCAAACAGGGTCTGCGCCGCATCGCCGCGACCCTGCACTTTATACCCACCGAATACGTTCACCGACTGCGGCGTCAGGCCAAGATGGCCGCAAACCGGCACCGCGCGCTCCGCCAGCATCCTCACGGTGTCGGCCAGCCAGGCGCCGCCCTCGAGTTTGACCATATTGGCGCCAGCGCGCATCACGATGGCGGCATTTGCAAAGGTCTGCTCGGGGGTGGCATAGGCCATGAACGGCAGGTCGGCAAGCAGCAGGCTGTTTGGCGCGCCGCGGCGGACGGCGCGGGTGTGATAGGCGATATCTTCCACGGTAACCGGCAGGGTGGAGTCGTGACCCTGCACCGTCATTCCCAGCGAGTCGCCTACCAGCAGCACATTTATGCCTTCATCGGCGAACAGCTTCGCGAAGCTGTGATCGTAGGCGGTAATGGTGGCAAAGCGCTTCTTTTCCTGTTTGCATTTCTGCAGCAGGGCAATGGTGGTCGGTTTCATAACATTTCCTGATGATGAAAGTCATATTAACCGGCATTCTAACAGCAGCATTCAGAGGGGCAATGATTTTGGGCAACCGATTACGACGATCGCCGCAAATGCTAAAAAAGGGAGAGGGGATTACCAGCTGGCGGGCTTTTCCGCGCCGAGATTATCCAGCACGGCGCGCAGCGCCAGGCCGTCAGGAAAGTGAAGGTCCGGGGCGATCTCGAACAGCGGCCAGAGCATAAAGCCGCGGTTTTTCATATCGTAGTGCGGAACGGTCAGGCGCTCGCTGTTAATGACAGCATCGCCAAACAGCATGATATCGAGGTCCAGCGTGCGCGGCCCCCAGCGTTCGGCTTTGCGCACTCGCCCCTGCTGCAGTTCGATGCGCTGAGTATGATCGAGCAGCGTCGCGGGGGGCAGGGCGGTTTCCAGCGCAACGGCGGCGTTGAGATAGTCCGGCTGATCCTGCGGGCCCAGCGGCGGCGTGCGGTAGAACGAAGAGACGGCGACCACGCGGCTGTGCGGAATTTCGCCCAGGGCGCGGATAGCCGCCTGCGCCTGCTCCAGTGGAGAAGCAAGGTTGCTGCCAAGAGCGATATAGACCAGAGTCATGCGCTACCCTGGCGCGGCGCGCGCTTGCGCGGACGACGGTGACGACGGCGCGGCGCCGGATCGTCCCCGAGGTCGTTGAGCATATCTTTTTGCGCCGGCGGCGCGGCGACCTGGAATTCGCCCCACCATTTGGTCAGGCGCTGCAGTTCGTGGTTGTTCTCGGCGCCGGCGCGTAGCTCCAGCAGGTCATAGGCGGCGCGGAATTTCGGATGCTCCATCAGCTTCCAGGCGCGTTTGCCCTGACGACGGGACATGCGCAGCTGCAGCTGCCAGATATCACGAATAAGGGTGGTGATGCGCTTAGGGATCGCCAGCGTACGGCAGGCTTCGTCCAGCACATCGTTCATCGCCAGGGCGAAGGCGTCGTAGTACGCCAGGCCGCTCTCCTGAGCGATTTTTTGCGCCGTCTCCAGCAGCGGATACCAGAACATCACCGCGAAGAGGAAGGCCGGATTGACGCGCATATCGTTATGAATGCGGGTATCGGTATTCTTCAGCACCTGGCTGATGATCCGCTCCATCGGGCTGTCGCCGCGCTCGGTAAAGTAGCGGGTGATGGTCGGGAACAGCGGCTGGAACAGGCTGTATTCCCGCAGCAGCATGTAGGTCTGGTAGCCATACCCGGCCTGCAGCAGCTTGAGCACTTCTTCGAACAGACGCGCCGGCGGCACATCGTGGAGCAGGGCGGCCAGGCGCGGCAGCGGTTCAGCCGTTTCCGGGCTGATGGTCATATTGAGCTTGGCGGCAAAGCGCACCGCGCGCAGCATGCGCACTGGATCCTCGCGATAGCGGGTTTCCGGGTTGCCGATCAGACGGATCACGCCGTCCTGCAGATCCTTCATGCCGCCGACGTAGTCGCGAACGGTAAAGTCCGCCACGCTGTAATAGAGGCTGTTGATAGTGAAGTCGCGACGCTGGGCATCCTCCTCGATCGAGCCGAAGATGTTGTCGCGCAGCAGCATGCCGTTCTGGCCCCGCTGGGAGGTGACGCGATCGGTGGTATGCCCTTCGTGATGGCCACGGAAGGTGGCGACCTCAATGATTTCCGGCCCGAACATCACATGCGCCAGGCGGAAACGTCGCCCAACCAGACGGCAGTTGCGGAACAGCTTGCGTACCTGATCCGGCGTGGCGTTGGTGGTAACGTCAAAATCTTTTGGCTTTTTGCCAAGCAGCAGGTCGCGGACGCCGCCGCCGACCAGCCAGGATTCGTAGCCCGCCTTGTTGAGGCGGTACATGACCTTGAGGGCGTTTTCACTGATATCTTTGCGGGAAATAGCATGCTGCTCACGCGGGATCACCGTCATAGGCGTTGGTTCGACGGCGGCTTCTGCCTCGCGCTCCTCACGGCTTAGCACCTTACGGCAAAAATTAGCGACTCGGGTAAAAATGGTGCACCTCGTAGTGTCAGACGGACTTCAGATCAACTGTACAGTGTAAAAATAGCGGCTAATCATAGCTCAGCGGGAGCCATTTGAGAATGCTCGATTTTCGCCGGCTGCCAGTTGGCGACGGCCTGGGCGAGTAAATCATCGATGCTCAGGGCCTGCCACTCCTCGGGGATCGCCTGATTCAGAAAGCGGAGCGCCCGGACGATTTCGGGGCGCGGATCGCCTTCCGGCAGCGCCGGCGCGTGGTTTTGTTTAGAGAGTTTATTGCCGTCGCCATTGAGAGCCAGCGGCAGATGGAGGTAATCCGGCGCCTGCCAGCCAAAATGCTGATACAGCGAAATCTGCCGCACCGTCGGCTCAATCAGGTCTGCGCCGCGGACAATCTCGGTGATCCCCTGAAAGTGGTCGTCGACCACCACCGCCAGGTTGTAGGCGAACAGCCCGTCGCGACGGTGGATAATAAAATCCTCACGCGCCAGCGGCTCATTGGCGATGAGCGTGCCGCGCAGACGGTCGCTAAACTGCAGCACCGGACGGGTTTGGCGCAGGCGCAGCGCGGCGTTTTCCGCCCCCAGCCCGAGATCGCGGCAGTGGCCGTCGTAGATCCCGCCCACGGCGTGGATCCGCGCGCGGGTGCAAGTGCAGTAATAGCTCAGCCCTTGCTCGCCCAGCCACGTCAGCGCCTCGCGGTAGGCTTCGTGCCGTTGCGACTGCCACAGCACGTCGCCATCCCAGTGCAGACCGTAGTGGTCAAGCTGGCGCAGGATGGTATCGGCGGCGCCGGGGACTTCGCGCGGCGGGTCGATATCTTCAATACGAACACGCCAGATACCCTGGTTCGCGCGGGCTTGCAGGTAGCTGCCGAGCGCGGCGATCAGAGAGCCGAAGTGGAGTTCGCCGGAGGGGGAGGGGGCGAAGCGCCCTATATAGCGTGAGTCAGTCATGGTACGGACAACAGAACCAGGCGGGAGAGACTCCCGCCAGAGAGTGAGGCAGCAGGGGATTAGCCCGCCATCTGTTTTTCGCGAATTTCCGCCAGGGTTTTGCAGTCAATGCACAGATCCGCTGTCGGACGCGCTTCCAGACGGCGAATGCCGATCTCCACGCCGCAGGATTCGCAGTAGCCGAAGTCTTCGTCTTCAACTTTTTTCAGCGTTTTCTCGATCTTTTTGATCAGTTTACGTTCGCGGTCGCGGTTACGCAGTTCCAGGCTGAACTCTTCTTCCTGGGCGGCACGGTCTACCGGGTCCGGGAAGTTAGCTGCTTCATCCTGCATGTGCGATACGGTGCGATCCACTTCATCCCTGAGTTGATTACGCCATGCTTCAAGAATACGCTTGAAGTGCGCCAGCTGGGCTTCGTTCATATACTCTTCGCCCGGTTTCTCTTGGTACGGCTCCACCCCAGCGATGGCGAGAATACTCAGGGACGATGTTTTACGGTTTTGCCCTTCTTGCATGTTGCTTCTCCTTAACACGCACTATCGATCCCCATGTGGGGGAAAATCAGGCCGCTATAAATAGCAGATGCTTTTCCGGATAGCAATTATCTAAACGTTACACTTGACAACCCTGTGAAGAAAAGCGTATTCGCGCTTGCGACCCGAACACTATTTAGCCACTTATTTACCGGGGTTTAACACCACGGCGATCGGCTTATTCAGAGTCATCCTCGTCGTAGAAAGTTCCGCTTTCCAGGCGAGAATTTCCACCCCCTTGTCCTGGGCTTCTGTTAACAGCTGTGCGTATCTGGCATCAATATGATGCGCGGGAGAAAAACGGTCAATTGCCGAATGCAGGACGGCAAATAAAATCACCGCGCGGTCGCCATTTGCCGCGACGGCCATCAGTTCCCGCAGATGCTTCTGACCGCGCGTGGTCACCGCATCGGGAAAATAACCGTATTCTTTCTCCGCCAACGTAACCGATTTCACTTCAATATAGCAGTTTTGTCGGTCATCTGCCTGTAACATAATATCGATACGGCTATTCTCTTCGCCATATTTCACTTCGCTTTTCAGCTGGTTATAGCCTGAAAGTTCAGGAATTATTCCGGCGGAAATCGCCTCTTTCGCCAAAGAATTCGCGCGCAGCGTATTGACGCAAATAACTGCGCCCTGCTGGGTTTCAGTTAATTCCCAGGTGTGGGCATATTTGCGCTTCGCATTGTCTGAGGTGGAATACCAGACGGTGTCGCCCGGGGCGGCGCAGCCGGTCATCGCCCCGGTATTCGGGCAGTGGAGCGTCAGCTCGCGGCCATCGGGGGTGACCACGTCAGCAAGAAATCGTTTGTAACGTTTAAGCAAAATGGCGGGCTGCAACGGCGGATCAAACTGCATCAACTTTCCTTATCAAACGGATAACGTTCCAGCGCCGTGTAGCGCGTGCGCCCCCGGCTAAAGCTGGACTCATAGAGCACGAACTCGTTCACCGGAAATGTCCAGCGAAAGCCGGGGGCCGGGATCGGCACCGCCTGGCGAGCATCGCGCCACAGGGTAATATGCGGGTGAAACGGCTGCGGGCTCTGATAGCAGCCGCTGCGCGCCGCCTGAGCGCGCAACATGCTGGCGAGCTGCAGCAGGCCGCGCGGCGGCTGGCGGGTTCCGAGCCACACCACTCGCGAACGTAGCCACTGTCCGGCATCGTCCAGCGTCAGGGTAAAGCCCGGCTGGCGCAGGCGACCAGCGAGAGCGGCCAGCGCCCGCTGTTTTTCCGCGCTCACCTCGCCGAGAAACGCCAGCGTCAGATGAAGATTATCCGCCGCGACGGGCCTGCCGGCATCTTCGGGGAAGTGCGTTGCCCGCCACTGGACAATCTGCTTCTGGACGGCAGACGGCAGTTCAAGCGCAAAAAACAGCCTTTTCGGCTCAGACATGATAGAGACTCGGTAATGAATTAGGGGGATGCTACAATGCGAACCCCAGAATGTTAACCCCCGGAGCCTTTTGTGTCCTCATTGCCGGTTGCCGCTGTCCTTCCAGAACTGTTATCCGCCCTGCAGCATGCGCCGCAGGTTTTGCTCAACGCGCCGACCGGCGCCGGGAAGTCGACCTGGCTGCCGCTGCAGATCCTCGCCGAGGGCAACATCGCGGGACGCATTATCCTGCTCGAGCCGAGGCGCCTGGCGGCGCGTAATGTCGCGCAGCGGCTGGCTGAACTGCTTGGCGAAAAGCCGGGGGAGACCGTGGGTTTCCGCATGCGCGCCGAAACCTGCGTCGGACCGCAGACCCGCCTGGAGGTGGTTACGGAGGGGATCCTGACGCGCATGATCCAGCGCGATCCGGAGCTGACGGGCGTGGGGCTGGTGATCCTCGATGAGTTTCACGAGCGCAGCCTGCAGGCGGATCTGGCCCTGGCCCTGCTGCTCGACGTCCAGCAGGGGTTACGTGACGATCTCAAGCTGCTGATCATGTCGGCGACCCTCGATAACGATCGCCTGCAGCGTCTGCTGCCGGAGGCGCCGGTGGTGGTCTCGGAGGGGCGCATTTATCCGGTGGAGCGTCGCTTCAGCCCGCTCTCCGCGCAGCAGCGTTTTGATGAGGCGGTGGCGGTAGCGGCGGCGGAGCTCCTGCGGCATGAACAGGGATCGATGCTGCTGTTTCTGCCCGGCGTCGGCGAGATCCAGCGCGTTCTGGAACAGCTGACGGAGCGTGTGGCGGAGGATGTCATTCTCTGCCCGCTGTATGGCGCGTTGCCCTTAAGCGAACAGCGCAAAGCGATCCTCCCGGCGCCGGCCGGGAAGCGCAAAGTGGTGCTGGCCACCAATATTGCCGAGACCAGTTTGACCATCGAGGGGATCCGCCTGGTGGTCGACAGCGCCCAGGAGCGGGTCGCCCGCTTTGACCCGCGCACCGGCCTGACCCGGCTGGTGACGCAGCGCATCAGCCAGGCATCGATGACGCAGCGTGCCGGACGCGCCGGTCGTCTCTCCCCGGGGATCTGCCTGCATTTGCTCGGCAAAGAACAGGCGGAACGGGCGGCGGCGCAGAGCGAGCCGGAGATCCTGCACAGCGATCTGTCGGCGCTGTTGCTGGAGCTGCTGCAGTGGGGCTGCCACGATCCGGCCGCGCTGGCCTGGCTGGATCAGCCGCCCGCGGTCAATCTGGCCGCCGCGCGTCGCCTGCTGGAGGCGCTGTCGGCGCTGGACGGCGAGCGGCTGTCGGCGTTTGGCCGCAAAATGGCAGCGCTTGGCAACGAGCCGCGGCTGGCGGCGATGCTGGCCGCCGCGCAGACCGATGACGAGGCGGCGACAGCGGCAAAGCTGGCGGCGATCCTCGAGGAGCCGCCGCGCGGCGGACTGGTGGATTTGGGGGCCGTCTTTTCCCGTCAGCAGGCCAACTGGCAGCAGCGAGCGCAGCAGCTGATGAAACGCCTGGCCCGCCGCGGCGGCCAGCCCGATGCCGGGCTAATGGCGGGGCTGCTGGCGTCGGCCTTCGCCGATCGCATCGCCCGCCGCCGCGGTCAGGAGGGGCGCTACCAGCTGGCGAACGGCATGGGCGCGATGCTGGACGCCGACGACGCGCTGGGCCGTCATGAATGGCTTATCGCTCCGCTGCTGCTGCAGGGCAGCGCTTCGCCGGATGCCCGCATGCTGTTGGCTCTGCCAGTGGAAATCGGCGAGCTGATCGCCGCCCGCCCTGAACTGGCGAAAAGTTCCGACACGGTGGAGTGGGATGAAGCGCAGGGGACGCTGAAAGCCTGGCGGCGGACGGTGATCGGCCAGTTGGTGATCAAGACCCAGCCGCTGGCGAAGCCCTCTGAGGCAGAGCTGCATCAGGCGATGCTCAACGGTATTCGTGAGAAAGGCCTCGGGGTGCTCAACTGGACGCCAGAGGCTGAGCAGCTGCGCCTGCGGCTGCACTGTGCGGCGCAGTGGCTGCCGGAAGAGGCATGGCCCGCAGTGGATGACGCTTCGCTGCTGGCCTCGCTGGAGACATGGCTGCTGCCGCAGATGAACGGCGTTCATTCCCTGCGGGCGCTGAAGGCGCTGGATCTGCGTCAGGCGCTACAGGACTGGCTGCCATGGCCGCTGCGCCAAAAGCTGGATCGCGAGCTGCCGACGCACTATACCGTGCCGACCGGCAGCCGCCTGGCGATCCGATACCATGCGGAGAACCCGCCAGCGCTGGCGGTGCGTATGCAGGAGATGTTCGGCGAGGCCACGACGCCGGTGATCGCCGAGGGGCGGGTGCCGCTGGTGCTGGAGCTGCTGTCGCCTGCCCAGCGTCCGCTGCAGATCACCCGCGATCTGAGCGCCTTCTGGCAAGGGAGCTACCGCGAGGTGCAGAAAGAGATGAAGGGACGCTATCCGAAGCACGTCTGGCCGGACGATCCGGCCAACGCCGCCCCGACCCGCCGCAGCAAAAAATACTCGTAGCCGCCGCTGCCGGGCGGCATCCTGCCCGGCCAGTCGGATCGCAAACGCTAGACCATCTGCTGCCAGAGAAAAATACCCCCGCCGGCCAGCGCCAGCCAGGGGCCGAAGGCCAGCGGCTGCTGCAGCGACTGCCGGGTCCACAGGCGTTGCAGTAGGGTCCACACCAGCCCGCTGGCCGAAGCGAGCAACAGCACCTGCGGCAGAACCTGCCAGCCGCACCAGGCGCCCAGCGCCGCCAGCAGCTTAAAATCGCCATAGCCCAGCGCCTCTTTCCCGGTCAGCAGGCGGAACAGCCAGTAGACCGACCACAGCGCCAGATAACCGGCCATCGCCCCGGCGACCGCATCCGGCAGGGCAATGTACACCTCGTTAAGATTGAACAGCAGCCCGGCCCACAGCAGGGGCAGAGTCAGGCGATCGGGCAGCAGCTGGGTCCGGGCGTCAATCCGCGCCAGTATCAGCAGGAACGAGAGCAGCACCAGGCCGCCCGCCAGCGGCAGGCCCGGCGCCAGCAAAGCTCCGGCGAGGATAAACAGCAGGCCGGTGGCCAGCTCGGTCAGCGGATAGCTCCACGCGATGGGCGCCTGACAGCAGCGGGCGCGACGGCCCAGCCAGAGGAAACTGAGCAGCGGGATATTGTCCCGCCAGGAGATCGGCTGGCGGCACTGCGGGCAGGAAGAGCCCGGGGTGCTGAGGGTTATCCGCTCGTCGTCCGCGGTCTGGGTCAACATGCGCGGCAGACGATAGATCACCACATTGTAAAAGCTGCCCAGCGCCAGGCCGAACAGCAGTAGAAAGCCATACCAGACAAAGGGAAAGTGCAGCGATAACGCGGCTAGTGTCGTCATTTTTGCTCCTGTGGTAACCATTTTCCCTGCAGCTGCCACGGCGTCGGGCCCGGGGCGTTATTCGCTGTCGGGCGCGTGACCAGCAGCGCCAGCAGCGGCGGCATCCCCTGCCGGGGCTGTAGCGTGCCGCGAAACAGATAGCGGCCATCGGGCGACAGAGTCCCCTGGCCGCTGAGGCTCAGCTGATGAGAGTCCTGACGGAGAGTCAGCGCCACGGCGCCGTCCACCGTACAGCGGAAGGTGCCATTAACCTGGGCCAGCTCCAGGCTGCCGACCGGAGAGTGCAGTCGGGCCTGCCGCCACTGCGCGCCTCCGGCGATGATATGCCGGCAGCGTCCGTCGCTGAACCGCCCTTCGGTCAGGCTGAAGGTGACCTCCCCCGCGGCCTTGACGGGCATAGTCGACATCAACCAGCGGCTGAGCAGGCTGGCGGGGGCGGTGAGCCGCCCCTCCTGTAGGCGCAGATCGCGAAGGCCCCACAGCCGGGCCTGACCCATCACGCCGCGGGGATCGCTGAGAGAGACCTGCCAGCCCGCCAGGGTCAGCGACCACGCCAGTCGTTCAAGCCGTTCCCCATGCCAGTAGACCGGTTGCGCCGCGCCGCGCCAGACGCTGCCGCTAAACTGCCCCACCTGTACGCCGGGCGGCAGCATGGGGGCCAGCAGGCGCGCCGGAGCCGTGGCGGTGAGCCACAACAGATAGAGGACCAGCAGCAGTCCGCCCGCGATCCAGTTAGCCTTCATCGTCGCGCTCCAGCAGCAGATGGTTGACCGTGACCCAGCCGGGTCGCGACGGCTGCCCGGTCACGGACAGCGAGATCGCGTTGACGCCGCGCATCGCCGGAGCGTCCAGCCAGTCGATCAGCGCCTGGAAAGCGCAGGGCTGAAGGGTGATCTGCAGACGTTTTCCCTGCGGCTGCAGGCGGACGACCGTCAGTCCGTGGCTCGCCGCCTCGCGCATCACCAGCGCGGTGAGCGCCTCTTTTGCCGCCGGCGCGGGCTGCTGGCTGAGCTGCTGCAGGCGCGGAGCCTGCTCCGTCATCCAGCGCAGGCTGGCCTGCTCTTTCACCAGGGTTTGCCGCCACTGCGCCTCGCGGGCTCGCCAGGGCTGCCACAGCCCATACCAGAAGGCGCATGCCGCCAGCAGCCCTGTCAGACCAAGCAACAGGCGCTGCTCCGACGGCGTGCGCTGCCGCCACCAGATAAGCAGATTAGCCATCGTTTTCCTCCAGCGTCAGTTGTCCCTCAATGCCATCCGGTTTCGTGATCATGTCGCCCGGCCGGACGCGAAACCGCGGCTGCGCCCGCTGGGTAAACTGCTCCAGCGCCCGGGAAGAGACCGCGGCGATATCCAGCTGCAGACGATTGCCCGCGGCATCCCAGCTCAGCGCTTGCAGACGGATCCCCGGCGTTTCGCTGAGGATGTTTTGCAAGGCGCTGAGGCGGTCGACGAGGGGGGCATGCTGCGCCTGACGGGTGAGGGTTTGCAGGTGCTGCTGCATCTGCAGTCGCGGGTTAATCACCTTTTTCTCCGTCGGAAACCAGCGGTGATAGAAGGCCCGGCTGGCCTGTTGCGCCGCCTCGGCCTGACGCGCCAGATCGCGATGGTCCAGCACGCTATTTGCCCCTGCCAGTAACGCCAGGGCCAGCGCGGCATACCGCGCCGGACGCCAGCTCGCCTGCGCAGACCGCCGCCGGACGGCGAACTCCCCCTGCAGCAGACTGAGTTTCTGCGCTGCCGGATGGCGTGCGGCAAGGGTCAGCAATGTCTGCGCAGGCTGCTCCCGCCAGACGCCCGGCGCCGCGGGCGGCGGCGAATAGCTGTCGATGACGTGCTCTTCCGCCTCGCTCTGCAGCAGCTCCGTCAGCCAGACGTTTTCCGCCGCCATGCCGCCCCACGGCTGGTGGCGGATCAGCCACTGCTCGTCCACCTGCACCGCGCTCCACGCCGGCGGTTGCCAGGGCAGGGCCAGCACGTCGGGCGTCAACGCCAGGGGCTGTAAGGAGAGCGATTCGCAGCGCGCCAGCCAGTCGCGCATTTTTTGCCGCTGTACGGCGACGATCTCGCACTGGGCCTGCTGGCGGTGGAGCAGAGCAAAATGGGTGGCTTCCACATCGTCTGCCAGCTGCTCTTCCAGCAGAAACGGGGCCACCTGCAGCGGCGGTTTACGCAGGCCCGCCGGTAGGGTGAGCGAGTGAAACGCGCAGTCGCTGGCCGGGATCAGCACCCAGGCCGGGTACTGCTCAGCCAGCGCCGGGAAAGGGCTGGCGTCGTCAGTCGGCCACCGGCCGCTGGCCTCGTGGTGCGGCTCGCCGGGGGCGAAGAGTTGCCAGTGCAGCGGCGCCTGCGCGGCGGCGAGGCGCACGATCAGCATGGCCTGGGGAGAAGCATTAATCTTGTTCATCGACCACCATAGAGAGTCCATATCGCCGCTGGACGACGGTAAACGTGCGCCCCGATTGTTGCAGGACGCTGTGCAGCTGAAAGCGGAGATTGCCAGTCACCACGGTAAAAGCGGCGATAAAGCGTGCGCTGTGCACCGTCAGCCAGGGACGGGCAAGCGTGGTATCGGTTTTCTGCAGCGTCGGCTGCGCGAGAAAGGCGGCGACGCTGCTCCACCCGGTTCGCGGGCGGTTGTGCAGCAGCTGTTGCGCCTCCTGCAGCGTCAGATCGCCGGGAAAGAGGGCCACCAGCAGGGCGGCCTGGGAGGGGCGCAGGGTGTTGACATTGACCTGCAGCGCGTCATCCGGCTGGACGCAGACGAAGGGGAGCAGGCGCTGATAGAGCGCGGCGTCCATCCCGGCCAGCAGGCGCAACTCGCTGACATCCTGCATCGGCTGGTTGGCGGCGAGATAGCCCGGGGTTTGCGCCATATAGACCTCGTCCTCCGCCCCGTTCAGCCGCGGCTGGCCGTCGCTGTCCGTCCAGTCGCCAAGGGCGGCGGCGATCTGGCTGGCGCGCAGCGGCGGCTCGCCGAGCAGCGCCAGCAGCCGAACGAAGACGTCGGTCGGGTAGGGCGTTCCGTCGCCAGCCTCATCCGTGCGATGGTTGATGGCATTGAGGTTAAAGCAGGCGTGCCCGTCGCGGATCGTGGCGCGGATTTCGCCATCGTCGAGGGTAAAGCGGCGCCCCTCCTGCGCCCAGGTTTGCGCCAGGTTCGTTTGACTGGGCGAGTCCAGCGCATCGCGTTGCAGCAGCGCGGCGGCCATATTTTCCGCCGCCAGGGCGTACCATCTGGCCTGCAAATTATCGAGGGTCACGGCGGTATGCTGATACATGACCGCGGTGCGCTCGGTCATGGCGCTGGCGAGGATCATCATCAGGGCGAGGATGAACAGCACCATCAGGAGCGCGACGCCGCGTTGCCGATTTATCACTGGCCGCCTCCCGGGGTGAGTAAAAACAGGCGGGTTATCTCCCCGCTGTTCGCCAGCGTCAGGGTGATCTCCAGCCCCTGCGGCAGCCTCTGCGGGCGGTCCCAGGTTTCCTGCCAGCGCCCGTCGGCGTAAAACCGCAGGCGAAACGCGGTTACCTCGCGCAGCAGCACCCGGACCGTCGGCTGGCTGCCGGTCAGCGGATCCTGCTGATCGAAGCTCAGACGCTCAAGCTGCTGCTGGCGCAGACGGTAGCTGACGTTCTGGATCTCCGAGCGCGGGAGGATCCCCAGCGGGTTTGGCCAGCCGCTGCGGCTGAAGGCCAGTCCCCAGTCGTCGCTCTGCAACTGGAAACGTCCGGCGAAGAAAAACGTGTCGCTGTTTCTGGCGCGACGGGGAATGATGTGGGTGACATCGTCGGCTATCTGGCGAAAGGCGCGCTGGAGGGCCGCGATCTGCAGGCTTTTCTCGCGGGTCAGGCCATCGGCGCGGATGACGTTCTGCAGCACCATTACGGCGGCGGCGCTGAGGACGGCGAGGATAGCCAGCGCCAGCAGCGTTTCGATCAGAGTGAAACCGCGCATTTTCGTTATCATGGCGGCGTCACCCAGGTGCGCAGGGTGGCCAGCGGCGCGGGATCGCTTTTTTGCCGCCGGACCTCCACGTCCAGCGCCCGCAGCTGCGGCAGCGCGGTTTCCACTCCCTGCCAGCGAACGAACCAGCGCGTCCCGGCGGCCTCCACGGTGGTTTCAGACCAGCTGAGGGCAGGCCAGCGTTTCTCCAGCCGCAGCTGCACCAGCTGGTTATCCGCCAGCCAGCTGGCGAGGATTTTCTCTTCCATACGCCCGAGCTGGCGCGTCTGCTGCAGGGTGGACTGCATCACCGCCAGGCCAGCGAGGGCGAAAATCACCAGCGCGACCATCACTTCGATAAGCGTCATTCCGGCTTCACGCTTCATGGCTGCTCCCGCGCAGCCAGCGGCTGGCTGTCGCCCTGGGCGTCGACGTTGATGCCCGTCGCGGCGTCAATCCGCAGCTGAAACGGCGTGACTTCACCGCCGGGAAAAATAAGCACGTCGGGCTGCTCGTCCGGCGTCCACGCTTGGCCGTCGGGAAAGCGCAGCGTCAGCCTGGCCCGCGGGAGGGTTTCCGCCGTGGTGACGCGTCCGGCCTGCAGCGGCAGCCACTGCGCGTTGCCCCACCGGTCGTCAGCCGCCGCCGGGGCGCTATCGTCGGCAGGCTGCAGGCGCATAAACTGCCAGCGCTCAGGGTGGATGATAATGCCGAAGAGCTGACCGGTTTGCTGCCCGCGCTCGCGGACAAAATCCAGTTGCGCCTGAAAGCGCGCCAGGATCTGTGTGGCCTCCTGGGTGCGGGCGGAGGGAAACGCCAGCAGCACCATGCTGGCGCTGACGCCGATCAGCAGCAGGACCAGCATCATCTCCAGGAGGGTGAAACCGCGCTGAGACACTATTTCTTCCCGAGGGTCCAGTTGCCGATATCGTCATTGGTGTCGGGCATCCCGTCCGGGCCGACGCTGAAGACGTCGATGGCGCCATGCTGACCCGGGCTTAACAGCTGATACTCATTTCCCCACGGGTCCTGCGGCAGACGGCGGATATAGCCGCCTTCCGGGTAGTTGCGGGCGTGCGGCTCGGCGGCCGGGGCGGTCACCAGCGCCTGCAGTCCCTGTTCGGTGTTGGGGTAGCGGCTATTGTCGAGTTTATACATGTCCAGCGCTCCCTCGAGCGCCACCAGATCGCTGACGACTTTCTGGCGGTCCGCTTTCTCCTTGTTGCCCATCAGGTTAGGCACCACCAGGCTGGCGAGAATGCCGAGAATGACGATCACCACCATAATTTCCAGTAACGTGAAACCGCGTTGCCGTTGCATAGTTTTCTCCATTAATACAGTTACATACTCATAAGGGTGTTCAGTTGCAGGATCGGCTGCAGGATGGCCAGCACGATAAACAGCACCATGCCGGCCATGGTGACCACCAGCAGAGGCTCAAACAGGCTGAGGGCCATCTGGATCTGCGCGCTCAGCTCCCGGTCCTGGTTCTCCGCCGCGCGCTCCAGCATGGCGGTCAGTTCTCCGCTCTGTTCGCCGCTGGCGATCATGTAGCGCATCATCGGCGGAAACAGGGCGGTGGATTCCAGCGCCCGATGCAGACTGACGCCTTCGCGTACCGATTCGCTGGCCGCCGCCAGCTGGCTGCGCGCCCAGGCGTTGCTGAGGACGTCGGCGCTGATGCGCATCGACAGCAGCAGCGGCACCGCGCTGGCATTGAGAATGCTTAAGGTGCGGGCGTAGCGCGCGCTGTTGACGCTGCGGGCCACGCGGCCGATGACCGGCAGGCGCAGCAGCGCCCGGTCCCAGGCGAGCCGCCGGGCGGGCTGGCGCAGCAGATAGCGCAGCGCCAGCAGCGCCAGTAACGACAGCAGCGCCAGCCAGGGGCCCGCGCTGCGCACGATGTCGCTCAGGCTCATTAGCAGCCGGGTAGAGAAGGGCAGGGCCTGTTTAAGATGGACAAACTGCTCAACGACTTTCGGCACCACGGTGGAGAGCAGAATGGCGATCACGCTGATAGCGACCAGCGTCAGTACGATGGGGTAGATCATCGCCTGCAGCAGGCGGGCGCGGAGCTGCTGGCGCTGCTCGGTATAGTCAGCAAGCCGGTTCAGTACGCCGTCGAGATGGCCGGAGGTTTCGCCGGCCGCCACCATGGCGCAGAACAGCCCGTCGAAGCAGGCGGGATAGCCGCGCATCGCCTCCGCCAGCGAGTGGCCTTCGAGCACTTTGCTGCGCACCCCGGCCATTAACGTTCTTAGCGACGGCTTTTCGCACTGCTGGGCGACGGCATCGAGCGCCTTTTCCAGCGGGATCCCGGCGGCAACCAGAGTCGCCAGCTGGCGGGTGAGCAGGGCTAAATCACCGGCGCTGGTACGCCGGGTAAGGGATCCGCCGGCCCACAGTCGCCGCGCCGGGTCGGCAGTTGTCACTTCCAGCGCCAGCCAGCCCTTGTCCCGCAGCAGCTGGCGGGCGTGGCGGGCGGAGTCGGCCTGCTGAAGGCCGCGGCGGGTTTTGCCCTGCGCGTCCAGCGCCTGATAGCGAAACAGGGCCATCTTAGACGCTTTCCGTCGTTTGCTGTTCGGTGACCCGCATCACCTCCTCCCAGCTGGTGATCCCCGCCAGCGCTTTGTCGCGTCCGGCATGACGCAGGGTTTGCCAGGCTGGCCCCAGCTGCTGGATCAGGGTGATCTCGTTCTCGCCGCGGTGGATGGCGGCGCGCACGCGGTCGTCAACCAGCAGCAGTTCATGGATCCCGGTGCGTCCGCGATAGCCGATGAAATTACACTCCGGACAGCCTTTGGGCTGCCACAGCCGCGCGCCGACCGGGACCGCCATCTGCCGGGCGGTGTTGGCATCCGCCTGCCAGGGCTGACGGCAGTGCGGGCAGAGTTGGCGCACCAGCCGCTGCGACATCACCGCCAGCAGCGAGGTGGAGAGTAAAAAAGGCTCCACGCCCATATCCTGTAGACGGGAAATGGCGCCCAGCGCGCTGTTGGTGTGCAGGGTCGACAGCACCAGGTGCCCGGTCAGCGAGGCCTGAACGGCGATCTGGGCGGTTTCGCCATCGCGGATTTCGCCCACCAGCACTACGTCCGGATCCTGGCGCAGGATGGCGCGCAGGCCGCGGGCGAAGGTCATCTCGACTTTGGCGTTGACCTGGGTCTGGCCTATGCCCTCCAGCTCATACTCCACCGGATCTTCAATGGTCATGATGTTGCGCTCCCGGGCGTCGAGGCGGCTGAGGGCGGCGTAGAGCGTCGTGCTTTTCCCGGAGCCGGTCGGACCGGTGACCAGGATGATGCCGTGCGGGCGGGCGATCAGCGCATCGACCCGATCGAGCAGGGCGGGCGGCATGCCCAGCGTCAGCAGATCCAGGTTGACGCTGTTTTTGTCCAGCAGACGCAGGACGACGCGTTCGCCGTGGCTGGAGGGCAGGGTGGAGACGCGCACGTCGATTGCTCGCCCGCCGATGCGCAGCGCCATGCGGCCATCCTGAGGGACCCGCTTTTCGGCAATGTCCAGGCTGGCCATCACCTTGATGCGCGAAATTAACAGGGCGGCCAGCCGCCGCTGCGGGCGCAGAATTTCGCGCAGCACGCCGTCGACGCGAAAGCGGATCTGCAGATGGCGCTCGTAGGTTTCGATATGAATATCCGAGGCTTTCTCTTTGATGGCCTCGGTGAGCATGGCGTTGATCAGGCGGATGATCGGCGCGTCGTCCTCGCTGTCGAGCAGATCGTCGGTGTCCGGCAGCTCTTCGGCGAGGGTATAGAGGTCGAGCTCGTTGCCGATGTCGGCCATCATGCGGTGCGCCTCCGCCGAATCACGCTGATAGCTGAGCACCAGCACTTTCTCGAATGCCTCCGGCGCCAGACGGCTGACGCGCATCGGGCCGTCCGCCAGGCGGCGCGCTTCCAGCAGCGCCCGGGCGGCGGTATCGGGGCGGCACAGCGCTTCGCAGCATTCGCCGTCGCTGAGCAGCACAAGATGGTGCGCGCGGGCCCAGGCGAAGGGCAACAGCGGACGGCGTTCGGCGGCTGGCGTCATGGGCGGCCTCCGAGATTGAAGGCGTCAATGGCGGCGCTGACCTGGCGGAAGGCCTGGGTCTCCTGCTGCGGATAGATGTGCAGCAGGTCGTTGCTGAGCGACGCTTCGCTGCTTTCTTTACCCCGCTGTTTAGTTTGCGCATTGTTGAAGGCGGTGTACTGGCCGGAAGAAGCCTGGCGGTACTCATCGCGATCGCGAATGATGGTCGGGCGGATAAACAGCATCAGGTTGCGTTTCGACACTTTCTTGCTGTCGGAGCGGAACAGGGCGCCGATCACCGGGATATCCCCGAGCAGCGGCACTTTGTCAGCGGTATCGGTGACGGTTTTATCCAGCAGCCCGCCAACCACCACCGTTTCGCCGCTGCCGACCAGCACGGCGTTATTCACCGTCCGGGTATTGAAGGTCGCCCCGAGATCGCTGCTGGTGCTGGAGGCCGAGTCGGCAACGCTCGATACCTCCTGCTCAATCTCCAGCAGCACCGCATCGCCTTCGTTAATCTGCGGCTTCACCTTCAGTTTAATGCCGACGGTTTTGCGCTCGACGGTATTGAAGATGTTGTCGCCGGAGGTGGTTTGCGAGCCGGTTAATACCGGAACTTCCTGGCCGACGTTAAAAGTGGCTTGCATGTTATCGAGGGTGACGATGCTGGGGGTGGCCAGAATATCGTTCTTGGTACTGCTGGAGAGGGCGGTGAGCAGCATCGCCCAGTTCCCCTGATAGAAGCCGGCGGCGATACCGTTAAACGAGCCGAGGGCGCTGGCCAGCGAGCTGCTGATGGTACCGTCTTTGTTGTACTGGTTGGCGCCGGCGATAGCCGTCGATATCGGCAAACCGCTGTTGGTGAACTGCGTCATGCCGGCGTTTTTGTTTGCCCACTGGATACCGAGATTAAGGCCATCGGCATCCTGCACTTCGGCAATAATCGCCTCCACCAGCACTTGCGGGCGGCGGATATCGAGCTGGGCGATCACCCGCTCAAGATCGTTCATCACGTCCGGCGCCGCGGTGACGATCAGGGCGTTGGTCTGGCCGTGGGCTTTGATAATAATATTTTTGTCGATCGCGGCCACTGGCCTGGCGCTTTGCTTGTCGCTCTGCAGCGAGCTGCTGATCCCGGTCAGAACCTCCACCAGATCGGCGGCTTTGGCGTACTTCAGGTAGATCACTTTGGTGTTACCCTGTACCGCCTGCTGGCGGTCGAGCTGTTTGATCATGGCGATGATGCGCTGGCGCGAGTTTGGTTCGCCGCTCACCAGTACCGCGTTGGTGCGCTCATCGGCCACCACGTTCGCCACCATCGAGCCCGGCAGCGCCGACTTGCTGGTATCTTTATTAAGCTCGGTAACCAGTTTGACTACTTCCGCGGCGGAGGCCCAGGAAAGGGGCACGGTCACCACGCTGCGATCCCCGGCGTTGTCGACGCGCTCGACAATGGTCAGCAGGCGTTTGATAACCGCCGCGCGGCCGGTCATCAGCAGTACGTTGGAGGGCTCATAATGGACCACGCTGCCGGCGCCAGCGTTATCGTTCAGCTGGCGGAGCAGCGGGGCGAGATCGCGGGCGGCGACGTTGGTCAGGGGCACCACCCGGGTGACCACTTCATCGCCTTCGCCCGGCGCGGCCGCGCTGGCGACCGGCACGGCCGAGGTCTTGGCGTCTTTGGCGCGGACCACTTTTAGCACGCCGTTATTCATATTGATCACGGCGAAGCCATATACATCCAGCACGCTGAGGAAGAATTGATAATATTGTTCTTCATTGAGCATATCGTAACTGCGCACGGTGATAGTACCGCGTACGCTGGGATCGATAATCACCGTTTTATTCAGGTTTTTGCTGACGGTATTGATAAATTCCTGAATATCGGTGCCTTTAAAACTGGCGGAAAATTCCTCCGCGGCGGCCGGAGAAAATAGCAGCGGGGTTAATATCAGCAGCGCAGGCAGCATTTTTCGCAGGCGTTTCATGGTTGGCAATTATTCATCCCCCAGCGCGAAAGCAATATCGTGTCGTTGGCCTTCCCGCTCAACGGTTAGCGTTATTTCGGTCATGTCGGCCAGATTCTGCAGCGCCTGTTGCGCTTGCTCCTGGTCGCGTAAATCGATGCCGTTTAAGGCAATCGCCAAATCATTTGCCTGCAGGCCAGACTGGCGAAACAGCGAGGCGTCTTTGCCAGGGTTTAGTCGATAACCCAGCAGTTTGTCGCCGCTGAGTACCGGCGAAATAGATAAATAAGTGAGGATATTTTGCGGCTGTTCGCGGAGTCGCTTCACGAGGGGCGGGTTGCCCGCGGCGGTGGGCGGCGGCGACGGCGCGCGGCTGTCGTTAAATAATAAAATGGCCTCTTTGCGCCCCTGATAGTTGACGATGATCCGGTCAGGCAGAATGGCGGCGATCCGTGCATCATATCCTGGGAGGGGATCGCCCGTGCTAAGGCTAACCTGCTGATTTCCCTTTTCGATAATAGCGATGGAGCGCGCCGGGTTGCTGCTGGCGAGTAGCCCGGCCAGGCGTAGCTTCAGGCTGGAAACCGGCACCTGATTGAGACTGGCAGCATCCGTTGGCGTGGGGCTATTTTTCACCGCCAGGCCAAACAGGGTAAATGCGGGCCGCACATTTTTTAATTCCGGATCTGCCGCCGGAGGCATGGTTAACGGTAGGGCGGAAATATCCTCAGGACTCACAGGGAATACCACGCGCCAGGTTAATTTCGCCAGCTGTGGGATAGCGGTTATTAATATGATGAGCGTCACAATTTGTGGTAATAATTTAATTATCCCTTTATTTATATTTGTTAACCCCATCACAGAAACTGGCATTTTAATTCCTTTGCTAATTTATTTTTCTGCACGTTGGCGTAATACCCTACCGAAACAGGTAGGTGATTATTGGCTTTTGAATTATTTATTGCCGGAGAGTGGCGATAAGCGTGGCGAATCATAATCAGTTTGCGGTTTCGGGTCGTCATTCCCTTTATTGATTTACTCCCCCGGCTTCCTACGCCCCCCGCTCATTTGTGGGGGATGATTGCGCCTGGGAAAGCAAAAATATCTAATTAGCGCGCTGTAAAGATATTCATCCTTTCTTACCTTTTATAATTTAATAAGCATATTAGGGACTATCGAATGCTCAGATATACCTGTCATGCCCTATTTCTTGGATCGTTAGTATTATTGAGTGGCTGTGATAACAGCTCTTCCTCTTCTACCTCTGGCTCACCGGGTTCACCAGGCAATCCTGGCAACCCAGGCACTCCCGGCACGCCCGACCCGCAGGATGTCGTCGTCCGCTTACCGGACGTTGCCGTCCCAGGCGAAGCGGTGCAGGCTTCCGCCAGGCAGGCTGTCATTCATCTCGTCGATATCGCCGGCATCACCAGCAGCACGCCGGCCGACTATGCGACGAAAAACCTCTATTTATGGAACAACGAAACCTGTGACGCGCTGAGCGCGCCGGTGGCGGACTGGAATGATGTCAGCACCACGCCGACCGGCAGCGACAAATATGGCCCTTACTGGGTGATCCCGCTGACTAAAGAGAGCGGATGCATCAACGTTATCGTCCGCGATGGCACCAATAAGCTTATCGACAGCGACCTGCGCGTCTCTTTCAGTGATTTCACCGATCGGACGGTATCGGTCATCGCCGGCAACAGCGCGGTCTATGACTCCCGCGCCGACGCCTTCCGCGCCGCCTTTGGCGTGGCGCTGGCCGATGCGCACTGGGTCGATAAGACTACTCTGCTGTGGCCGGGTGGGGAAAATAAACCCATTGTGCGCCTCTATTACAGCCACAGCAGTAAGGTGGCCGCCGACAGTAACGGCGAATTTAGCGATAAATATGTCAAGCTGACCCCCACCACCGTCAACCAGCAGGTAAGCATGCGCTTCCCGCATCTCGCCAGCTATCCAGCCTTTAAACTGCCGGATGATGTTAACGTCGATGAATTGCTGCAGGGCGAGACGGTGGCGATAGCCGCGGAAAGCGATGGGATCCTGAGCTCAGCCACCCAGGTGCAGACCGCCGGCGTGCTGGACGATACCTATGCCGCCGCCGCCGAGGCGCTGAGCTATGGCGCCCAGCTAACCGATAGCGGCGTGACCTTCCGCGTCTGGGCGCCCACGGCGCAGCAGGTCGAGCTGGTGATCTATAGCGCGGACAAGAAAGTGATAGCCAGTCACCCGATGACCCGCGACAGCGCCTCCGGCGCCTGGTCCTGGCAGGGGGGAAGCGACCTGAAGGGCGCCTTCTACCGCTACGCGATGACGGTCTACCACCCGCAGTCGCGTAAAGTCGAGCAGTACGAAGTGACCGATCCCTACGCCCACAGTTTGTCGACCAACTCGGAGTACAGCCAGGTGGTCGATCTCAACGACAGCGCGCTGAAGCCGGAAGGCTGGGACGGGCTGACGATGCCGCACGCGCAGAAAACCAAAGCCGATCTGGCGAAAATGACGATTCACGAATCGCATATTCGCGATCTCTCCGCCTGGGATCAAACCGTGCCTGCGGAGCTGCGCGGTAAGTATCTGGCGCTCACCGCCCAGGAAAGCAATATGGTCCAGCATCTGAAACAGCTGTCGGCCTCGGGCGTGACCCATATTGAGCTGCTGCCGGTCTTCGATCTGGCGACGGTCAATGAGTTCAGCGACAAGGTCGCCGATATTCAGCAGCCGTTCAGCCGCCTGTGCGAGGTCAATAGCGCGGTGAAGAGCAGCGAGTTTGCGGGCTATTGCGACAGCGGTTCGACGGTTGAAGAGGTGCTGACTCAGCTGAAGCAGAACGACAGCAAGGATAACCCGCAGGTGCAGGCGTTGAATACGCTGGTGGCGCAGACCGACTCCTATAACTGGGGCTACGATCCGTTCCACTACACGGTACCGGAAGGATCCTACGCCACCGATCCGGAAGGCACAGCGCGTATTAAAGAGTTCCGCACCATGATTCAGGCGATCAAGCAGGATCTGGGAATGAACGTCATTATGGACGTGGTGTACAACCACACCAACGCCGCCGGCCCGACCGATCGCACCTCGGTACTGGATAAGATCGTCCCCTGGTACTACCAGCGTCTGAACGAAACCACCGGCAGCGTGGAATCGGCTACCTGTTGCTCCGACTCGGCGCCAGAGCACCGGATGTTCGCCAAGCTTATCGCCGATTCACTGGCGGTATGGACCACCGATTATAAGATCGATGGCTTCCGCTTCGACCTGATGGGCTACCACCCGAAAGCGCAGATCCTCTCGGCCTGGGAACGCATTAAAGCGCTGAACCCGGATATCTACTTCTTTGGCGAAGGCTGGGATTCCAACCAGAGCGATCGCTTTGAAATTGCCTCGCAAATCAATCTCAAAGGCACCGGGATCGGCACGTTCTCCGATCGTCTGCGCGACGCCGTGCGCGGCGGCGGGCCGTTCGACTCCGGTGACGCATTACGCCAGAACCAGGGCGTGGGCAGCGGGGCTGGCGTTCTGCCGAATGAGCTGACCACCCTGAGCGACGATCAGGCGCGTCACCTCGCCGATCTGACCCGTCTCGGCATGGCCGGTAACCTTGCGGACTTTGTGCTGATCGACAAAGACGGCGCGGTGAAGAGAGGCAGCGAGATTGATTATAACGGCGCGCCAGGCGGCTATGCGGCTGATCCGACGGAAGTCGTGAACTATGTGTCAAAACACGATAACCAGACGCTGTGGGACATGATCAGCTATAAAGCCGCTCAGGAGGCGGATCTCGATACCCGCGTCCGGATGCAGGCGGTGTCGCTGGCGACGGTGATGCTCGGCCAGGGGATCGCCTTTGACCAGCAGGGCTCGGAGCTGCTGCGCTCTAAATCCTTTACCCGCGATTCGTATGATTCCGGCGACTGGTTTAACCGCGTGGACTACTCCCTGCAGGACAACAACTACAACGTCGGTATGCCGCGCAGCAGCGATGATGGCAGCAATTATGACATTATCGCCCGGGTGAAAGACGCGGTGGCTACTCCGGGTGAAACGGAGCTCAAGCAGATGACCGCGTTTTATCAGGAGCTGACCGCGCTGCGTAAATCGTCTCCGCTGTTTACCCTCGGCGACGGCGCGACGGTGATGAAGCGCGTGGACTTCCGCAATACTGGCGCCGATCAGCAGACGGGTCTGCTGGTGATGACCATCGATGACGGGATGCAGGCTGGCGCCAGTCTGGACAGCCGTGTCGACGGCATCGTGGTGGCGATCAACGCCGCGCCGGAAAGCCGGACGCTGCAGGACTTCGCCGGCACATCGCTCCAGCTGAGCGCTATTCAGCAGGCGGCGGGCGACCGGTCGCTGGCGAGCGGCGTGCAGGTTGCCGCTGACGGTTCGGTCACGCTGCCGGCCTGGTCGGTTGCCGTTCTCGAGTTGCCGCAGGGCGAGTCGCAGGGCGCTGGCCTGCCGGTGAGCAGTAAATAACATAACGTAGGGCGCCCGTAAGGGCGCCTCTGGCTGATGACAAACCTGTTTCGTTATTGTGCTCGCCTTTCTGTCGGGTGGCGGCTTTCGCCTTACCCGGCCTACGAAAGATTGCAATTTCAAACAGTTATGCAGTTATCTGTAGGCCCGCGCAAGCGTAGCGCCGCCGGGCACTTCCTGAAGATTGCACTTTGTCAGCAGTCTGGGGCATCCGTAAGGGCGCCTTCTCGTTATCGTGAGGGAACAGGAGACGGTTGTGATTGTTCGTGATGACAGTGAAAGAGGCATTCCGCCTCTGGTGGCGCATCAGCCGCCGTCCTCGCTGGATGATGCGCCGGTGAGCCGCGGTCGGATGGTGCAGATCCCCGGCTGGATTATCCCGCTGTACGCCGGATTATTTATCGCGCTCGGCTGGTTTGGCGGCGAGCAGTGGCGTCACCCGGCACCGCCGCAAACGCTGCCCTTGCCGGTGGCGCATGCGGCGCTTCTGCCGTTAACCGCTGCCGGAGAGGCCGCGCCAAAGACGCCGCCGCCGGCGGCAAAAGCCAGCGCGCCCGCGGCGCCGGAAGTGGACAGCGATACGCTGCCGCCTCTGCGCTACAGCGCCCATGTCTACGCCTCGCGACCGGAAAAGCGCAGCATTGTGTTAAACGGCAAAGCGTGGACGGAGGGCGATTCACCCCTGCCGAACCTGGTGGTGGAGCAGATCCAGCAGGATGTGACGATCTTCAGCTTCAACGGCACGACCTTTACCCTCGCGGCGCTGGAGGACTGGCCGGGCGGAAAAATTGACGAGGAGCCGAAAGAGGAATAAAAGCGCGCACAATAACCGGCGCGCTGAGGATATTTCGCTTAGTCGCTGCGCAAGCTGGCAATAAATGGCGCGAGCTGACGATTAAATTGACTGCACTGTGTGGCTTCCGGGGTACTGTCCTGTAATAGCTGTTGGTAAAGCCGGTCGCTATTTGGGCTTAACGTCGCCACGTCAATATTTCCCCATCCGCGCGCTTTACCGACATTCACCGCTGCCCGATATATCGTTTCATCAGCGGGGAGATCGCTACGATTACATTTATTCTTGAGATAGCGCGTCCCGGCCGCCACGGACGAGAGTTGCTCGAGCTGCGCCTGGCTGCTGATAGCCGGGCTGAGCGTTGAGGCGGGTTTTTGTTGGCAGCCAGAGAGAAGGGCTACCATGCAAAGCGGAAATATAAGCGGAATACGCATCATAGAGTAATCAAAATAATGAATCACTGGCCGCTAGTTTAACAAATATTTACCTGGTGTCATCATAAAATATTATTCTGCATAAATGTTAACAGGCTCTCATTTTTATCAACGGAAAGGCGCTAAATCGACTTTACTTTTATCAATAATAAACGTTGGCGCTGGGAAAATATATTTTCATCCGCGGATGATGCCACTGCGTTGACCGGCAGGAAGCGCGCCGTTTTTTATGTTATTAAAAAACATACTCTTTCCCATCTTGTTACGTGCGCAGGAGGTAAAATGCTGGTTAAGAATGTCGCATTTTAGTGCTATCCTGTATGCCCTGAACATTACGTGCTATGTTCTGACTTATTCTGCCGATGATGCGTTTAACACAATGATTTTATGGTGAATTTTTATTGTTAGTATCATGTAACATGAAGCAAACCAACCCTCTGAAAGGCTGGCGGCGCGTCCTGCCTGCCAGCAGGTTGTCGTCCGAAGGATAAGCAGCCTGGACGTTAATTTGAGAGATTTCTTCTTCCTCTGAACAGGGGAAGTATTGAGAATCAGGCCTTTGCGCCTGAACGTTGCGGAGAAAAAGCATGGCGGGAGATGACCGCGAGCCTATCGGACGTAAGGGAAGACCCTCACGTCCGACTAAACAGAAAGTCACCCGTCGCCGGGTCCGGGAAGAGGACTACGACGACGAGTATGATGACGATGATTATGAGGATGAGAAACCGGTGCCGAGAAAAGCCAAAGGCAAAGGTGGCAAGCCTCGTCGGAAGCGCAGCTGGCTGTGGCTGCTGGTCAAGCTGGGGATTGTCTTCGCGGTGCTGATTGCCGCCTATGGCGTCTACCTCGACCAGAAAATCCGCAGCCGCATTGACGGTAAAGTCTGGGAGCTGCCGGCCGCGGTCTATGGCCGGATGGTCAACCTTGAGCCGGACATGCAGATCAGCAAAAACGAGATGGTGCGTCTGCTCAACGCCACGCAGTATCGCCAGGTCAGCGCGATGACGCGCCCCGGCGAATATACCGTGCAGGCTAACAGCATCGAGATGATCCGTCGTCCGTTCGATTTCCCGGACAGTAAGGAAGGGCAGGTGCGCGCGCGTCTTACCTTCGACGGCGACCACCTTGAGACCATCGAGAATATGGATAATAACCGCCAGTTCGGTTTCTTCCGCCTCGATCCGCGTCTTATCACCATGCTGCAGTCGCCGAACGGCGAGCAGCGCCTGTTCGTGAAGCGCAGCGGCTTCCCCGATCTGCTGGTGGATACCCTGCTGGCGACCGAAGACCGCCACTTCTATGAGCACGATGGGATCAGTCTCTACTCCATCGGCCGCGCGGTGCTGGCGAACCTGACGGCAGGCCGAACGGTGCAGGGGGCGAGTACCCTGACCCAACAGCTGGTGAAAAACCTGTTCCTCTCCAGCGAACGCTCCTACTGGCGTAAAGCCAACGAAGCGTATATGGCGCTGATCGTCGACGCCCGCTACAGCAAGGATCGCATCCTTGAGCTGTATATGAACGAGGTGTACCTCGGCCAGAGCGGCGATAACGAAATTCGCGGCTTCCCGCTGGCCAGCCTGTATTACTTCGGCCGTCCGGTGGAAGAGCTGAGCCTCGACCAGCAGGCGCTGCTGGTGGGGATGGTGAAAGGGGCGTCGGTCTATAACCCGTGGCGTAACCCGAAACTGGCCCTTGAACGACGCAATCTGGTGCTGCGTCTGCTGCAGCAGCAGCAGGTTATCGACCAGGAGCTGTACGACATGCTCAGCGCCCGTCCGCTGGGCGTGCAGCCGCGCGGCGGGGTGATTTCACCGCAGCCGGCGTTTATGCAGATGGTTCGTCAGGAACTGCAGGCGAAGCTGGGCGATAAAGTGAAAGATCTCTCCGGCGTGAAGATCTTCACCACTTTCGACTCGGTGGCGCAGGATGCGGCGGAAAAAGCGGCCTCCGAAGGGATCCCGGTTCTGAAGAAACAGCGTAAGCTGGCAGACCTGGAAACCGCCATGGTGGTGGTTGACCGCTTCACCGGCGAAGTGCGGGCGATGGTCGGCGGCGCGGAGCCGCAGTTCGCCGGTTATAACCGCGCGATGCAGGCCCGCCGATCGATTGGTTCTCTGGCCAAGCCGGCGACCTATCTGACCGCGCTGAGCCAGCCGAATCAGTATCGCCTGAATACCTGGATCGCCGATGCGCCGGTGACGATTCGCCTGTCCAACGGTCAGACGTGGTCCCCGCAGAACGACGATCGTCGTTTCAGCGGTCAGGTGATGCTGGTCGATGCCCTGACTCGCTCGATGAACGTCCCGACGGTTAACCTCGGGATGGCGCTGGGCTTGCCGGCGGTAGTCGATACCTGGACTAAACTGGGGGCGCCGAAGAATCAGCTCAACGCGGTGCCGTCGATGCTGCTTGGCGCGCTGAACCTGACACCGATTGAAGTGGCCCAGGCCTTCCAGACCATCGCCAGCGGTGGGAACCGTGCGCCGCTTTCCGCGCTGCGGTCAGTGATTGCCGAAGATGGCACTGTGCTCTACCAGAGCTATCCGCAGGCGGAGCGCGCGGTGCCTGCCCAGGCGGCCTACATGACGCTGTGGACTATGCAGCAGGTGGTGCAGCGCGGTACGGGGCGTCAGCTGGGGGCGAAGTATCCGGGCCTGCATCTGGCGGGGAAAACCGGGACCACCAACAATAACGTCGATACCTGGTTCGCCGGCATCGACGGTAGTCAGGTGACCATCACCTGGGTGGGTCGCGACAATAACCAGCCGACCAAACTGTACGGCGCCAGCGGCGCGATGTCGATTTACCAGCGCTATCTGGCGAACCAGACGCCAACGCCGCTGGTGCTGACGGTGCCGGAAGACGTGGTTGATATGGGCGTGGACAGCAACGGCAACTTCGTCTGCAGCGGCGGTATGCGTTCGCTGCCGGTCTGGACCACGCAGCCGGATGCGCTGTGCCGTCAGGGCGAAATGATGCAACAGCAGCAGTTGCAGCAACAGGAAGCGAAAAATCCGTTTAATCAGTCCGGGCAGCAACCGCCGCCGCAGCAGCAACAGCAGCAACAGCCGCCGAAGCAGCAGGAAAAGAGCGACGGCGTCGCGGGCTGGATCAAGGATATGTTCGGCAGTAACTGATTTTGACCGCACGACCAGACCCCTTAATACGAAAGTATTAAGGGGTTTTTTTATGCCTGTAAAAAAGTTAACGGCTCTTTAACTCCATAATAACTATCTGGTTATTAATTCAGCCTTCGACCGGCGGCGACAGGCATATCGCTTGCCTTGCCTTCGACGTTTCGCCTATTATATCGCCCGTCATAATAATAATTCTCGTTTACGTTATCATTCACTTTCATCAGAGATATACCCATGGCGCGTCCAAAAACTGCTCAGCCAAATCACTCGCTGCGTAAAGTCGCAGCTGTAGTAGCCACGGCGGTTAGCGGCATGTCTGTCTACGCACAGGCAGCAGAACAACCGAAGCAAGAAGAAACTATCACCGTCGTTGCCGCCCCGGCCGCCCAGGAAAGCGCCTGGGGACCGGCGCCGACTATTGCGGCAAAACGCTCCGCCACGGCGACCAAAACCGATACCCCGATTGAAAAAACGCCGCAGTCTGTGTCGGTGGTGACGCGCCAGGAGATGGAGATGCGCCAGCCGACGACGGTAAAAGAGGCGCTCTCCTATACGCCAAGCGTCTTCTCTACTCGCGGCAGTTCGACCACCTATGACGTGGTCACCATTCGCGGCTTCACCACCTCGACGACCGTCAACACCAACCAGTATCTGGACGGCATGAAGCTGCAGGGGAATAACTACTCTGAAGTCTCCATGGATCCTTACTTCCTCGAGCGCGTGGAAGTGATGCGCGGGCCAACCTCGGTGCTGTACGGCAACAGCAACCCGGGCGGTATCGTCAGCATGGTCAGCAAGCGCCCGACTACCGAGCCGCTGAAAGAAGTGCAGTTTAAGATGGGCACCGACAATCTGTGGCAGACCGGGTTTGACTTTAGCGACGCCATTGATGATGCCGGCGTTTGGTCGTATCGCCTGACCGGCCTTGGCCGCAGTCAGGATGCCCAGCAGCAGATGGCGAAATCGACTCGCTACGCGGTGGCGCCCTCCTTTAGCTGGCGTCCGGACGATAAAACCGACTTCACCTTCCTGAGCAACTTCCAGAATGACCCGGATGCGGGCTACTACGGCTGGCTGCCGCGCGAAGGCACCGTGGTGCCGTATTACGACGCCAACGGTAAGGCGCACAAGCTGCCGACCGATTTCAACGAAGGCGAGTCCGATAATAAAATCTCCCGCCGCCAGAAGATGGTGGGCTACAGCTTCTCCCATCAGTTCGATGACACCTTTACCGTGCGGCAGAACCTGCGCTATGCCGATGTGCATACGCTCTATCGTTCGGTATACGGCAACGGCTATGTCGCGCCGGGCTACATGAATCGCGCCTACGTGCGCTCCGACGAGCACCTGAACACCTTCACCGTCGATACCCAGCTGCAGTCTGATTTCGCCACCGGCGCGGTCAGCCATACGCTGCTGACCGGCGTGGACTACTCGCGGATGCGTAACGATGTGGATGCCGACTACGGGACGGCGGATCCTATCAGCATGAGCAATCCGCAGTACGGCAATCCGAATATTCAGGTCACCTTCCCGTACGCGGTCCTCAACCGGATGGAGCAGACCGGCCTGTACGCGCAGGATCAGATGGAGTGGGATAAATGGGTGATGACCCTGGGCGGCCGTTACGATTACGCCACGACCTCAACGTTAACCCGCGCCACCAACAGCCTGGCGGAGAATCACGACCAGCAGTTCAGCTGGCGCGGCGGCATCAACTACCTGTTCGATAACGGCATCTCTCCGTACTTCAGCTACAGCGAATCGTTTGAACCGGTATCGGGTTCCAACAGCCGCGGCCAGCCGTTCGATCCGTCGCGCGGTAAGCAGTATGAAGCCGGCGTGAAATACGTGCCGAAAGATATGCCGGTGGTGGTCACCGCGGCGGTCTATCAGCTGACCAAAGACAAGAACCTGACGGCTGATCCGGCTAACCAGGCGTTCAGCATCCAGACCGGCGAGATCCGCTCCCGCGGCCTTGAGCTGGAGGCGAAGGCGGCGGTGAACGCCAATATTAACGTCACCGCAGCCTACAGCTACACCGATGCGGAGTACACTCACGATACGGTGTTCAACGGCAAACGTCCGGCGGAAGTGCCGCGTAACATGGCCTCCCTGTGGGCGGATTATACCTTCCACGAAACCGCGCTGAGTGGTCTGACGATTGGGGCCGGGGCGCGCTATATCGGTTCAACGGTCAGCTACTACAAAAATGACACCAGCACCGGTAAGAAAAATGATGCCTTTAGTGTGGCCGGTTATGCGCTGATGGATGCGACGGTGAAATACGATCTGGCGCGCTTTGGCCTGCCGGGATCGTCGGTCGGCGTCAACGTCAACAACCTGTTCGACCGCGAATATGTCTCCAGTTGCTACAGCGAATACGCCTGCTACTGGGGCGCCGGACGTCAGGTCGTCGCCACCGCCACCTTCCGTTTCTAACCACCTACGGGCGCGGTTCGCCGCGCCCTCTATCAGGTTATCGCTATGCAGGAACAGACTCCGCACGCAGAAACCACCTTCGCGCTGGATCGCGTCACTTTCCGTGTGCCTGGCCGCACATTGCTCCATCCGCTCTCGCTCACCTTCCCGACCGGAAAAGTCACAGGCCTGATCGGCCATAATGGCTCCGGCAAATCGACGTTACTGAAAATGCTTGGCCGTCATCAGCCGCCCTCCGCAGGCGAAGTGCTACTGGACGGGCAGCCGCTGGAGAGCTGGGGCAGCAAAGCCTTTGCCCGCAAAGTGGCCTATCTGCCGCAGCAGCTGCCGCCGGCCGAAGGTATGACGGTGCGCGAGCTGGTGGCGATCGGCCGCTATCCATGGCACGGCGCGCTGGGTCGCTTTGGCGCAGCGGACCGTGAGAAAGTAGAAGAGGCGATTGCGCTGGTGGGGCTGAAGCCGCTCGCTCATCGTCTGGTGGACAGCCTCTCCGGCGGTGAACGCCAGCGGGCGTGGATCGCCATGCTAGTGGCGCAGGACAGTCGCTGCCTGCTGCTCGATGAACCCACCTCGGCGCTGGATATTGCTCATCAAGTCGATGTTCTGGCGCTGGTGCATCGTCTCAGCCAGCAGCGCGGCCTGACGGTGATCGCCGTCCTGCACGATATTAATATGGCGGCCCGCTATTGCGACTATCTGGTGGCCCTGCGCGGCGGAGAAATGATTGCTCAGGGGACGCCGGCGGAACTGATGCGCAGCGACACTCTGGAACAGATCTACGGCATCCCGATGGGGATCCTGCCACACCCGGCCGGTGCGGCGCCGGTAAGCTTTGTCTATTGATGATGAACCCAACTCTGATAACCCGACGCCGCCTGCTGATCGCGATGGCGCTCTCGCCGCTGCTGTGGCAGATGCGCGGCGCGCAGGCGGCCGACGTCGACCCGCAGCGCGTGGTCGCCCTGGAGTGGCTGCCCGCGGAGCTGCTGCTGGCGCTCGGCGTGACGCCCTATGGCGTGGCCGATATTCCCAACTATCGCTTGTGGGTGAACGAACCCGCGCTGCCCGACTCGGTGATCGATGTTGGTCTGCGTACCGAACCCAACCTTGAACTGCTGACGCAGATGAAACCGTCGTTTATCGTCTGGTCGGCGGGCTACGGCCCGTCGCCGGAGAAGCTGGCGCGTATCGCGCCCGGCCGCGGTTTCACCTTCAGCGACGGCAAACGGCCGCTGGCGATGGCCCAGCGTTCGCTACTGGAAATGGCCGATCTGCTGGGCAAAACGCAGCAGGCGAAGCGCCATCTGGCGGAGTTCGACGCGCTGATGGAGAGCCTGCGTCCGCGTTTTGCCGGGCGCGGCGATCGTCCGCTGCTGATGATCTCTCTGCTCGATCCCCGCCACGTGCTGGTGTTTGGCGAAAACTGCCTGTTCCAGGAGGTGCTTGATCGCTTCGGTATTAAAAACGCCTGGCACGGCGAAGCGGCATTCTGGGGAAGCGTTAGCGTTGGCATCGACAGGCTGGCGGCATTTAACGAAGCCGATGTCATCTGTTTCGACCATGGCAATGAGCGAGATATGGCTCAACTGCTGGCGACGCCGCTATGGCAGGCGATGCCCTTCGTGCGCGCGGGCCGCTTCCAGCGCGTTCCGGCGGTTTGGTTCTACGGCGCGACGCTGTCAGCGATGCATTTTGCCCGCGTGCTGGCTGATGCCCAGGGGAGACCGGCATGAATACGCGTCTCTCGCCGTTAGCTATTATCCTGCTGGCCGGGCTGCTGGGCGTCGCCTTCGCGCTGAGCATCGTCAACCTCAATGTCGCCTTGCCCTATGCGCAGTGGCGGCAGGCGCTGTGGCAGCCGGATGTCGATGATATCGCCCAAATGTTGTTTCATTACAGTTTGTTACCGAGACTGGCTGTTGCGCTGCTGGTGGGCGCCGGGCTGGGACTGGTTGGCGTCCTGTTCCAGCAGGTGCTGCGTAATCCGCTGGCGGAACCGACCACCCTTGGCGTCGCCACCGGCGCGCAGCTGGGGATAACGGTCACCACGTTATGGGCTATTCCCGGCGTGCTGGCGTCGCAATTCGCCGCGCTGGCCGGGGCCTGTCTGGTGGGCGCGCTGGTGTTTGGCGTCTCGTGGGGCAAGCGCCTGTCGCCGGTAACGCTGATCCTGGCGGGGCTGGTGGTCAGCCTTTACTGTGGCGCGCTTAACCAGCTGATGGTGATTTTCCATCACGACCAGCTGCAAAGCATGTTCCTGTGGAGCACCGGGACGCTGACGCAGACCGACTGGAGCGTGGCGCAGCGCCTGTGGCCGCAGCTGCTTGGCGGGGCAATACTCACCTTGCTGCTGCTGCGGCCGCTGACCCTGATGGGGCTCGATGACGGTGTGGCGCGTAACCTCGGGCTGGCGCTGTCCCTGGCGCGCCTCGGCGCCCTGACGCTGGCGATCGTCATCAGCGCGCTGCTGGTGAACGCGGTAGGGATTATCGGCTTTATCGGCCTGTTCGCGCCGCTGCTGGCGAAAATGCTTGGCGCCCGTCGGCTGCTGGCGCGGCTGCTGCTGGCGGCGCTGATCGGCGCGCTGCTCCTGTGGCTTTCCGATCAGGTGATCCTCTGGCTGAGCCGGGTATGGCGGGAAGTCTCCACCGGCTCGGTCACCGCCCTGATTGGCGCGCCGCTGCTGCTGTGGCTGCTGCCGCGGTTGCGCAGCATCAGCGCCCCGGTGATGAACGGCGGCGATAATGTGCAGCCTGAGCGCTATCATGTGCAATGGTTTGTTCTCGCAGGCGTCGCGTTGCTGCTGCTGGCGGTGAGCGTGGCGCTGGCCTTTGGTCGCGATGCCCACGGCTGGCTGTGGGCCCACGGCGATCTGCTGGAGCAACTGCTGCCCTGGCGCTGGCCGCGGGTGCTGTCGGCCCTGTTCGCCGGGGTCATGCTGGCGGTCGCCGGCTGTATTATCCAGCGCCTGACCGGCAACCCGATGGCCAGCCCGGAAGTGCTGGGCATCAGCTCCGGCGCGGCTTTTGGCGTGGTGCTGATGCTGTTCTTCGTGCCTGGCGACGCCTTTGGCTGGCTGCTGCCGGCCGGCAGCCTTGGCGCGGCGGCCACCTTGCTGATCATTATGCTCGCCGCCGGGCGCGGCGGCTTCTCGCCGCATCGGATGCTGCTGGCGGGGATGGCGCTGAGCACCGCCTTCACTATGCTGCTGATGATGCTGCAGGCCAGCGGCGATCCGCGTATGGCGCAGATCCTGACGTGGATCTCGGGGTCGACATATAGCGCGACGCCGGAGAGGGTGGTGCGTAGCGGCGCGGTAATGCTGGCGCTGCTGGCGCTGGCGCCGCTCTGTCGTCGCTGGTTAACCATCCTGCCGCTGGGCGGGGAGGCGGCGCGAGCGGTGGGCATGGCGCTGACGTCATCGCGGATTGTTCTGCTGCTGCTGGCGGCCTGCCTGACGGCGGCGGCGACGCTGACCATCGGCCCGCTGAGCTTTGTCGGGCTGATGGCGCCGCATATCGCGCGGATGATGGGCTTCCGGCGAACCCTACCGCATATGGTGATCTCCGGGCTGACTGGCGGGCTGCTGCTGGTCTTCGCCGACTGGTGCGGACGGATGATGATGTTCCCGTATCAGATCCCGGCGGGGCTACTGTCGACCTTTATCGGCGCGCCTTATTTTATTTATTTGCTGAGAAAGCAGAGTCGCTAACGGTCCTGGATGGCTTCAACATCCCCGGTGGCGCTATCGCTTACCGGGGCTACAGCGCTGTGCGATTTGGTAGCCCGGATAAGGCGCAATGCGCCTCCTCCGGGAAAATCCCTGCGCCACCAGGCATTCAAGCACCTTACAGCTTGGCAAATACCCGACGCGCGGCGTCGATGGTGTTGTCGATATCTTCTTCGCTGTGGGCCACGGACATAAAGCCGGCCTCAAACGCTGACGGCGCCAGGTACACGCCTTCCTCCAGCATCAGATGGAAGAAGCGCTTGAAGCGTTCAACGTCGCACTTCACCACGTCCTGATAGCAGGTGACGGTTTCGGCATCGGTAAAGAAGATGCCGAACATGCCGCCGACGTTATTGACCACCAGCGGGATCCCAGCGTCACGCGCCGCATCCAGCAGGCCTTGCGCCAGCTGGTTAGTCAGTTCAGTCAGGGTTTCATGGACCCCCGGCTGCGCCACTTCGTTCAGGCAGGCGAAGCCAGCCGCCATGGCGATCGGGTTGCCGGAGAGGGTGCCCGCCTGATAGACCGGACCGGTGGGCGCCAGAGCGTCCATTACCTCACGGCGGCCGCCGAAGGCGCCTACCGGCATCCCGCCGCCGATGATTTTCCCCAGACAGGTCAGATCCGGCTCCACGCCGTAGTAAGCCTGAGCGCCTGCCAGCGCCACGCGGAAGCCGGTCATCACTTCGTCGATAATCAGCAGGGCGCCAAATTCGTCGCACAGGGCGCGCAGGCCCGGCAGGAATTCCGGCTGCGGCGGAATGCAGTTCATATTTCCGGCCACCGGCTCGACGATGATGCAGGCGATCTCCTGCGGATACTGCTCGAACGCCGCGCGCACCGAGGCGAGGTCGTTATAAGTGCAGGTCAGGGTATGTTTGGCGAAATCGGCCGGGACGCCCGGCGAGTTCGGCTGGCCGAGGGTCAACGCGCCGGAACCGGCTTTCACCAGCAGGCAGTCGGCATGGCCGTGGTAGCAGCCTTCGAACTTAATGATTTTGTCGCGACCGGTGAAGCCGCGCGCCAGGCGAATGGCGCTCATGGTGGCTTCGGTACCGGAGTTCACCATCCGCACCATATCCATGGTCGGCACCAGCTCGGTCACCAGGGCCGCCATTTTCACTTCCATTTCGGTCGGCGCGCCAAAGCTCAGGCCGCGGGATGCCGCCTCGATCACCGCATTGCGGATAGCCGGGTGGTTGTGGCCCAGCACCATCGGACCCCAGGAACCGACATAATCGATATAGGCTTTCCCATCCACGTCATAGAGGTAAGCGCCATCCGCGCGTTCGATAAACAGCGGTGTGCCGCCGACGCCGGTGAAAGCGCGCACCGGCGAGTTAACGCCGCCGGGGATCAGTTCGCGCGCAGCGTGGTACAGATTTTCAGATTTGCTCATGGCCAGGGTCCTGGTTCGTGAAAAATGTTTTATCGGCTATTCTAAGTTATTCCAGGATGGTTATGAAAGTTTTGCCCAATTGAAACAATGTGCCGCAAGGGCATTTTTTTGACGACGCAGCGCGCCGGGACGGCTAAAATGCCGCTCTCTTCATTTGTATTACCAATAATTGATAACGGCATGAAAGCAGAAACTCCCTCTTTTGAAGCACATCAGTTTGTGCGGGTGCGTCGCGGCGATGCGGTGCGCCGTCTGATTCAACGCGATAAAACGCCGCTGGCGGTGCTGTTTATGGCGGCAGTGGTCGGCACGCTGGCGGGGCTGGTGGGCGTCGCCTTTGAAAAGAGCGTGAACTGGGTGCAGAACCAGCGGATCGGCGCGCTGGCGCAGGTGGCGGACCACTGGTATCTGGTCTGGCCGCTGGCGTTTATCCTGTCGGCGCTGCTGGCGATGGTCGGCTATTTTCTGGTGCGTCGCTTTGCGCCGGAGGCCGGCGGCTCCGGGATTCCGGAAATTGAGGGCGCGCTGGAGGAGCTGCGGCCGGTGCGCTGGTGGCGCGTGCTGCCGGTGAAATTCGTTGGCGGCATGGGGACCCTTGGCGCCGGGATGGTGCTGGGTCGTGAAGGACCGATGGTACAGCTTGGCGGCAACATTGGGCGCATGGTGCTGGACGTTTTCCGCATGCGCAGTCCGGAAGCGCGGCATACGCTGTTGGCGACCGGTGCGGCGTCGGGGCTTTCGGCGGCCTTTAATGCGCCGCTGGCCGGTATTCTGTTTATCATCGAAGAGATGCGCCCGCAGTTCCGCTACAATCTGATCTCCATTAAAGCGGTGTTTACCGGCGTGATCATGTCGAGCATTGTGTTTCGCATTTTCAACGGCGAAGCGGCGATCATTGAGGTGGGTAAACTAAGCAACGCCCCGGTAAATACCCTATGGCTGTATCTGGTGCTGGGCATGCTGTTTGGCTGCTTTGGCCCGCTGTTTAATTTTCTGGTGCTGCGCACTCAGGATCTGTTCCAGCGCATCCACGGCGGCAACATCAAAAAATGGGTGTTGATTGGCGGATTAATCGGCGGGCTCTGCGGTCTGCTGGGGCTGATGCAGCCCTCCGCGGTGGGCGGTGGCTTTAACTTGATCCCTATCGCCGCTGCCGGTAACTTCTCCGTCGGACTGCTGCTGTTTATCTTTATTGCCCGCGTGGTGACCACGCTGATCTGCTTCTCTTCCGGCGCGCCAGGGGGCATTTTCGCGCCTATATTGGCGCTCGGCACGCTGCTGGGCACGGCGTTCGGCATGGCGGCTATTCCGCTGTTTCCGGCCTACCATCTCGATGCCGGCACCTTCGCGATTGCCGGTATGGGGGCGCTGCTCGCCGCCTCGGTGCGTGCGCCGCTGACCGGGATCGTGCTGGTGCTGGAGATGACCGATAACTATCAGCTCATTTTGCCAATGATTATTACCTGCCTTGGCGCAACACTACTGGCGCAATTCCTCGGCGGTAAGCCTTTGTATTCGACCATTCTGCAGCGTACTCTGGCGAAGCAGGAAGCCGAGCAGGCGGCAAAAGCGCAGCAGGCTCCCCGGGAGAATACTTGAACGATTTACCAGGGTATTAGATAATGGCTCAAAAGGTCCGGTTATTCTTTAACCGGCCGGAAGTATCAATGGGAGCAGAAAATGAGTGATGACGTAGCGTTGCCGCTGGAGTTTACCGAAGCCGCAGCCAATAAAGTAAAACACCTGATTGCGGATGAAGATAATCCGAACCTGAAACTGCGCGTGTATATCACCGGCGGCGGTTGCAGCGGTTTCCAGTATGGCTTCACCTTTGACGATCAGGTGAACGAAGGGGATATGACCATTGAGAAACAGGGCGTCGGCCTGGTGGTTGACCCGATGAGCCTGCAGTATCTGGTCGGCGGCTCGGTCGACTATACCGAAGGGCTGGAAGGTTCGCGCTTTATCGTGACCAATCCGAACGCGAAAAGCACCTGCGGCTGCGGCTCCTCGTTCAGCGTTTAAAGCGAGTTCTCCCCCAGCGGGAGGGAGCAAACCCTAAAAACGGTAACCTTAAGGTTACCGTTTTGCTTTTATTACCGACCGTTATCGTCCAGGGCAAACGTCGGCAGCTTCAGATGCCAGCGAATAGCCGCCAGACGAATTACCAGGGTGACCACCATCCCCATCATTGCCGAATTCTCCAGCGGGAGATGAAAGGTGTCGTGTGCCGTGGCGTGGACAATACCGCCGACGATACAGGCGGTGGCGTAGATTTCGGTACGCAGAATCATAGGAATTTCCCGCGCCAGCACGTCGCGAATAATCCCGCCGCCGACGCCGGTCACCACCCCCATGCACACCGCGACCAGCGGGCCGCTGCCAGCGAGAAAAGCTTTATTGACGCCAATGCCGACAAACACCGCCAGACCGACGGCATCAAGAACGGGCAGGATCCATTTCGGCAGCCGGCGAGGCTGGCGGACCAGCAGGATGGTCAGCATGCTGGTGACCATCGCCACCACCAGATCGGTGGGATCTTTGACCCAGAATACCGGGCCATTCGCCAGCGCCATGTCGCGGATGGTCCCGCCGCCTACCGCCGTCACTACCCCTAACACCAGCACGCCGAATGGGTCCATACGCAGTTTTCCGGCCAGCAGTACGCCGGAGATCGCGAAGACAGCTGTGCCAATAATATCCAGCCAATAGACAAGCATCGTTGATTCCCACTGAACATCCGGTGTGCCGGATGATTATTTTACCTGGTCAAGCGCCGCACAAAGTTGTTTGGCGGCGAGGATAATACGTGGGCCGGCGCGTTCAAACCAGTCGCTGTGTAACGCAATCAACGAAATGGTGAGCTGATGTTGCCAAAAGCGCTGCGCTTCGGCAATGCGGCTGGCATCCCCGGTCACCACGATCGCCTGCGGCTGGCGGGTCAGCACCTGTTCGCGGCTCACCTGCGGCCAGGGAACGCGGCTGGTGGCGAAGATATTCTCGCCGCCGCAAAGCCTTAGCACCTGATCCTGAATCGAACCGGGGCCGCTGGTGAACAGCGGTGCGGAGCCGAACTGCAGGAAGACGCGTTTCTTCGGCGCGTTGGCATAGCGCGCTTTCAACGCATCGTATTCCTGCTGCATCGCCTGCGCCGCCTGCTGTGCTTTTTCCGGCTGCGGGCTCCACTGCGCCAGCTCACGCAGGGTAGCGATGATCTCTTCTATGGTCGAGGTCTGTACCCACAGGACGTGAATACCCAGAGACTGCAGCTGGTTAACCTGGCGTTCGGCATTGCCCCCGCGCCAGGCCAGCACCACGTCTGGCTTGAGCGCCACGATGCGTTCCAGGTTCATTCCCTGCCAGCTGGCAACCTGTTCGATCGTTTTGGCCTGCGAAGGATAATCGGAATAGCTGCTGACGCCGACCGGCGTGATCCCGGCGGCAAAGGCCAGTTCGGTATTGGCGGGGGAGAGGGTGATCACCCGCGGCGCGGCCAGCAGCCACGCCGGGGCGAGTAACAGCAGCGCGGCAAGCGCGAAGGATAGCGACTTAGCCACGTGCCAGGTTCTGTACCAGATTCTCCACCATCAGGGTGGACTGTCTGGCGGCGACCGCAAGGAACTCCTCAAAGCTGAGGTGGGACTGCTGGTCGGCCACGTCGGAGATAGCGCGAACTACCACGAAGGGAACCTTAAAGTTATGGCAGACGTGGGCGATGGCGGTCGCTTCCATTTCCACGGCGATCGCCTGCGGGAAATTATGGCGGATCTTCGCCAGACCGACAGAGCCGTTAATGAAGGCATCCCCGCTAACGATAAGGCCGCGAACGGCGTTGAGATCTAACGCTTTAATGCAGCTCTCTGCGGCGGCCACCAGTTTTTCATCCGCCTTAAAACCCGCCGGGCAGCCAGGGAGCTGGCCGTATTCATAGCCGAAGGCGGTGACGTCGGCGTCGTGGTAGCGCGCTTCATCGGAGACGACGATATCGCCGACCTTCAGCGTCGACGCCAGGCCGCCGGCAGAACCGGTATTAATGATCACGTCAGGCTGGCAGCGCTCCAGCAGCAGGGTCGCGCCCATCGCCGCCGCTACTTTTCCGATACCAGACTTCAGCAGAGCGACGTCAACGCCGTGAAGTTGGCCGGTATAGATTTCGCTTCCGCCAATGGTGATGGTCTGGCGGTTTTCGATTTTGTCGCGCAGAAGGGTAACTTCCTCTTCCATAGCGCCAATAATGCCAATTTTCATAGATTTACTCGCGATGTGTCAGGTTTAGTTGCATAGTCTATCATGCGCTTAAGGGGAAGCGTATTGCTCGCGCGGGAGAGGCTATGGCAAAGATTGATTTTCGCAACAAGATAAACTGGCGTCGACGCTTCCGTTCGCCGCCGCGGGTGGAGACGGAGCGCGACATCCTGCGGATCTTTGAAAGCGATCGGGGACGGATCGTCAACTCGCCGGCAATCCGCCGCCTGCAGCAAAAAACTCAGGTCTTCCCGCTCGAGCGCAACGCGGCGGTGCGCACTCGCCTGACCCACTCGCTGGAGGTGCAGCAGGTGGGGCGCTATATCGCCAAAGAGGTGCTGAGCCGGCTGAAAGAGCTGAGGCTGCTGGAAGAGTATGGCCTGGAAGAGCTGACCGGGCCATTCGAGAGCGTGGTTGAGATGGCCTGCCTGATGCACGATATCGGCAATCCCCCGTTTGGCCATTTTGGCGAAGCGGCGATTAACGACTGGTTCCGTCAGCGCCTGGCGCCCGGCGATGCGCTCGGGCAGCCGCTGACCGACGATCGCTGCGAAGTGCAGGCCTTACGCCTGCATGACGGAGAGACATCGCTTAATGCGCTGCGCCGTAAAGTGCGCCAGGATCTCTGCAGCTTTGAGGGCAACGCGCAGGGCATTCGTCTGGTCCATACGCTAATGCGTATGAACCTGACCTGGGCGCAGGTGGGATGTATCCTGAAATATACTCGTCCGGCGTGGTGGTCTGAGGAGACGCCGGCCAGCCACAGTTATTTAATGAAGAAACCTGGCTATTATTTAGCCGAAGAAGAGTATGTCGCGCGTTTGCGTAAAGAACTGGATCTCGCGCCTTACAATCGGTTTCCATTAACCTGGATTATGGAGGCTGCGGATGACATCTCATATTGCGTCGCGGATCTCGAGGACGCGGTGGAAAAACGTATTTTTAGCGCAGAACAGCTCTATCAGCATCTTTACGACGCCTGGGGCAGTCATGAAAAAGGCTCGTTATTTTCGCAGGTAGTAGAAAATGCCTGGGAGAAATCGCGAGCCAATTATCTGAAGCAGAGCGCGGAAGATCAGTTTTTTATGTATTTGCGGGTGAATACGCTGAATAAGCTGGTGCCCTACGCGGCGCGCCGATTTATTGACAACCTGCCGGCAATCTTCACGGGGGACTTTAATCATGCGTTGCTGGAGGACGACAGCGATTGCAGTCAGCTACTGGAGCTCTATAAAAATGTGGCGATGAAACAGGTCTTTAGCCATCCGGATGTTGAGCAGCTGGAATTGCAGGGCTACCGGGTGATCAGCGGCCTGTTGGATATCTATCAGCCGCTGCTGAAATTATCGCTGGAGGATTTCAGCGAATTAGTAGCGCAGGAGCGGGTACGACGTTTACCCATTGCCTCCCGGCTGTATCAGAAACTTTCGACCCGTCACCGGCTGGCCTATGTTGAAGCGGTAAATAAACTGGCGCGTACGGCGCCCGAATTTGCGCTGATGGAATACTATTATCGCTGCCGTCTGATTCAGGACTATATCAGCGGGATGACGGATTTGTATGCGTGGGATGAATATCGGCGACTCATGGCGGTGGAATAGGCTGGAGTTTTGTAAAGATGGACAATAAATTTTTACTTTTTCCAGAAACTTAATTCCGGAACTTAGCGTTATAAAATGACTCTGATAGTCACGTACACAGCAACTTTCGTTACCTGATATTGAGATTGAAACTGATGAAAAAAACCACGTTAGCAATGAGTGCACTGGCTCTGAGTTTAGGTCTGGCGTTGTCCCCGCTCTCTGCGAGCGCGGCAGAAACGGCATCTTCGGCCACTAATGCACAGCAGATGCCAAGCCTGGCCCCGATGCTGGAGAAGGTGATGCCGTCGGTGGTGAGCATTAACGTTGAAGGTAGCACCACCGTTAATACCCCACGGATGCCACGTAACTTCCAGCAGTTCTTTGGCGATAATTCGCCGTTCTGCCAGGATGGTTCTCCTTTCCAGAGTTCGCCGTTTTGCCAGGGCGGCGGACAGGGCGGTCAGCCTGACGGCGGCCAGCAGCAGAAATTTATGGCGCTGGGCTCCGGCGTCATCATTGATGCCGCCAAAGGGTATGTGGTGACCAACAACCACGTCGTGGACAACGCCACCACGATTAAGGTTCAGCTGAGCGATGGCCGTAAGTTTGATGCCAAAGTCGTCGGCAAAGATCCGCGCTCTGATATCGCGCTGATTCAGATTCAGGATCCAAAAAACCTGACGGCGATTAAGCTTGCCGACTCCGATGCGCTGCGCGTCGGTGATTACACCGTGGCTATCGGCAACCCGTTCGGTCTGGGCGAAACCGTGACCTCCGGGATTGTCTCCGCGCTGGGCCGTAGCGGCCTCAACGTGGAAAACTACGAAAACTTTATCCAGACCGATGCGGCGATTAACCGCGGGAACTCCGGCGGCGCGCTGGTGAACCTCAACGGCGAGCTGATCGGTATCAACACCGCCATTCTGGCGCCGGACGGCGGCAACATCGGTATCGGTTTTGCTATCCCGAGCAACATGGTGAAAAACCTGACCGAGCAGATGGTGAAATATGGCCAGGTGAAACGCGGTGAGCTCGGCATTATGGGCACCGAACTGAACTCTGAGCTGGCGAAAGCGATGAAAGTCGATGCCCAGCGCGGGGCCTTCGTCAGCCAGGTAATGCCAGGTTCGGCGGCCGCGAAAGCGGGCATTAAAGCCGGCGATGTCATCACCTCCCTCAACGGGAAAGCGATCAGCAGCTTCGCCGCGTTGCGTGCCCAGGTCGGCACCATGCCTATCGGCAGCAAAGTTGAGCTTGGTCTGCTGCGCGACGGCAAACCGGTGACCGTGACCGTCGAACTGCAGCAGAGCAACCAGACCCAGGTTGACTCCAGCACCATCTTCAACGGGATTGAAGGGGCGGAAATGAGCAATAAGGGTCAGGATAAGGGCGTGGTGGTCAATAATGTGAAAGCCGGTACCCCGGCGGCACAGATTGGCCTCAAGAAAGGCGACGTCATCGTCGGGGCGAATCAGCAGCCGGTGAAAAACATCGCCGATCTGCGGAAAATCTTCGACGCCAAACCGTCCGTACTGGCGCTGAACATTCAGCGCGGCGACGCCTCTATCTATCTGCTGTTGCAGTAACCGCCAGCGCTCGCTTCCCAGCCCCTTCCCTCGCCGAGGGCAGGGGCTTTTTTCGTTCTGTGACCGCCCCCACAACTCCACATATCTCACCCCGGCTTAGTGCAAATGCACAATGCAGCGCGACGATGACTCTTTTATGCTGGTGCCCAGCAAAGGGGAGGACTACATGGCTGGCTGGCATCTTGATACCAAAATGGCGCAGGATATTGTGGCGCGGACCATGCGCATCATCGATACCAATATCAACGTGATGGATGCCCGCGGGCGGATCATCGGCAGCGGCGATCGGGAAAGGATTGGTGAATTGCACGAAGGCGCGCTGCTGGTCCTCTCCCAGGGGCGGGTGGTGGATATCGACGACGCGGTCGCTCGCCATCTGCACGGGGTTCGCCAGGGGATTAACCTGCCGCTGCGCCTGGAGGGGGAGATCGTCGGGGTGATCGGCCTGACCGGCGAGCCGGAGTCGCTGCGAAAATATGGCGAGCTGGTGTGCATGACAGCAGAGATGATGCTGGAGCAGTCGCGGCTGATGCATCTCCTGGCCCAGGACAGCCGTCTGCGCGAAGAGCTGGTGATGAACCTGATTCAGGCGGAAGAGCATACCCCGGCGCTGAACGAATGGGCTCAGCGTTTAGGCATCGATCTCAATCAGCCGCGCGTGGTGGCGATGATTGAGGTAGACAGCGGTCAGCTCGGCGTGGACAGCGCGATGGCGGAACTGCAACAGTTACAGAACGCGCTGACCACCCCCGATCGCAATAATCTGGTGGCCATTGTCTCGCTCACGGAAATGGTGGTGCTGAAACCGGCGCTGAACAGCTTTGGCCGCTGGGACGCTGACGATCACGTCCGGCGCGTCGAGCAGCTTATCGCCAGGATGAAAGAGAATGGCCAGCTGCGCTTTCGCGTGGCGCTGGGCAACTTCTTCACCGGCCCAGGAAGTATCGCCCGCTCTTACCGTACCGCACGCACGACGATGATGGTTGGCAAGCAGCGGATGCCGGAGAGCCGCAGTTATTTCTATCAGGATCTGATGCTGCCGGTGCTGCTCGACAGCCTGCGCGGCGGCTGGCAGGCCAATGAGCTGGCCCGTCCGCTGGCGCGTTTGAAGGCCATGGACAACAACGGGCTGCTGCGGCGGACGCTGCAGGCGTGGTTTCGCCATAACGTGCAGCCGCTGGCGACGTCAAAGGCGCTGTTTATTCATCGCAATACGCTGGAGTACCGGTTGAACCGTATCTCGGAGCTGACCGGCCTGGATCTCGGTAGCTTTGACGACAGGCTGCTGCTGTATATCGCGCTGCAGCTGGACGAACAACGCTAAGACGTGGAGGCAAAAAAATGCCGGGCAGCGACGCGCCATACCCGGCCTGGACGATGCATGCTGTCTGGAGTGGATAGAGACCACCAGCCCGGCCAGGCAACGCGCCGCCGGGATGCTCTTACTTACGGGTGAGCTTTTCCAGATCGGCTTCGATTTCGCTGATCTTATTGGTGACCACGCTTTCCAGATGGCGTAAATCGTCGAGGATTTTACGCTTGAGATCGATTTCAGTGCGATCGCGCTGGCAGATCTGATCCAGCTCGTCGATAACGTAGCGCAGATTGGGGCTGATCTCCTGGACCTCTTTGTAGCCCTGGCCGACGCCGTCGGCGACGACGGTTTTGCGCTGACGCGGATATTTGAACTTCACGCTCTTGGCGAAGAATTCGCCTTTGTCTTTCTGAAAATAGATTTTCAGAATGTCGTTGTTAGCTTCCTGCCGCAGGCTATAGCGATCGATCTCATCAGGGTTGGTAATGCCAAGACTTTTCAGATTATCGTACATAACGGTACCTTTGATAGCATCATAACCATTGAATAATTAACGAAAAAATCCATTTTCGCCAGCATCAAATATAAAAAAAGCGGGATATCTCCCGCTTTTTATTTGCTTTAGTCGATGGTGCGCAGCAGCTCGTTAATGCCGACCTTGCCGCGGGTTTTGGCATCGACTTTCTTCACAATCACCGCGCAGTACAGGCTGTATTTACCATCTTTCGACGGCAGGTTGCCTGAGACCACCACCGAGCCAGCCGGTACGCGGCCGTAGAAGACTTCGCCGGTTTCGCGATCGTAGATTTTGGTGCTCTGACCGAGGTAAACGCCCATGGAGATGACGGAGCCTTCTTCGACAATCACCCCTTCAACCACTTCAGAGCGCGCGCCGATGAAGCAGTTATCTTCGATGATGGTCGGGTTCGCCTGCAGCGGCTCCAGTACGCCACCGATGCCGACACCGCCGGACAGATGCACGTTTTTACCGATCTGTGCGCAGGAGCCGACGGTGGCCCAGGTATCAACCATGGTGCCTTCGTCAACGTAGGCGCCGATGTTAACGTAGGACGGCATCAGCACAGTGTTGCGGGCGATGAACGCGCCCTGGCGCACGGCGGCCGGCGGTACCACGCGGAAACCTTCTTTCTGGAAACGCGCTTCGTCGTAGTCAGCGAATTTCATCGGCACTTTATCGAAGTAGCGGCTTTCCGCACCATCGATAACCTGGTTATCGTTAATACGGAAAGAGAGCAGTACCGCCTTCTTCAGCCACTGATGCGTTACCCACTGACCGTCGATCTTCTCAGCGACGCGCAGCGCGCCGGAATCAAGAAGGGCGATAACCTGGTTAACCGCTTCGCGGGTCACGGTATCCACATTAGCCGGCGTAATGTCGGCGCGACGCTCGAAAGCGGACTCAATAACGTTCTGTAACTGCTGCATTGTTTCTTTCCATTCACTAAAAAAAATACGTCACCCTTTATCGTTTGGATTGAGGGCCGCTGTCAACCGTTGTTGCACTTCTTGTTGCAGCTCATTATTAAGGGCACGCCGGTCGGCGGTGGCGATTATAAATAAATCTTCTACTCGCTCACCAATTGTCGTAATTCGCGCCCCGTGAAGCGATATCCCGAGGTCGGCGAACACCTGCCCGACGCGGGCGAGCAGCCCGGGCTGGTCGAGCGCTATCAGCTCCAGAAACGATTTTCGGTCGGTATGGGTCGGCAGGAAATTCACCTCGGTGTCCACGGAAAAATGGCGTAGCTTTGCCGCCTGACGACGCGGGGCCGGAGGCTGCCAGCTGCGCTGAGTGATGGTCTGCTCCAGCCCCTGGCGGATCGCCTCGTGGCGGTCGGCGGAAAGGGGGCTGCCGTCGGGCTCAAGGACGATAAAGGTATCCATCGCCATACCGTCGCGGGTGGTGAAGATCTGCGCGTCGTGGACGCTGAGGTTGCGACGGTCAAGTTCGCCACACACCGCGGCGAACAGGTAAGGGCGATCCGGGCTCCAGATAAAAATCTCCGTACCACCGCGGGTAGCCTGCGAGCTCAGCAGGATCATCGGTTTATTCAGATCGTGGCGCAGCAGGTTGCGGGCGTGCCAGGCGAGCTGCGTCGGCGTATGTCGCACGAAATAGTTGGCGCGGCAGCGGTTCCAGATCTGATGCAGCGCCTCTTCATTAATATTGTCCATCCGCAGCAGGGCCAGCGCCTGCAGCTGATGGTGACGCACTCGTTCGCGCATGTCCGGGGTGCTTTGCATGCCGCGACGCAGCTGCTTCTCGGTGGCGAAATAGAGTTCACGCAGCAGGCTCTGCTTCCAGCTGTTCCACAAGGTTTCGTTGGTGGCGCAGATATCGGCGACGGTCAGACACACCAGATAGCGCAGACGATTTTCCGTTTGCACCTCCTCGGCGAACTGCTTAATCACCTCCGGATCCTGAATATCGCGCCGCTGGGCGGTGACCGACATCAGCAGGTGGTGACGCACCAGCCAGGCGACCAGCTGCGTTTCGCGCGAGTTCAGCCCGTGCAGCTCGGCAAACTTCAGCACATCCTGCGCGCCGAGGATCGAGTGGTCGCCGCCGCGCCCTTTGGCGATGTCGTGGAACAGGGCGGCAATTAAGATCAGCTCCGGGTGCGTTAAGCGCGGCCACAGCTCCACGCACAGCGGGTGGCGGCTGCGGGTTTCTTCTTTGGCAAAGCTTTCCAGCTTGAGCATCACCCGGACGGTGTGTTCATCGACGGTGTAGGCGTGAAACAGGTCGAACTGCATCTGGCCGACGATATGCGACCACTGCGGCATATAGGCCCACAGTACGCTGTGGCGATGCATCGGCAGCAGCCCGCGACTTACCGCCCCCTGATGGCGCAGCATACTAAGAAAGAGCGTGCGCGCCTCCGGGATATAGCACAGCGGCTGGGTGAGATGACGGCGGGCGTGGCGCAGATGGCGCAACGTCGTTGAGTAGATGCCGGTGATGGTGCTGTTGCGCACCATGATATAAAACATGCGCAGAATGGCCTGCGGTTCGCGAATAAACAGCGTGTCGTCACGCAGATCGATAAGGGTGCCGCGCAGCTGGAAATCATCATCGATCGGGCGTGGTTTTTCATCCTCGGTCAGGGCGAGGATAGCCTCCTCAAACAGCTGAAGCAGCATCTGATTCAGCTCGCTCACCCGGCGGGTAACGCGGAAGAAGTCCTTCATCATATGCTCAATCGGCTGGTTGCCGTCGCCTTCATAGCCTAGCCGGCGGGCCACGCTGAGCTGGCGGTCGAAAAGCAGACGGTTGTCATAGCGCGTGAGTTCGAGATGCAGCGCGAAACGGATGCGCCACAGCTGATGCAGACACTCATTGAGTTCATTGCGCTCGGCTTCGGTCAGAAAGCCGAAGCCGACCATCTCATCCATTGAGGTGGCGCCGAAATGGCGGCGAGCCACCCACTGTAGCGTATGGATATCGCGCAAGCCGCCGGGGCTGCTTTTCACGTCCGGCTCGAGGTTATAGCTGGTGCCATGATAGCGCTGATGACGGACGTTCTGCTCTTCGACCTTGGCGGCGAAGAACTTTTCCGATGGCCAGAAGCCGTCGCTAAAAATATGTTTTTGCAGTTCAAGGAACAGCGCGACGTCGCCGATCAGCAGGCGCGATTCGATTAAGTTGGTGGCAACGGTCAGATCCGAGAGACCTTCCAGCAGGCACTCTTCGAGGGTGCGTACGCTGTGGCCCACCTCCAGCTTGACGTCCCACAGCAAGGTGAGCAGTTCGCCGACTTTTTGCGCCTGGTCGTCCGGCAGTTTTTTACGACTGAGGATCAGCAGATCGACGTCTGAGAGCGGGTGCAGTTCGCCACGGCCATAGCCGCCGACGGCGACCAGCGCCAGGTCGCTGACGGATTCAAAACCGCAGGCGATCCATAATCGCTGCAGCAACTGGTCGATAAATTCGGTGCGCGCCGCGATGAGCTGCTCCGCGACGATGCCGGAGTCAAACGCCTCGCCCAGCCAGTGCTGGAAGGTATCGATGTGCGCCTTGATTGCGGCACAGTTCAGATCGCCCTGGGGCCAACTCACCGGGTGTTCCGGCGGGACGGGCAGGAGAGGGGAGGCTGTGTCAGGTAATGAGTTGCTCATCGCGTCACCATAAGAAAAAACTATCTAATAAAAAAGCCGGCGGGCGCCGGCTTTTCATCATTCATCGTGCGAGATTATCGCCGGGATGGTGTCATCCTTGCGTAGCGTCAGAATTTCGCAGCCGTTGTCTGTCACCACAATAGTATGCTCGTACTGCGCAGACAAGCTCCGGTCTTTGGTTTTCACCGTCCAGCCGTCTTTCATGCTGCGGATCTCTTTTTTACCGGCGTTGACCATCGGCTCGATGGTGAAGGTCATGCCTGGTTTGAGTACGACGTTGGTCTCCGGCGAATCGTAGTGCAGTACCTGAGGCTCTTCATGGAAGCCGCGGCCGATGCCGTGGCCACAGTACTCGCGAACCACGGAGAAACCTTCGGCTTCCACAAATTTCTGGATCGCCGCGCCGATCGCGCGCAGGTTGATCCCCGGTTTAACCATCTTCAGCGCCAGGTACAGGCTTTCCTGAGTGATGCGGCACAGGCGCTCGCCGAGAATCGTCGGTTTGCCAACGATAAACATTTTGGAGGTATCGCCATGGAAATCATCTTTAATGACGGTCACGTCGATATTCACGATATCGCCATCTTTCAGCAGCTTGCCGTCATCAGGGATACCGTGACAGACCACTTCATTGACCGAAATGCAGACGGATTTCGGATAGCCGTGATAGCCGAGGCAGGCGGAAATGGCCTTCTGCTCGTTAACGATATAGTCGTTACAGATGCGGTCCAGTTCGCCGGTGCTGACGCCCGGTTTGACGTAGGGTTCGATCATTTCCAGCACTTCGGCGGCCAGACGGCCGGCAACGCGCATTTTTTCGATGTCTTCAGATGTCTTAATAGAGATAGCCATGGAGTATGTCCAGCAGTGTCGATTTTTTCGACAATAATAGAGTAAGTCCTGTCAATGGTAACAGTCTGGGCAGGCTGGTGCCAAACTGAGAATCATTAACAGCACGCGACGTCAACAAGAGTTGGTGTCTGGATGGATTTTGTGGTATAAAGCGCGCCGGACTTCCGTTCCATCTCAGATACACAAGGATGGACGTAAGCGACATAGCTCACTTTGTGTAATAACACACACGTATCGGCACATATTCCGGGGTGCCCTTCGGGGTCGGTAATATGGGATACGTGGAGGCATAACCCCAATTTAATCTATAGAGGTTTTAAACATGGCAACTGTTTCCATGCGCGACATGCTCAAGGCTGGTGTTCACTTCGGTCACCAGACCCGTTACTGGAACCCGAAAATGAAGCCTTTCATCTTCGGCGCGCGTAACAAAGTTCACATCATCAACCTTGAGAAAACCGTACCGATGTTCAACGAAGCTCTGGCTGAACTGAACAAGATCGCTGCTCGTAAAGGTAAAATCCTTTTCGTTGGTACTAAGCGCGCTGCAAGCGAAGCGGTAAAAGACGCTGCTCTGAGCTGCGATCAGTTCTTCGTGAACCATCGCTGGCTGGGCGGTATGCTGACTAACTGGAAAACCGTTCGTCAGTCCATCAAACGTCTGAAAGACCTGGAAACTCAGTCCCAGGACGGTACTTTCGACAAGCTGACCAAGAAAGAAGCGCTGATGCGCACTCGTGAGCTGGACAAGCTGGAAAACAGCCTGGGCGGTATCAAAGATATGGGCGGCCTGCCGGACGCACTGTTCGTTATCGACGCTGACCACGAGCACATCGCTATCAAAGAAGCAAACAACCTGGGCATCCCGGTATTTGCTATCGTTGATACCAACTCTGATCCGGACGGCGTAGACTTCGTTATCCCGGGTAACGACGATGCAATCCGCGCAGTAAGCCTGTACCTGGGCGCTGTTGCTGCTACCGTTCGTGAAGGTCGCTCTCAGGACCTGGCTTCTCAGGCGGAAGAAAGCTTCGTAGAAGCTGAATAATAAGGTTTAAGCCCTTATTAGTACCGTGTATGAATAGGGGCCCATTATCGGCCCCTTTTTTCAATTTACGCTGTTTGGCCGTTGGCCGGGCAGTATCCACATCTCCCGAGGATTTTAGAATGGCTGAAATTACCGCTTCCCTGGTAAAAGAGCTGCGCGAACGTACTGGCGCAGGCATGATGGATTGCAAAAAAGCGCTGACTGAAGCGAATGGCGACATCGAGCTGGCAATCGAAAACATGCGTAAATCCGGCGCGATCAAAGCGGCGAAGAAAGCAGGCAACGTGGCTGCTGACGGCGTGATCAAAACCAAAATCGAAGGCAACTACGGTTACATTCTGGAAGTTAACTGCCAGACTGACTTCGTTGCTAAAGATGGTGGTTTCCAGGCATTTGCCGACAAAGTACTGGACGCCGCTGTTGCAGGTAAAATCTCCGACGTTGAAGTTCTGAAAGCGCAGTTCGAAGAAGAACGTGTTGCGCTGGTTGCTAAAATCGGCGAGAACATCAACATCCGTCGTATCGCTGTTCTGGAAGGCGACGTTCTGGGCAGCTACCAGCACGGTGCGCGTATCGGCGTTCTGGTTGCCGCTAAAGGCGCTGACGAAGAGCTGGTTAAGCAGCTGGCAATGCACGTTGCTGCAAGCAAGCCGGAATTCGTTAAGCCGGAAGACGTGTCTGCTGAAGTGGTAGAGAAAGAGTACCAGGTTCAGCTGGACATCGCGATGCAGTCCGGTAAGCCGAAAGAAATCGCAGAGAAAATGGTTGAAGGCCGCATGAAGAAATTCACCGGCGAAGTTTCTCTGACTGGTCAGCCTTTCGTTATGGAGCCGAGCAAATCTGTTGGCCAGCTGCTGAAAGAGCACAACGCTGACGTGACTGGCTTCATCCGCTTTGAAGTGGGCGAAGGCATTGAGAAAGTTGAGACTGACTTTGCAGCAGAAGTTGCTGCGATGTCCAAGCAGTCTTAATTTTTAAAAAAAGGAGCCGCCTGAGGGCGGCTTCTTTTTGCGCCCATTTTGTAAATTCAGCCAACTGCTTATAGTGGCCGCGCTGAAATGCGACATACAATGTCGCCGGAATTAACACATCTCATTCGTTGACAGTCTCAGGAAAGAAACATGGCTACCAATGCAAAACCCGTCTACAAACGTATTCTGCTGAAATTAAGTGGCGAAGCGCTGCAGGGCTCAGAAGGCTTCGGTATTGATGCAAGCATACTTGACCGCATGGCTCAGGAGATCAAAGAGCTGGTTGAGCTGGGTATTCAGGTTGGCGTAGTAATTGGTGGCGGTAACCTGTTCCGTGGTGCTGGTCTGGCGAAAGCGGGTATGAACCGCGTTGTGGGCGACCACATGGGCATGCTGGCAACGGTCATGAACGGCCTGGCAATGCGTGATGCGCTCCACCGCGCCTATGTGAACGCTCGTCTGATGTCCGCCATTCCGCTGAACGGCGTATGCGACAACTACAGCTGGGCAGAGGCGATCAGCCTGCTGCGCAACAACCGCGTAGTGATCCTCTCCGCTGGTACCGGCAACCCGTTCTTTACCACCGATTCCGCAGCCTGCCTGCGCGGTATCGAAATTGAAGCCGATGTGGTGCTGAAAGCCACTAAGGTTGACGGCGTATTCACCGCTGACCCGGCAAAAGATCCTTCTGCCACCATGTACGATCAGCTGACCTACAGCGAAGTTCTGGAAAAAGAGCTGAAAGTCATGGATCTGGCGGCCTTCACCCTGGCGCGTGACCATAAATTACCGATTCGCGTCTTCAACATGAACAAACCTGGCGCCCTGCGTCGCGTGGTGATGGGCGAAAAAGAAGGCACATTGATCACGGAATAATTCCCGTCAGCGCCAAATCCGGGTAATATTCCGCTTTACTTTCGCGGGGATATTGCCCGGTGATTTTCATTAAATCTGACTATACTTAGCTCATTTTCCGACGGGTGTCCCGTCTGGTCTGACTGAGACAAGCTTTCAAGGATTCGTAACGTGATTAGCGATATCAGAAAAGATGCTGAAATCCGCATGGAAAAATGCGTCGAAGCATTCAAAAACCAAATCAGCAAAATTCGCACGGGTCGTGCTTCTCCGAGCCTGCTGGACGGGATTGTTGTTGAATACTACGGTACTCCGACCCCGCTGCGCCAGCTGGCCAGCGTCACTGTCGAAGACTCCCGTACCCTGAAAATCAACGTCTTTGACCGTTCTATGTCCGCGGCCGTTGAAAAAGCGATCATGGCCTCCGACCTCGGTCTGAACCCAAGCTCTGCCGGCAGCGATATTCGTGTCCCGCTGCCGCCGCTGACCGAAGAGCGTCGTAAAGACCTGACCAAGATCGTGCGTGGTGAAGCCGAGCAGGCGCGCGTTGCCGTGCGTAACGTTCGCCGTGACGCCAACGATAAAGTCAAAGCGCTGCTGAAAGAAAAAGAGATCAGCGAAGATGACGATCGCCGTTCTCAGGACGACGTGCAGAAAATGACTGACGCCGCCATCAAAAAAGTTGACGCGGCGCTGGCAGACAAAGAAGCGGAACTGATGCAGTTCTAATGCTCTGCCCTTACTCGGGCCAGACAGGCTCTGGCCTGAGTAAAATCTGAAACGCCGTACAGAAGACTGTACGCTCAATTCTCGGGATTGCGTTGCAACCGCTGGCCTTGTAGCCTTTAGCGCTTAGTTGAAGGCCTAATGCCGCCGTCTCATCCCCGATAGTTGCTGCGTAGGGGCTTGCTGGCGGCGTTTTGCTTTTTATTCTGTTTCCACTCTTCTGGACGTCTCATGAAGCAATTAACCGTTCTCGGTTCGACCGGCTCCATTGGCTGTAGCACGCTGGACGTGGTGCGCCATAACCCTGGTCGCTTTTCCGTCGCCGCGCTGGTCGCGGGGAAAAACGTTGACCGTATGGTTGAACAATGCCTGGAATTTACCCCCCGTTACGCGGTGATGGACGATGCGCAAAGCGCTGAGCGGTTGCGCACCGGTCTGCATGAGCATGGCAGTCGCACCGAGGTGCTAAGCGGCCAGCAGGCGGCGGCCGAGGTCGCGGCGCTGGATGAGGTCGATCAGGTCATGGCGGCAATCGTCGGCGCGGCGGGACTGGTGCCGACGCTGGCGGCGATCCGCGCCGGGAAAACGGTATTGTTAGCGAATAAAGAATCGCTGGTGACCTGCGGTCGCTTATTCATGGAGGCGGTGCAACAGTCGGGGGCGCGATTGCTACCGGTCGATAGCGAGCATAACGCTATTTTTCAGAGTATGCCGGAGACAATTCAGCAGCATCTGGGATACGCTGATCTTGCCCGGAATGGCGTCTCGTCAATCCTGCTGACCGGCTCCGGTGGGCCTTTCCGCGAGACGGCCGTGGCTGAACTGGCGGCGATGACCCCGGATCAGGCCTGCCGTCATCCCAACTGGTCGATGGGGCGCAAGATCTCCGTCGATTCGGCCACGATGATGAACAAAGGCCTGGAATATATTGAAGCGCGCTGGCTGTTTAACGCCTCGGCCCAGCAGATGGAAGTGCTGATCCATCCGCAGTCGGTGATCCACTCGATGGTTCGCTATCAGGATGGCAGCGTGCTGGCCCAGCTTGGGGAGCCGGATATGCGCACGCCGATCGCCCATACCATGGGCTGGCCGCAGCGACTGAATTCCGGCGTTAAACCGCTGGACTTCTGTCAGTTGAGCAATCTGAGCTTCTCCGCGCCGGACTATACGCGATATCCGTGCCTGAAGCTGGCGATGGACGCGTTTGACGTCGGCCAGGCCGCGACCACGACGCTGAATGCGGCTAATGAAGAGTCGGTTGCCGCGTTTCTGCATGGCGATATCCGCTTTACCGATATTGCGGCGGTTAACCTGGCGGTGCTGGATAAGATGGACCTGCAGGAGCCGCAAAGCATTGATGATGTTCTGGTTATCGACGCCGAGGCGCGCGCAATCGCTCACCAGCAGCTGCAGCGGTTGGTTGCGCAGGCGTAACGCGGTGATATTTGTGGGCGCAAGGCTTCGGTGATATAGTCTGCGCCACCCGATCGTTGCATTTTGTTGTTAAAGATTACGGTGGCCGTGACAAAACACGGCTTTTTTGCGTAAAGCTTTTGGTTGTTCTCTGCGATTGGCTGCAGCCCCGGCACCGGATAAAAATGCGTATCCAGCGCGGCCCGGTGGCCTCTGTTTGGTGGCTAGTTAATCCTTATTATGGACTTAAAACGCGTGATGTTGTCTGCTAATCAAACTGTCAGCGAAATATCGCCCACCCATGGCTGCCGTCATGTCGCCATTATTATGGATGGCAACGGCCGTTGGGCGAAACGGCAAGGTAAAATTCGCGCTTTCGGGCATAAGGCCGGGGCGAAATCCGTGCGTCGCGCGGTCTCCTTCGCGGCGAATAATGGGATTGAGGCGTTAACGTTATACGCGTTCAGCAGCGAAAACTGGAACCGTCCGGCTCAGGAAGTCAGTGCGCTGATGGAACTGTTCGTCTGGGCGCTGGATAGCGAAGTCAAAAGCCTGCACCGACACAATGTGCGTCTGCGGATTATTGGCGACACCACGCGCTTCAATGCGCGCCTGCAGGAGCGGATCCGCAAAGCGGAAGCGCTAACCGCAAACAATACCGGCTTAACGCTGAATATTGCAGCCAATTACGGCGGTCGCTGGGATATTACCCAGGGCGTTCGTTTGCTGGCGAAACAGGTACAGGACGGGACGCTGCTGCCTGAGCAGATCACGGAAGACATGCTGAGTCAGCAGGTCTGCATGCATGAACTGGCTCCCGTTGATTTAGTTATTAGGACCGGGGGAGAGCACCGAATAAGTAACTTTCTGATTTGGCAAATTGCCTATGCCGAACTTTACTTTACGGATGTTCTTTGGCCCGATTTTGCTGAACAGGACTTTGAAGGTGCACTCCATGCCTTTGTTAATCGAGAGCGTCGTTTCGGCGGCACTGAGCCGGGTGGCAGTCATGCCTGATGGGGGTCACTTTTGCTGAAGTATCGCCTGATATCTGCTTTCGTCTTAATCCCCATCGTCATTGCGGCATTGTTTTTATTGCCGCCGATGGGCTTTGCTATCGTCACCCTGGTGGTCTGTATGCTCGCCGCCTGGGAGTGGGGACAACTGAGCGGTTTTACCTCGACGTCGCAGCGGGTTTGGCTGGCGGTGCTGTGCGGCCTTCTGCTGGCGGCGATGCTTTTTCTGCTGCCTGAATACCACTATGACGTTCATCAACCGATGGTTGAAGGGTCGCTATGGGCCTCTTTTGCCTGGTGGATCGTCGCGTTACTGCTGGTGCTCTCATACCCGGCGTCGGCGGCATTCTGGCGCCACTCTAAGGTGCTGCGCCTCATCTTCGGCATTCTGACCATCGTCCCGTTTTTCTGGGGCATGCTGGCGCTGCGCGCCTGGCACTATGCCGATAACCACTATAGCGGCGCGCTGTGGCTGCTGTACGTCATGATCCTGGTGTGGGGCGCGGACTCTGGCGCCTATATGTTTGGTAAAATGTTTGGCAAGCACAAGCTGGCGCCGAAGGTCTCACCGGGTAAAACCTGGCAGGGCTTTTTTGGCGGTTTGCTGACCGCGGCAGTGATTTCCTGGGCCTACGGCGTGTGGGCCCATCTTGACGTCACGCCGACGGTGCTGCTGGTCTGTTCGGTGGTGGCGGCCCTGGCTTCGGTGCTGGGCGACCTGACGGAAAGTATGTTTAAGCGCGAGGCCGGCATTAAGGATAGCGGGCACTTGATTCCCGGACATGGTGGTATTCTCGATCGTATCGACAGCCTGACGGCGGCGGTACCGGTCTTCGCCTGTCTGCTACTGTTGGTCTTCAGGACGATTTGACGGAAGGTTATATGCTGAGCGTGCTCTGGAATCTGGCGGCTTTTATCATTGCGCTTGGCGTACTGATTACGGTGCATGAGTTTGGCCATTTTTGGGTGGCGCGCTGCTGCGGTATCCGGGTTGAGCGTTTTTCTATCGGCTTCGGCAAAGCGCTGTGGCGGCGGATGGATAAGCAGGGCACAGAGTTCGTCATCGCCCTGATCCCACTGGGCGGCTACGTCAAGATGCTGGATGAGCGTGTTGAAGCGGTGGCGCCGGAGATGCGTCACTATGCCTTCAACAATAAAACCGTCGGTCAGCGTGCGGCGGTGATTGCCGCCGGCCCCATCGCTAACTTCATTTTCGCTATCTTTGCTTACTGGCTGGTCTTTATCATCGGCGTTCCCGGCGTGCGGCCGGTGGTGGGTGAAATAACGCCCAATTCGGTTGCCGCGCAATCACAAATTGCAAAAGGAACGGAACTTAAAGCGATAGATGGTATCGAAACGCCTGATTGGGATGCGGTGCGTCTGCAGCTGGTGGCCAAAATCGGCAACCCGCAAACAATAGTTACCGTCGCCCCTTTCGGGACCAATCAGCGCCAGGATAAAATCGTCGATCTGCGGCACTGGTCGTTTGAGCCAGACAAGCAAGATCCCGTGACCTCGCTGGGGATCCAGCCGCGCAGCGCGCAGATTGATACGGTGCTGGCTGAGGTTCAGGCGGGATCGGCAGCCCAGAAAGCGGGTTTGCAAGCGGGCGACCGGATCGTTAAAGTCGATGGTCAACCGTTAACGCAGTGGATGACGTTTGTTAATCTGGTGCGCGATAATCCGGGCAAAGCGCTGGCGCTGGAGATTGAACGGCAGGGGAGTGTGCTGCCGTTAACCCTGACGCCGGATGCGAAAACGGTGAAAGGTAAGGCGGAAGGGTTCGCAGGGGTGGTGCCAAAGGTCATCCCGCTGCCTGAAGAATACAAGACAGTACGTCAGTACGGACCGTTTGCCGCCATCGCTGAAGCCACGGATAAAACCTGGCAGCTGATGTCGCTGACGGTCAGGATGCTGGGTAAATTGATAACCGGTGATGTCAAACTGAACAACCTCAGTGGGCCGATCTCTATCGCTCAGGGGGCTGGAATGTCAGCGGAGTTTGGGTTGATTTATTATCTGATGTTCCTGGCGCTGATTAGCGTGAACCTCGGAATCATCAACCTGTTCCCTCTACCCGTACTGGATGGGGGACATCTGCTGTTTTTAGCGATTGAAAAGCTGAAGGGCGGGCCGGTATCCGAGCGAGTTCAAGACTTTAGTTATCGCATTGGCTCAATACTGCTGGTGCTGTTAATGGGGCTTGCACTTTTCAATGATTTCTCTCGGTTATAAGAGAGTTTGTTAGGAAGAACGCATAATAACGATGGCGATGAAAAAGTTGCTCATAGCGTCGCTGCTGTTTAGCAGCGCGACTGTATACGGTGCTGAAGGGTTCGTGGTGAAGGACATTCATTTCGAAGGCTTGCAGCGTGTCGCTGTTGGTGCGGCCCTCCTCAGTATGCCAGTGCGTCCTGGCGATACGGTGACCGACGATGATATCAGTAACACTATTCGCGCGCTGTTTGCCACTGGCAACTTCGAGGACGTCCGCGTCCTGCGCGATGGTGATACCCTGCTGGTGCAGGTGAAAGAGCGTCCGACGATCGCCAGCATCACCTTCTCCGGCAACAAGTCGGTGAAAGATGACATGCTGAAGCAGAACCTTGAGGCCTCAGGCGTTCGGGTGGGCGAGTCGCTTGACCGCACGACCATCGCGGATATCGAGAAGGGTCTTGAAGACTTCTACTACAGCGTCGGTAAATACAGCGCCAGCGTCAAAGCAGTCGTTACGCCGCTGCCGCGTAACCGTGTCGATTTGAAGCTGGTCTTCCAGGAAGGCGTCTCCGCAAAAATTCAACAGATCAACATCGTCGGCAACCATGCGTTTTCGACCGATGAGCTGATCTCCCACTTCCAGCTGCGCGATGAGGTGCCGTGGTGGAACGTGGTCGGCGACCGTAAATACCAGAAGCAGAAGCTAGCGGGCGACCTTGAAACCCTGCGCAGCTACTACCTGGATCGCGGCTATGCCCGTTTCAACATCGATTCTACCCAGGTCAGCCTGACGCCGGATAAGAAAGGGATCTACATCACCGTCAACATCACCGAAGGCGATCAGTACAAGTTTTCCGGAGTGCAGGTGACGGGCAACCTCGCTGGCCATTCCGCGGAAATCGAAGCGCTGACTAAAGTTGAGCCAGGCGAACTGTACAACGGCGCGAAAGTGACCAAGATGGAAAACGACATCAAGAAACTGTTGGGTCGTTATGGTTACGCCTATCCGCGCGTGCAGTCGCAGCCGGAGATCAACGACAGCGATAAAACCGTTAAGCTGCACGTTAACGTCGACGCAGGCAACCGTTATTACGTGCGTAAAATTCGCTTCGAAGGCAACGACACCTCTAAAGATGCCGTACTGCGCCGCGAAATGCGCCAGATGGAAGGCGCATGGCTGGGCAGCGACCTCGTCGATCAGGGTAAAGACCGTCTCAATCGTTTAGGTTTCTTTGAAACGGTGGATACTGATACCCAGCGCGTGCCGGGCAGCCCGGACCAGGTCGACGTTGTCTACAAGGTGAAAGAGCGTAACACCGGTAGCTTCAACTTCGGTATCGGCTACGGCACCGAGAGCGGCGTCAGCTTCCAGGCGGGCGTTCAGCAGGATAACTGGTTAGGTACTGGCTATGCTGTCGGGATCAACGGTACCAAAAACGACTACCAGACCTATACCGAGCTGTCGGTGACCAACCCGTACTTCACCGTAGACGGTGTAAGCCTCGGCGGTCGTGTCTTCTATAATGACTTTGATGCAAACGATGCGGATCTGTCTGACTATACCAACAAAAGCTATGGTACAGACATTACGCTGGGCTTCCCGGTCAATGAATACAACACGCTGCGCGCCGGCGTCGGTTATGTGCATAACTCCCTGTCCAATATGCAGCCGCAGGTGGCAATGTGGCGTTACCTTAACTCGATGGGCCAGTATCCGGACAACACCAACGACCGGAACTCGTTCAGTGCGAATGACTTCACCTTCAACTACGGTTGGACCTATAACAAGCTTGACCGCGGCTTCTTCCCAACGGAAGGTTCGCGCGTCAACCTGAACGGTAAGGTGACCATTCCGGGCTCAGACAACGAGTACTACAAAGCGACGCTGGATACCGCGACCTACGTGCCGATCGACAACGATCATCAGTGGGTAGTACTGGGTCGTACGCGCTTTGGTTATGGCGATGGTATCGGCGGCAAAGAGATGCCGTTCTATGAGAACTTCTATGCCGGTGGTTCCAGCACCGTGCGTGGCTTCCAGTCGAACACCATTGGTCCGAAGGCGGTGTACTTCCCGTCGAGCAGCCGTCATGATGGCGATAGCGGTTATACCAATGACTGTAAGAGCACCGAATCCGCACCGTGTAAATCCGATGATGCGGTTGGCGGTAACGCGATGGCGGTGGCCAGCCTTGAGCTGATTACCCCGACGCCGTTTATTAGTGACAAATATGCGAACTCGGTCCGGACTTCCGTCTTCTGGGATATGGGTACCGTATGGGATACTCACTGGGATTCGAGCGCGTACGCGGGTTATCCGGATTACAGCGATCCGAGCAACATCCGTATGTCTGCGGGTATTGCCGTGCAGTGGATGTCGCCGTTGGGGCCGTTGGTCTTCTCCTACGCCCAACCGTTCAAAAAGTACGATGGAGACAAAGCCGAACAGTTCCAGTTTAACATTGGTAAAACCTGGTAATTGTTGGCGGCAACGGAATGCAAGTGCAGTATAGCGCTGACCGTAGGCGATAACGCGTTTATCGCCTCGCCACGCAAATAACGGTACCCCTGGGTACTCATGGGATGGTAAGGAGTTTATTGTGAAAAAGTGGTTATTAGCTGCAGGTCTGGGTTTGGCAATGGTAACTTCCGCTCAGGCGGCAGATAAAATTGCCCTGGTGAACATGAACAGCCTGTTCCAACAGGTTGCCCAGAAAACTGGCGTTTCCAACACGCTGGAAAACGAGTTCAAAGGCCGCGCTAGCGAACTGCAGCGTATGGAAGGCGACCTGCAGTCCAAAATGCAGCGTCTGCAGTCCATGAAGCCGGGCGCCGATCGTACCAAACTGGAAAAAGACGTGATGGCACAGCGCCAGACCTTCTCCCAGAAAGCGCAGGCGTTTGAACAGGATCGCGCACGTCGTTCCAACGAAGAGCGTGGCAAACTGGTTACCCGTATCCAGACTGCCGTACAGAGCGTAGCGAAAGATCAGAGCATCGATCTGGTGGTTGACGCGAATGCCGTTGCATATAACAGCAGCGATGTAAAAGACATCACCGCTGATGTGCTGAAACAGGTTAAATAAGTAATGCCTTCAATTCGACTGGCTGATCTCGCGCAGCAGTTGGATGCAGAATTACACGGTGATGGCGATATCGTCATCACCGGCGTTGCGTCCATGCAGAGCGCGAAAACGGGCCAAATCACTTTCATGGTCAACCCTAAGTACCGTGAGCACCTGGCCGCTTGCCAGGCTTCTGCCGTTGTGATGACGCAGGATGATTTACCTTTTGCCCATAGCGCCGCTCTGGTAGTGCGTAACCCCTACCTGACCTACGCGCGCATGGCTCAAATTCTGGATACCACGCCGCAGCCGGCTCAGGATATCGCGCCGAGCGCGGTCATCGATCCGTCGGCGAAGCTGGGTAGTAACGTTGCCATCGGCGCCAACGCGGTTATCGAATCCGGCGTAGTGCTGGGCGATAACGTAGTTATCGGCGCAGGCTGCTTCGTTGGGAAAAATACGAAAATAGGCGCCGGCTCGCGTTTGTGGGCTAATGTGACCGTTTACCATGAGATTGAGATCGGCGAGAATTGCCTGATTCAGTCCAGCACGGTGATTGGCGCGGATGGCTTCGGCTACGCTAACGATCGCGGTAACTGGGTGAAGATCCCGCAGCTGGGTCGCGTCATTATTGGCGATCGCGTGGAGATCGGCGCCTGCACCACGATTGACCGTGGTGCGCTGGACGATACCGTGATTGGCAACGGGGTTATCATCGATAACCAGTGCCAGATTGCGCATAACGTGGTGATTGGCGACAATACCGCGGTCGCTGGCGGCGTTATCATGGCGGGCAGCCTGAAAATTGGCCGCTACTGCATGATTGGCGGCGCCAGCGTGATTAACGGCCATATGGAAATCTGCGATAAGGTCACCGTCACGGGGATGGGGATGGTGATGCGTCCTATCAGCGAACCTGGCGTATATTCCTCCGGTATTCCGCTGCAGCCGAACAAGGCGTGGCGTAAAACCGCTGCGCTGGTGATGAATATCGACGAGATGAGCAAGCGCCTGAAAGCGATTGAGCGCAAGGTTAATCAACAAGACTAATTCATCATTTGGTCACATGACATTTCCGGCCTGTTGCATTCGCTAAAAGATTGCCGCAGGCCGTGTTATTATTGCCTTTTAGTACATTTAGACAGGAAGAGTATTTTGACTACTGACACTCATACTCTGCACATTGAAGAGATTCTGGAACTTCTGCCTCACCGTTACCCGTTCCTGCTGGTAGACCGCGTGCTGGATTTTGAAGAAGGTCGTTTTCTGCGCGCAGTAAAAAATGTTTCTGTAAACGAGCCGTTTTTCCAGGGGCACTTCCCTGGTAAGCCGATTTTGCCGGGCGTCCTGATTCTGGAAGCAATGGCGCAAGCCACCGGGATTCTGGCGTTCAAAAGCGTCGGAAAACTGGAACCAGGCGAGCTGTACTACTTCGCGGGTATCGATGAAGCACGCTTCAAACGCCCGGTAGTACCAGGCGATCAGATGATTATGGAAGTCACTTTCGAGAAAACCCGCCGCGGCCTAACCCGTTTCAAAGGCGTTGCGCTGGTTGACGGTAAAGTGGTTTGCGAAGCGACGATGATGTGTGCGCGTAGCCGGGAGGCCTGATACGTGATTGATAAAACCGCTTTTGTTCATCCTACCGCCATTGTAGAAGAAGGCGCCGTGATTGGCGCTAACGTCCACATTGGTCCGTTTTGTATTGTTGGCGCTAACGTCGAAATCGGCGAAGGCTCCGTGCTGAAGTCTCACGTTGTCGTTAACGGCCACACCAAAATCGGCCGTGACAATGAGATCTATCAGTTCGCTTCCATCGGCGAAGTTAACCAGGATCTGAAATATGCTGGCGAACCGACCCGGGTGGAAATTGGCGATCGCAACCGCATTCGCGAAAGCGTCACCATTCATCGCGGCACAGTACAGGGCGGTGGATTAACAAAGGTGGGCAACGATAACCTGCTGATGATCAACGCCCACGTGGCGCACGATTGTACGCTTGGCGATCGCTGCATTCTGGCCAATAACGCGACGCTCGCGGGCCATGTTTCGCTGGATGATTATGTCATTATCGGCGGCATGACGGCGGTGCATCAGTTCTGCGTCATTGGCTCACACGTTATGGTTGGCGGCTGCTCCGGCGTGGCGCAGGACGTTCCGCCGTTCGTAATTGCCCAGGGCAACCATGCGACGCCGTTCGGCGTTAACATCGAAGGGCTGAAACGCCGCGGCTTCAGCCGGGAAGCAATCACCGCGATCCGCAACGCGTATAAACTGCTGTACCGCAGCGGCAAAACGCTGGAAGAAGCCAAGCCGGAAATTGCCGAACTGGCTGCTCAGCATCCTGAGGTTCAGCCGTTTGTCGATTTCTTCGCTCGTTCTACCCGCGGCTTGATTCGTTAATGGCTGAACAGCGTCCCCTGACGATTGCCCTGGTCGCCGGAGAAACCTCCGGCGATATTCTAGGCGCTGGTCTCATCCGCGCGCTTAAAGCACGCATCCCGAATGCGCGCTTTGTCGGCGTGGCGGGGCCGCTAATGCAGGCGGAAGGGTGCGAAGCCTGGTATGAAATGGAAGAGCTGGCGGTGATGGGCATTGTTGAAGTGCTCGGTCGCCTGCGTCGCTTACTCCATATTCGCGCCGATTTGACCCGCCGCTTCGGCGAGCTGCGTCCCGATGTCTTCGTCGGCATCGACGCCCCTGACTTTAATATCACCCTCGAAGGAAATCTGAAAAAGCAGGGCATCAAAACCATTCACTACGTCAGCCCGTCGGTCTGGGCCTGGCGACAAAAACGCGTTTTCAAAATCGGCAGATCCACCGATCTGGTGCTGGCCTTTCTGCCTTTCGAAAAGGCGTTTTATGACAAATTTAACGTCCCCTGCCGCTTTATTGGCCATACCATGGCGGATGCGATGCCGCTGGATCCTGACAAAGGCGCTGCGCGCGACCGGTTAGGGATCCCGCACAGCGTGCGCTGCCTCGCTCTGCTACCCGGCAGCCGCGGCGCGGAAGTCGAAATGCTTAGCGCCGACTTCCTGAAAACCGCGCAGCTTCTGCGCACCACCTATCCCGATCTGCAGGTGGTGGTGCCGCTGGTTAATGCTAAACGGCGGGAGCAGTTTGAGCGTATTAAAGCTGAGACGGCGCCGGATATGATCGTGCATATGCTGGACGGTCAGGCGCGCGATGCGATGATCGCCAGCGACGCCGCGCTGCTGGCCTCCGGGACGGCAGCGCTGGAGTGTATGCTGGCGAAATGCCCGATGGTGGTTGGCTACCGGATGAAGCCGTTCACCTTCTGGCTGGCGAAGCGGTTGGTAAAAACCGACTATGTCTCGTTACCGAACCTGCTGGCCGGTCGCGAACTGGTTAAAGAGCTGCTGCAGGATGAGTGCGAGCCCCAGGCGCTGGCAGCCGCTCTGCAGCCGCTGCTGGCCGATGGCAAAACCAGCCATGAGATGCATGAGACGTTCCGCGCCCTGCATCAGCAGATCCGCTGCAACGCCGATGAGCAGGCGGCGGACGCCGTACTGGAGTTAGCAAAACAATGATGGAGTTCGTCTATCCGCATACCCATCTGGTTGCCGGCGTCGATGAGGTCGGGCGTGGCCCCCTGGTTGGCGCGGTGGTGACCGCGGCGGTGATCCTCGATCCGGCGAAGCCGATTGTGGGTCTGAATGATTCCAAAAAACTCAGCGAGAAGCGTCGTCTGGCGCTGTTCGATGAGATTAAAGAGAAAGCGCTGTGCTGGAGCCTGGGGCGCGCCGAGCCGCACGAAATCGACGAGCTGAATATTCTGCATGCCACTATGCTGGCGATGCAGCGCGCCGTCGCCGGCCTGAGCATTGTTCCTGAGTTTGTCCTGATCGATGGCAACCGCTGTCCGTCGCTACCGATGCCCTCCCAGGCGGTGGTGAAAGGCGACAGCCGGGTGGCAGAAATCAGCGCAGCGTCTATTCTGGCAAAAGTCACTCGTGACGCCGAAATGGCCACGCTGGACCTCGCATTTCCCCACTACGGATTTGCCCAGCATAAAGGCTATCCCACCGCTGTTCACCTGCAGAAGCTGCAGGAACACGGCGCAACAGAGCATCACCGGCGCAGTTTTGGCCCGGTGAAGCGTGCCCTGGGCCTGGCGTCCAACTAAGTCACCGGGATCTAAAGATGGCTGAACCACGTTTCGTACACCTGCGGGTGCACAGCGACTATTCCATGATCGATGGGCTGGCAAAGACCGGGCCGCTGGTGAAGAAGGCGGCCTCGCTTGGCATGCCAGCGCTGGCGATCACCGATTTCACCAACCTCTGCGGACTGGTGAAGTTCTACGGGACGGGACACGGCGCGGGGATTAAGCCGATCGTCGGCGCCGACTTTCACGTGCAGTGCGACCTGCTCGGCGACGAATTTACCGAGCTGACCGTGCTGGCGGCGAACAACACCGGCTACCAGAACCTGACCCTGTTGATTTCCCGTGCCTATCAGCGCGGCTACGGCGCCCTGGGGCCGTGGATCGATCGCGACTGGCTGGTGGAACATCAGGAAGGGCTGATTCTGCTCTCCGGCGGCCGGAAAGGTGACGTCGGCGTCAGCCTGATCCGCGGCAATATGCCGCTGGTTGAACAGTGCGTCGCCTTCTACGAAGAGCATTTCCCGGACCGCTATTTTCTGGAGCTGATCCGTACCGGTCGACAGGATGAAGAGGCCTATCTCCACGCCGCCGTGGCGCTGGCGGAAGCGCGCGGCCTGCCGGTGGTGGCGACCAACGATGTCCGCTTTCTCGACACCAGCGATTTCGACGCCCATGAAATCCGCGTCGCGATCCACGACGGCTTTACGCTCGACGACCCGAAACGGCCGCGCAACTACTCGCCGCAGCAATATATGCGCAGCGAGGAAGAGATGTGCGAGCTGTTCGCCGATATTCCGGAAGCGCTGGCGAACAGCGTTGAAATTGCCAAGCGCTGCAACGTCACCGTGCGGCTTGGCGAATATTTCCTGCCGCAGTTCCCGACCGGCGATATGACCACGGAAGATTTCCTGGTCATGAAATCGAAAGAGGGTCTGGAAGAGCGGCTGGAATTCCTCTTCCCGGATCCTGCCGTCCGTGCTGAAAAGCGCCCGGAGTATGACCAGCGTCTGGATATTGAACTCCAGGTTATCAACCAGATGGGGTTCCCGGGCTACTTCCTGATTGTGATGGAGTTTATCCAGTGGTCGAAGGATAACGGCGTGCCGGTTGGCCCGGGACGCGGTTCCGGCGCCGGTTCGCTGGTGGCCTACGCGCTGAAGATCACCGATCTTGACCCGCTGGAGTTCGACCTGCTGTTCGAACGTTTCCTTAACCCGGAACGTGTCTCGATGCCCGACTTCGACGTCGACTTCTGCATGGAGAAACGCGACCAGGTTATCGAGCACGTGGCGGATATGTACGGCCGCGACGCGGTATCGCAGATCATCACCTTCGGTACCATGGCGGCGAAAGCGGTCATCCGCGATGTCGGTCGCGTGCTGGGTCACCCGTACGGATTTGTCGATCGTATCTCCAAGCTGGTGCCGCCCGATCCGGGCATGACGCTGGCGAAAGCCTTCGAGGCCGAGCCGCAGCTGCCGGAGATCTACGAGGCGGACGAAGAAGTGAAAGCGCTGATCGACATGGCGCGTAAGCTGGAAGGGGTGACGCGAAACGCCGGTAAACATGCCGGTGGGGTAGTTATCGCTCCAACCAAAATCACCGATTTCGCGCCACTGTATTGCGATGAGCAGGGGCTGCATCCGGTTACCCAGTTTGATAAGAACGACGTGGAATACGCCGGGCTGGTGAAATTCGACTTCCTCGGTCTGCGTACGCTCACTATCATTAACTGGGCGCTGGAGATGATCAACAAGCGCCGTGAGAAGAACGGCGAAGGGCCGCTGGATATCGCCGCCATCCCGCTGGATGACAAGAAAAGCTTCGACATGCTGCAGCGCTCGGAAACCACCGCGGTCTTCCAGCTTGAATCGCGCGGCATGAAAGATCTGATTAAACGCCTGCAGCCGGACTGCTTCGAAGATATGATCGCGCTGGTGGCTCTGTTCCGCCCGGGCCCGCTGCAGTCGGGGATGGTAGATAACTTTATCGACCGTAAGCATGGCCGCGAGGAGATCTCTTATCCGGACGTGCAGTGGCAGCATGAAAGCCTGAAACCGGTGCTGGAGCCAACCTACGGCATCATCCTGTATCAGGAACAGGTCATGCAGATTGCCCAGGTGCTGTCCGGATATACCCTCGGCGGCGCGGACATGCTGCGTCGTGCGATGGGTAAGAAAAAGCCGGAGGAGATGGCCAAGCAGCGTTCTATCTTTGAGGATGGGGCGAAGAAAAACGGCATAGACGGCGAACTGGCGATGAAAATCTTCGACCTGGTGGAGAAATTCGCCGGTTACGGATTTAACAAATCGCACTCCGCCGCCTACGCGTTGGTCTCCTACCAGACGCTGTGGCTTAAGGCGCACTACCCGGCCGAGTTTATGGCGGCGGTGATGACCGCCGATATGGACAACACCGAGAAAGTGGTTGGCCTGGTGGATGAGTGCTGGCGAATGGGGCTAAAAATCCTGCCCCCGGATATTAACTCCGGCCTGTACCATTTCCACGTTAACGACGATGGCGAGATCGTCTACGGCATTGGCGCCATCAAGGGCGTCGGCGAAGGACCGATCGAAGCGATTATTGAGGCGCGCAACAATGGCGGCTATTTCCGCGAGCTGTTCGACCTCTGCGCGCGAACCGATATTAAAAAGCTCAACCGTCGGGTGCTGGAAAAGCTGATTATGTCCGGGGCGTTCGATCGTCTCGGCCCACATCGCGCGGCGCTGATGAATTCGCTGGGCGATGCGTTGAAAGCCGCTGACCAGCACGCGAAAGCCGAGGCCATCGGCCAGGCTGATATGTTCGGCGTGCTGGCGGAAGAGCCCGAGCAAATTGAGCAATCCTACGCCAGCTGCCAGCCATGGCCTGAGCAGGTGGTGCTGGATGGTGAAAGGGAGACCCTGGGGCTATACCTCACCGGACACCCGATTAACCAGTATCTGAAGGAGATTGAGCGCTACGTCGGCGGCGTGAGGCTCAAAGACATGCATCCGACCGAACGTGGGAAAGTCACCACGGCGGCGGGGCTGGTGATTGCGGCGCGGGTAATGGTCACCAAGCGCGGCAATCGTATCGGCATCTGTACCCTGGATGACCGTTCCGGGCGGCTGGAAGTGATGTTATTCACCGACGCGCTGGATAAATATCAGCAGTTGCTGGAAAAAGACCGCATACTTATCGTCAGCGGACAGGTCAGCTTTGATGACTTTAGCGGGGGGCTTAAAATGACCGCCCGTGAAGTCATGGACATTGACGAAGCCCGGGAAAAATATGCTCGCGGGCTTGCTATCTCGCTGACGGACAGGCAAATTGATGACCAGCTTTTAAACCGACTCCGTCAGTCTCTGGAACCCCACCGTTCGGGAACCATTCCAGTGCACCTCTACTATCAGAGGGCGGATGCACGCGCGCGGTTGCGTTTCGGCGCAACATGGCGCGTCTCTCCGAGCGATCGTTTACTTAACGATCTGCGGGGCCTTATCGGCTCGGAGCAGGTGGAACTGGAGTTTGACTAATACAGGAATACTATGAGTCTGAATTTCCTAGATTTTGAACAGCCGATTGCAGAGCTGGAAGCGAAAATCGATTCCCTGACTGCGGTAAGCCGTCAGGATGAGAAACTGGATATTAACATCGACGAAGAAGTGCATCGTCTGCGTGAGAAAAGCGTAGAGCTGACGCGCAAAATCTTCGCCGATCTCGGTGCATGGCAGGTTGCGCAACTGGCGCGCCACCCGCGCCGTCCTTACACCCTGGATTATGTCCGCCTGGCGTTCGACGAATTTGACGAACTGGCCGGTGACCGCGCCTTCGCTGACGATAAAGCGATTGTCGGCGGTATCGCGCGTCTTGACGGTCGTCCGGTGATGATCATCGGCCACCAGAAAGGTCGTGAAACCAAAGAGAAAATTCGCCGCAACTTTGGGATGCCGGCGCCGGAAGGCTACCGCAAAGCGCTACGCCTGATGGAGATGGCTGAGCGGTTTAAAATGCCGATCATCACCTTTATCGACACCCCGGGCGCCTACCCGGGCGTCGGCGCGGAAGAGCGTGGCCAGTCGGAAGCGATCGCCCGCAACCTGCGTGAGATGTCGCGTCTGAGCGTGCCGGTTATCTGCACCGTAATCGGTGAAGGCGGCTCCGGCGGCGCGCTGGCGATCGGCGTGGGCGACAAGGTCAACATGCTCCAGTACAGCACCTATTCGGTCATTTCGCCGGAAGGCTGCGCCTCCATTCTGTGGAAGAGCGCGGATAAAGCGCCGCTGGCTGCGGAAGCAATGGGCATTATCGCCCCGCGTCTGAAAGAGCTGAAGCTGATCGATTCTATCGTTCCGGAACCGCTGGGCGGCGCTCACCGCAACCCGGAAGCGATGGCGGCAAGCCTGAAGGCGCAGCTGCTGGCAGACCTGGCAGACCTCGATCTGCTCAGCGAAGAAGAGCTGCTGAACCGCCGCTATCAGCGTCTGATGAGCTACGGTTACGCTTAACTTTTTCGTCAGGACTTAACACTAAGGGCCGGATTTTCCGGCCCTTTTTTTATGTGCGATGCGCTCGGGGGATTGCTATGATGCTTGACTTAGGTTAATACCAGGAGGAAAGCGTGAATATCATCGCCATCATGGGGCCTCACGGCGTCTACCACAAAGACGAGCCGATCAAAGAACTGGAAGCGGCGCTGCAGCGCCAGGGCTTCCAGACCATCTGGCCGCAAAACAGCGCCGACCTGCTGCAGTTTATCGAGCACAACCCGCGCATCTGCGGGGTGATCTTCGACTGGGATGAATACAGCGTCGATCTGTGCAGCGATATCAATCAGCTCAATGAATACCTTCCTCTGTACGCCTTTATTAACGCCCACTCGACGATGGATGTCAGCAGTCAGGATTTGCGCATGACGCTGTGGTTCTTCGAATATGCGCTGGGACTCTCCGAAGAGATCGCCACCCGCATTGGGCAGTACACCCGCGAGTACCTGGAGAATATCACTCCGCCGTTTACCCGCGCGCTGTTCAACTATGTCCAGGAGGGAAAATATACCTTCTGTACGCCGGGTCATATGGGCGGCAGCGCCTATCAGAAAAGCCCGGTGGGCTGCCTGTTCTATGATTTTTTTGGCGGGAATACGCTGAAGGCGGATGTCTCGATTTCGGTCACCGAGCTGGGCTCCCTGCTGGATCATACCGGCCCGCACCTGGAGGCGGAGGAGTATATCGCGCGCGCCTTTGGCGCCGAGCAAAGCTATATGGTGACCAACGGCACCTCGACGTCCAATAAAATTGTCGGCATGTACTCGGCGCCCGCCGGCAGCACCCTGCTGATTGACCGTAACTGTCACAAATCGCTGGCCCACCTGCTGATGATGAGCGATGTGGTTCCCCTGTGGCTGAAGCCGACCCGCAACGCGCTGGGGATCCTCGGCGGTATCCCCCGGCGCGAATTTACCCGCGACAGCATTCAGCAGAAAGTGCGCGACACGGGCGGGGCGCAGTGGCCCGTGCATGCGGTGATCACCAACTCCACCTACGATGGTCTGCTCTATAACACCACCTGGCTTAAGGAGACGCTCGATGTCCCGTCGATCCATTTCGATTCCGCCTGGGTGCCCTATACCCATTTCCATCCGATATATCAGGGGAAAAGCGGTATGAGCGGGGAGCGGATCCCCGGGAAAGTCATCTTCGAGACGCAGTCGACGCATAAGATGCTGGCCGCGCTGTCGCAGGCCTCGCTGATCCACATTAAAGGCAACTATGATGAAGAGACCTTTAACGAAGCCTTTATGATGCATACCTCTACGTCGCCGAGCTACCCCATCGTCGCGTCGATTGAGACCGCGGCGGCGATGCTGCGCGGCAACTCCGGTAAACGTCTGATCCAGCGCTCCATTGAGCGGGCGCTGGACTTCCGCAAAGAGGTGCAGCGACTGCGCGAGGAGTCGGACGTCTGGTTCTTTGATATCTGGCAGCCGGAAGCCGTGGATAAAGCCGAGTGCTGGCCGGTAGCGCCGGGCGAGGACTGGCACGGTTTCAAAGATGCCGATGCGGATCATATGTATCTCGATCCGGTGAAGGTCACTATTCTGACGCCGGGCATGGACGAGCAGGGGAATATGGATGAAGAGGGGATCCCGGCGGCGCTGGTGGCGAAGTTTCTCGACGAGCGGGGCGTGGTGGTAGAGAAAACAGGCCCCTACAATCTGCTGTTCCTGTTCAGTATCGGCATCGATAAAACCCGGGCGATGGGGCTGCTGCGCGGCCTGACCGAGTTTAAACGCGCCTACGATCTCAATCTGCGGGTGAAAAATATGCTGCCGGATCTGTACGCCGAAGATCCCGACTTCTACCGCAACATGCGGATCCAGGATCTGGCGCAGGGGATCCACCGCTTGATCCGTCAGCATCAGCTGCCGCAGCTGATGCTCAGCGCCTTTGACGTCCTGCCGGAAATGAAAATGACGCCGCATCACGCCTGGCAGCGCCAGATCAAGGGGGAGGTGGAAACTATTGAACTGGAGAACCTGGTGGGGCGGATTTCGGCCAACATGATCCTCCCTTATCCGCCGGGGGTTCCGCTGCTGATGCCGGGAGAGATGATCACCGAGGAAAGCCGGGCGGTGCTCGATTTTCTGCTGATGCTTTGCTCTATCGGCCGTCATTACCCGGGCTTTGAGACCGATATTCACGGCGCCAAGCGCGATGAGGACGGTGTGTATCGGGTACGAGTCTTAAAAAATGACGAAAGGCTTGCGCGTTAACGGCGCGCACGAGTAACGTGGCTGGCTTAACAGAAGGAGTTTAACCATGCTGGGTTTGAAACGGGTTCACCATATTGCCATCATTGCGACCGACTACGCCCGCAGTAAAGCGTTCTATTGCGATATTCTGGGGTTTACGCTGCAAAGTGAGTTTTATCGCGCCGAGCGCGATTCCTGGAAAGGCGATCTGGCGCTCAACGGCGAGTATGTAATTGAGTTGTTCTCGTTCCCGTTTCCGCCAGCCCGCCCCAGTCGTCCGGAAGCCTGCGGGCTGCGTCATCTGGCCTTTAGCGTGGATGATATCGACGCCGCGGTAGCCCATCTCACCGCGCATGGCGTGGAGTGCGAAGCGATTCGTGTCGATCCCTTTACCGGTAAACGCTTTACCTTCTTTAGCGATCCGGACGACCTGCCGCTGGAAATATATCAGCAGTAAATCTTGCCAGCGCGGCCCTGGCCCGGTAACGTGCCGGGCCATCACTTCTCGGTATGTTCGTGGATATGACGGCTGATATTGCGCATACGCTTCATCCCCATCGCCAGCTGCTGGTGGCCTTCAGCGGCGGTCTGGACTCGACGGTTCTTCTGCATCAGCTGGTGCTGCTGCGGGAACAGGATCCCTCGCTGACGCTGCGGGCGGTGCATGTTCACCACGGCCTTAGCGCCCACGCAGACGACTGGGTGGCGCATTGTCGGCAGATTTGCCAGCAGTGGCAGGTGCCGCTGGTGGTGCATCGCGTGACGTTAGCCCGGGGAGGGCTGGGCGTCGAGGCCCACGCTCGTGCGGCGCGCTATCAGGCCTTTCAGGATACGCTCAATGCCGGCGAGGTGTTAGTGACCGCCCAGCACCAGGACGATCAGTGCGAAACCCTGCTGCTGGCGTTAAAACGCGGCAGCGGTCCTACCGGCCTGTCGGCGATGGCGCCATCCTCTGCCTTTGCCGGCAGTCGACTACTGCGTCCTCTCCTCAATGAAACCCGCGAATCACTACGCCAGTGGGCGCTCGCCCATCAGCTGTCGTGGATCGAAGATGAGAGTAATCAGGATGATACCTATGACCGCAATTTCCTGCGCCTGCGGGTGATCCCGGTGCTGCGCGAGCGTTGGCCGCACTTTAGCGAGGCCGTCGCCCGCAGCGCCAGCCTGTGCGCCGAGCAGGAACAACTGCTGGACGAGATGTTGGCGGCGGAGCTGGCGTCGCTGGTGGCCGAAGATGGCTCGCTGGCTATCGCGCCGCTGGCGACGATGAGTCCGCCGCGCCGAGCGGCGCTGCTGCGTCGCTGGCTCGCCGGGCAGCAGGCGCCGATGCCCGCCCGCGAGGTGCCTGAGCGCCTCTGGCACGAGGTGGCGCTGGCGCGGGAAGATGCCAGCCCCTGTCTGCGGCTGGGGGAATTTACCGTCCGCCGTTTTCAACAGCGTTTGTACTGGGTGAAGTATCTTCCCGGTCAGACGGACAGCGTTCAGCGCTGGCCCGACTGGCGCCAGCCGCTGCGGCTGGCGGACGGTCTCGGCGAGCTGACGCTGCAGCCCGGCGGCAGGCTGCGCCCGCCGTCGGCGGATGAGCCGGTCACCGTCCGCTTTCGCGCCAGCGGCCACCTGCATATTGTCGGGCGCCATGGCGGACGCAAGCTTAAGAAGCTCTGGCAGGAGCTGGGCGTTGCTCCGTGGCGACGAGACACCACGCCGCTGCTGTTTTACGGCGAAACGCCGATTGCCGCAGCGGACGATCTGTTTGTGACCACAGAAGGTGAAGTGAAGGACGGGGAAGGGGTCAGGCTGATGTGGAAGAAAACGGGCGATTAAGCCCGTTTTTGATTCAGGATTCGCTCACCACCACGGTGCCGATTTCCGGGTGACTGAAGCTGGCGATTTTATCCAGGCGCAGCTCGCGGACGTTGCCGGCGAGTTCGACCACCAGATACTCGATATTTTTTCGCGAGATAAGATCGCTGGCCTTTGCCTGCAGCTGTTCGCCATCCTTCAGCGCCAGCGTCAGCACCAGGTGATGCTGGCAGGCCAGCTCCAGGTTGTCGTAATCATCGCAGTTAATGGGTTGATAAGTATCATTCATTGACATAATCGCTCACCAGTAAGTTTGCTGCCGCATAAGCGGCCTTTTCCCTGACTGACTCCGAAAGGGCCTCATCCGCCGCAATCTCATTCAATACTTTCAACACGCAACCCAGCGCATCCGGGATATACCCTAAGTCTCCGCTGGCTATTTCCGCATACCGCTTGCGTATTAACTCACAATAGTGGTCCACATGCCCTCCTGTCAGCGTTCTGACTCAACCGTGGGATGCAAGTTTAAGCCTACGAAGATAAACTCTGTTTAGCAAGGGAACTATATCATAGTCATTTAAGCAATTTCAGCAGGATGAAACAGGTTGCTGCGATTGACGACAGCCTTTTGCCGCCAGTTTCGCTACAATGTACGCCATTCTTTTCAGGAGTTTATTCATGGCGCTGAAAGCGACAATATATAAAGCTGCGGTAAATGTAGCCGATCTGGATCGCAACCAGTTTCTGGATGCTAACCTGACGCTGGCTCAGCATCCGTCAGAAAACCAGGAGCGCATGATGCTGCGCCTGCTGGCATGGATCAAATATGCCGATGAACGGCTACAGTTTACCCGCGGTCTGTCGTCGGATGACGAGCCGGAGCTGTGGCTGCTTAACGATCATCTCGGGGTCGATCTGTGGATCGAACTGGGTCTGCCGGATGAGCGGCGGATTAAGAAAGCCTGCTCACGGGCGCAGGCGGTGGCGCTGTTTGCCTATAATAGCCGGGCAGCTGAAATCTGGTGGCAGCAGAATCAGAGCAAGCTTGCGGCGTACCCGAAGCTGACCATCTGGTATCTTGATGATGCGCAACTGGCACTGCTTAGCGCCTTTGCCGACCGTACCATGACGCTGCAGGCCACTCTGCAGGAGGGCAGTATCTGGTTATCCGACGCTCGGAATAATCTGGAAATTCAGCTTACCGCCTGGCAAGCGTCGGCATGATTACTATTAGCCGCAGCGTAGCCCTTGCCGACGACGAAATCGTCTTGTCAGGCATTCGCGCCCAGGGAGCAGGGGGGCAGCATGTAAACAAAGCGTCGACGGCGATCCATCTGCGCTTTGATATTAAAGCTTCAAGCCTGCCGGAGTTTTATAAAGAGCGCCTGCTCGCCGCCAGCCACCACTTAATTTCTGCTGACGGTGTGGTTATCATTAAGGCTCAGGAATACCGCAGCCAGGAGATGAACCGTGAAGCGGCGATCGCCCGGCTGGTGGCCCTTATTAAAGAATTAACCGCAGTGCAAAAAAGTCGCCGGGAGACGCGACCGACTCGGGCATCGAAAGAGCGACGCCTTGCTTCCAAGGCACAGAAGTCCTCAGTCAAGGCGCTGCGTGGGAAAGTTCGCCAGTGAAGGCGTCGGCGAACGGGTGAAATGGATGATAAGGAAAGCAAAGTGAAGAAAATCGTATTCTCCGTGATAGCGGCCTGTTCGCTGTTCGCGCTGTTTGGTTGTAACCATCGCGCCGAGACTGACACGGTCCAGCCAGCGGCGATGGAAGAGCTCAAGCCGATGCAGCAAAGCTGGCGAGGCGTGCTGCCTTGCGCGGATTGCGAAGGTATCGACACCTCGCTGTTCCTGGAAAAAGACGGGACCTGGGTGATGAATGAGCACTACCAGGGCGCCCGTCGTGAGCCGTCATCCTTTGCCTCGTACGGCACCTGGGCACGTACCGCGGATAAGCTGGTGCTGACCAACAGCAAGGGCGAGAAATCTTACTTTCGCGCGAAAGGCGACAAGCTGGAGATGCTCGACCGCAACGGAAGCCCCATTCAGTCTCCTCTCAACTATACCCTGGAGCCAGTGAAGGCCAGCCTGCCGACGACGCCGATGGCGATGCGCGGCATGTATTTCTATATGGCCGATGCGGCAACCTTTACCGATTGTGCGACCGGTAAACGCGTCGCGGTGGCGAACAATGCCCAGCTTGAGCGGGATTATGCCGTCGCGCGCGGGACCGATACTCGCCCGGTACTGCTGGTGGTAGAAGGGCACTTTACTCTCGAAGCGAACCCGGATACCGGCGAGATGATGAAAACGCTGATGACGGATCAAGCCGGCAAATTTATTCCCGGTAAAGACTGCAGCCATTGATTGTCAGGCCCCTGTCCGGGTAACGGGCAGGGGATGATCCCGCACAGTACCACCTACTTCCTCCTGTTATTAGCCCTGTCACATCAAGAGTGAGCGTGGATCTGGCTGGCGGAAAAGCGTCAATCGTTTCTTTACTCCGCACCGTCCTTCGGTTTGTTCAGCCCCACCAGCTTACCGGCCTGAAGATAAACTCCCAGTTTCAAATGCCCGACATACTGGAGCTGCGTTTCGGGTTTAAACGTGGCGACGTCTCCTTCCCGCATGTGCAGCAGATCGGAAGGACTGATCCACGCCGCCTGCGCGAGCGTCAGCGGATGCCCGGCTCGGACAAAGGCCTCGCTGACAAACTCCGAGCAAAACCACGCTTTCTTGTCGCCGCTTGCCGCATCGCCCAGCTGCGCTTTGGCCAGGCCACTGACGCACTGCTGGCGAAAGTCTCGTGAGAAGGGGTTGAGCGAGCAGAGCGGTTTGGTGACCATATAAGGGATAAACTGAATAATGCCGCGATAGTTATACCCGCTGTCTTTGACCTGCCAGGCAAAACTTTTCATCGTCGTCGCCTGGTCCGGCGTCAGGTCAGGCACCCTGAGAGCAAAGAGTTTATCGCTGTGCGCCAGCGCCTGCTGAAGGCTAATCACTTGTACGCCGGCGCCGGTGGCTTCCGCAACCTGACCTTCGCCAACATACAGCGCGACGTGGCTTACGGAAGAGGCGCTGAAGGCGCGGATCCCAAGCGATGTGACGCCCAGGCTGGAGGAGAACAGCAGATCGCCGGAGCGCAGGTCGCTTTCGGCGATTTCGCGCAGTCCGCTGCCGGCAATCGAGCTTTGACGCTGGAGGGTAACAGCCCAGGATGATGAATGGTCATCGGCAGCAGATGTGGAAGGCGAGCTGCGGCCGACGTCCAGGGTACAGGCGGTAAGCAGGAGCAGGGCAAAAGTAAGCAGTCCGCTGCGGAGGAGATGTGCAGTCATTGGTACTGTCCTTGTAAAAAAAAGGCCCTGACATCCGTTCAGGGCCCTGAGGTGGGTGTTAGCCTTTTATCGCTTTAACCAGATATTCCACAATATCCCCGGTCTTAATCAGCTGCTTCTCACCGTTGCGACGATACTTGTATTCGATATCATCGTTGTCGAGGTTACGATCGCCCAGCACGATGGTGTGCGGGATACCGATCAGCTCCATATCGGCGAACATCACGCCCGGACGCTCTTTACGATCGTCCATCAGCACTTCAATACCCTGGGCGCTCAGCTCGGCGTACAGTTTCTCCGCCAGCTCCTGCACACGGTAAGACTTGTGCATGTTCATCGGCAGGATCGCCACCTGGAACGGCGCAATCGCATCCGGCCAGACGATACCGCGATCGTCAAAGTTCTGCTCAATCGCCGCCGCTACCACGCGAGTCACCCCGATACCATAGCAGCCCATGGTCAGGATCTGGTTACGGCCATCTTCGCCCTGGACCGCGGCTTTCATCGCCTCGGAGTACTTCGTCCCTAGCTGGAAGATATGACCCACTTCGATACCGCGCTTAATAAGCAGGGTACCTTTACCGTCCGGGCTCGGGTCGCCGGCGACGACGTTACGGATGTCGGCCACTTCCGGCGTCGCGACATCGCGGTCCCAGTTGATGCCGAAGTAGTGTTTGCCATCGATATTGGCGCCAGCGGCGAAATCGCTCATCACTGCTACAGTACGGTCGATAATCACCGGAACCGGCATGTTCACCGGGCCCAGGGAGCCCGGACCGGCGTTCACCAGGGCGCGGATCTCTTCTTCGGTGGCGAAGGTCAGCGGGCTGGCGACCTGCGGCAGTTTTTCCGCTTTCACTTCGTTCAGCTCGTGATCGCCGCGCACCAGCAGGGCAACCAGCGGGGAAGCGCTATCTTCAACCGCTTTCACCAGCAGAGTTTTCACGGTTTTTTCAATCGGCAGGTTGAACTGCTCCACCAGCTCGGCGATGGTTTTGGCGTTCGGCGTATCGACCAGGGTCATCTCCTGGGTGGCGGCTGCGCGCGGCTCTTTCGGCGCAACGGCTTCCGCAAACTCGATGTTTGCCGCGTAGTCGGAGCTGTCGGAGAAGATCACATCGTCTTCGCCGCTCTGCGCCAGCACCTGGAATTCATGAGAGGCGCTGCCGCCGATAGAACCGGTGTCAGCCTGTACCGCGCGGAAATCCAGCCCCATACGGCTGAAGATTTTGCTGTAAGCGGCATACATCGCGTCGTAGGTTTCCTGCAGCGATTCCTGCGAAGTATGGAAAGAGTAGGCATCTTTCATCAGGAATTCACGGGAGCGCATCACCCCGAAACGCGGGCGTACTTCGTCGCGGAATTTGGTCTGGATCTGATAGAAGTTCAGCGGCAGCTGTTTATAGGAGTTCAGCTCGTTGCGGATCAGATCGGTAATGACCTCTTCGTGGGTTGGGCCGAGGACGAACGGACGATCGCCGCGATCGGCAATGCGCAACAGTTCCGGGCCGTACTGCTCCCAGCGCCCGCTCTCCTGCCACAGTTCAGATGGCTGAACGACCGGCATTAACACCTCGATCGCACCGGCGTTGTTCATTTCTTCACGCACGATGTTTTCGACTTTTTTCAGGACGCGCACGCCGGTCGGCAGCCAGGTGTATAACCCGGAGGCCAGCTTGCGGATCATCCCGGCGCGCAGCATCAGCTGATGGCTGATTACCTCGGCGTCGGCAGGTGTCTCCTTCAGAGTGGAGAGCAGATATTGGCTAGTACGCATGTTGTAACGGTTCCAGTTAAACGAGCGGAACAGGCTGGTTGCCCAGCCTGAAACAAAAAAAGTGGTTTAGTTTACCAGTGTGGCAAAGATGCCAAAAGAGAGGAAAATAAAATTAGCGCGCTTCGAGGGCAAAGACTTCAAAACCGGAGGCAATCACCCGCCAGCGGACGTTGAAATCCAGCAGCCAGACGGCATACGTTTTTCCCGCTTGTTCCTCTTTTCGGTAGGCCGGACGCGGATCCTGCGCCAGCACCTCGCGGATAAACGCTTTGATATGTGGGTAACGTTTTTCCAGCGTGAGTAACTGTGCGTCTATTTCCGGCGTAAAGCTGACGTTCATACCCGCCAGCGGCGCCTGCTGTGCATAGCTGGCGCTGGCGTCCGGCAGGGCTTCGGCGAAAGGAAGATACGGTTTGATATCAACCACCGGCGTCCCGTCGACGAGATCGAGGCTGCCGAGTTCCAGTATTACCTGATCTTTCTGACAGCGAATGCCCTTGAGCTCAACGAGCGACATGCCGATGGGATTAGGGCGAAACGTTGAACGGGTGGCGAAGACGCCCATCCGCGCATTGCCGCCCAGTCGGGGAGGTCGCACCGTCGGACGCCAACCGCCTTCCATTGTCTGATGAAACACAAACAGGATCCACAGATGGCTGAAGCTCTCCAGGCCACGCACGGCGTCGGCCTGGTTATAGGGCGCGACCAGATGGAGTTCTCCGCCGCCGTGTTTCACCAGGCCTGGCTGGCGAGGAACGGCAAACTTCTCTTTATACGGCGAACGGATGACGCCTATTTGCGCGAACTGAAATGCGCTCATTGCGCCGAGACGTTAAGCGCTGAACCCAGGCAAACGGCCTGACGGTAGCAGCCTGGCGTACCGCTGGTCACTTCGCAGCGGTGAAGCAGGACGGCATTGGCTTTCATACGCGCGGCATTAATTTGCAGGCGCTTGCGCGCGGTGGGGATATTCGGCGGAGAATCCTGATTCGAAGCCTGGCAGGACTCGCCAGATACTTCACCCAGATCGCGGAACGGTTTACCAACCAGCTCTGACGCATCGGTGTAAATACGTACTGGGGCCGGGCGGGTGGCGCGCGGTTTGCTCGGCTCAGATTTAACCGGCGGGGTTGCAGTGCTTTGAGCAGGCTCAACGGGAGATCTGCTTAGCATGGAACAACCGCTTAACATGAGTGCTAACAAACAGATCGGTAAAGCACGCATAGTATTTCCTCAATGAATAAAAAACAGGGCGTTATTGAATCAGGTGCTTGCATAAATGACAAGACGGGCGTGAAGCCCGTCCTGAATGATATTACGGTGAGAAAAGATTACCAGCCTTTCACGGCACCGCCGTTAAAGATCTTGTTCGCTGCTTCGTAAACTTCATCGCTCTGGTAAGCCTGAACGAATTTTTTCACATTCTCAGCATCTTTATTGTCTTCACGCGCCACAATCAGGTTCACGTAAGGAGACTCTTTACCTTCAACAAAGATGCCGTCTTTCGCCGGGGTCAGGCCAATCTGGCTGGCGTAAGTGGTGTTGATAACGGCCAGCGCAATCTGCGCATCGTCCAGGGAACGCGGCAGCTGCGGCGCCTCCAGTTCAACAATCTTCAGGTTTTTCGGGTTCTCGACGATGTCCAGCGAGGTCGGCAGCAGGCCTACGCCATCCTTCAGTTTGATCAGGCCCACCTGCTGCAGCAGCAGCAGAGAACGACCGAGGTTGGTCGGATCGTTAGGGACGGCGATCTGCGAGCCCGGCTGCAGTTCGTCCAGCGATTTGATTTTCTTCGAATAACCCGCGATCGGGTAGACGAAGGTGTTACCGACAGCCACCAGCTTATAGCCGCGGTCTTTAATCTGCTGATCGAGATACGGTTTATGCTGGAAGGCGTTCACGTCGATATCGCCTTTGCTCAGCGCTTCGTTCGGCAGAACGTAATCGTTGAAGGTCACCAGCTCAACATCGAGGCCATACTTCTCTTTTGCCACTTTCTGCGCAACTTCAGCGACCTGCTGTTCCGCCCCGACGATAACGCCGACTTTAATATGATTCGGATCTTTTTCATCCTGACCGCAACCCACCAGCGCCAGAGAACCGATTAACGCGCCGACTGCCGCAAAAGTTTTGAAATTAAAGGCCATGTTATTTCCTTCCTGTAAGAATGAGTGTTGTCTGCCAATAACGTTATTTGTGAGTCACAGCCCGGACGATGCGATCGCCAGAGAATTGAATTAAATAAACCAGAACAACCAGCAATACCAGTACGGTATTCATCACGGTGGCGTTATATCCAATATAGCCATACTGATAACCAATCTGACCCAGGCCACCGGCGCCCACCGCGCCGCCCATTGCGGAATAACCCACCAGCGTGATGAGCGTGATGGTGGCGGCGTTGACCAGACCCGGCAGTGCTTCAGGTAGCAGGACTTTGCGCACGATCTGCAGCGGCGTGGCGCCCATTGCGCGGGAGGCTTCAATAAGGCCGGTGGGGATTTCCAGCAGGGCGTTCTCCACCATGCGGGCGATAAACGGCGCGGCGCCAACTGTTAATGGCACAATCGCTGCCTGCAGGCCGATAGAGGTACCGACGATCACGCGGGTAAACGGAATCATCCAGACCAGCAGGATAATGAACGGGATGGAGCGGAAAATATTCACCAGCGCCGACAGCGTGCGGTACAGTTTGGCATTGGCGACGATTTGCCCCGGACGGGTCACGTACAGCAGCACGCCCACCGGCAGGCCGAGGACAAAACCGAAGAAGCCAGAGACAAAAGTCATTGCCAGCGTTTCCCATACGCCGCGCAACAGCAGCCACATCATTGCCTCAGACATAACCCAATACCTCTACTTTTACATGATGTTCCTGCAGCCAGGCGATGGCCGCCTGAGTGTCTTCCTGTGTACCGTGCATTTCGGTGAGCATGATGCCGAACTTCACCCCGCCGGCATAATCCATCTGCGCGCTGATAATGTTGTTATTCACGTTGAAGCGACGCGCGGTTTCAGAGAGCAGCGGCGCATCGACGGAGTGGCCGGTAAATTCCATGCGCAGCATCGGTACGCTATCCGCTGTGGCGGTAGGTTTCAGGCGCGCCTGATAGTCATCCGGAATATCGAGGTGCAGAGTGGACTGAATAAACTGCTGAGCCAGCGGCGTCTTCGGATGGGAGAAGACTTCGCTCACGGTGTCCTGCTCGATCAGTTGACCATTACTAATGACCGCCACGCAGTCGCAGATACGTTTAACCACGTCCATTTCATGGGTGATCAACAGGATGGTCAGTCCCAGGCGACGGTTAATGTCTTTCAGCAGTTCGAGAATGGAACGGGTAGTGGCCGGATCCAGGGCGCTGGTGGCTTCATCGCACAGCAATACTTTAGGATTGCTGGCCAGCGCGCGGGCAATCGCCACGCGCTGTTTCTGGCCGCCGGAGAGGTTGGCCGGGTAGCTGTCGTGCTTATCACCCAGACCGACAAGATCCAGCAGCTCCGTGACACGGCGTTTGATTTCAGCCTGCGGCGTGTTATCCAGCTCCAGGGGTAATGCCACGTTGCCGAAAACGGTCCGCGAGGCCAACAGGTTAAAATGCTGGAAAATCATGCCAATTTGACGGCGAGCGCGGGTTAGCTCTTTCTCCGACAGGGCAGTCAGTTCCTGACCGTCAACCTGTACGCTGCCTTCGGTCGGGCGCTCCAGCAGGTTCACGCAGCGAATCAGCGTACTTTTACCGGCGCCGGAGGCACCGATGACGCCGTAAATCTGTCCGGCAGGGACATGCAGGCTGACGTTATTCAGCGCCTGAATGCTGCGATTCCCCTGCTGGAATACTTTGGTGATATTGGAAAGTTTAATCATCAGTTATTTATTATCGTTTAGCCGTTTGCCGTGGCATTTTCTTCTGCCGTATCCAGGCGATGCCTGGCAATGAAATGGATGTTAAGGCATCCAGACGTCTAAATCAATCTGACTCTTTATAATGAGCACTTTCTTGCATGCGGAAACATGCGATACTAGCGGCACTAGTCTTTTTCAGGAGCAAACCGGTGGCAAAGTCAGTACCCGCAATTTTTCTCGACCGTGACGGCACTATTAATGTCGATCATGGCTACGTCCACGAAATCGACAATTTTGAATTTATCGATGGCGTCATTGACGCGATGCGCGAACTAAAAGAGATGGGCTACGCGCTGGTGCTGGTCACTAACCAGTCCGGTATTGCCCGCGGTAAATTTACCGAAGCCCAGTTTGAAACGCTGACCGAATGGATGGATTGGTCTCTGGCAGACCGCGGCGTCGACCTCGACGGTATCTACTATTGCCCGCATCACCCGCAGGGTGCGGTTGAGGAGTACCGCCAGACCTGTGATTGTCGTAAACCGCATCCGGGGATGCTGATTTCCGCCCGCGACTATCTGCATATCGATATGGCTGCTTCTTATATGGTAGGGGACAAACTGGAAGATATGCAGGCGGCAGCGGCTGCGGATGTCGGGACTAAAGTACTGGTGCGCACCGGTAAGCCCCTGACTGAAGAAGCGGAAAAAGCGGCGGATTGGGTGCTAAATAGCCTGGCAGAGCTGCCGGCGGCGATTAAAAAGCAGCAAAAATAAGCGTTGCGTTTAAAAGATGAGCGGTTGAAATAAAATTGTATTTTTCCGCTTGTCATTCCCGGAGAGCTCCCTATAATGCGCCTCCATCGACACGGCAGATGTGAATCACTTCACACAAACA